>JBOGEA010000098.1:0-16420 GCA_050743205.1 Egibacteraceae bacterium | reverse complement strand
GTTCAGGCGGCATCGAGCCGCCTGAACCGCGCTCCGCTTCGCTTCGCCCGCAAGTCAAGGCCGCGCTTCTCAAACACACGTTCTCAGCGAACTCGCCGGCCGTGTCCGCACGTCCCCGCCAACCGTGGCCCGCGAGATCGCTCGCGCCGAGCAGGCCGGCATCGTGACCAGCAGGACAGTCGGGGCCACACGGCTTGTTCGGGCCAACACCGACAGCGTAATCTACGGCCCGCTCAGTGACCTGCTGCTGCTCACCTTCGGGCCGGCCCCGGTGCTCGCCGAGGAGCTGAGCGAAGTCGAGGGGATCACCGCCGTCTGCGTCTTCGGCTCATGGGCGGCTCGGTACCAGGGCCAGCCTGGTCCGCCACCCCGCGACATCGATGTGCTGATCGTCGCAACCCCCGACAGGGACGAGGTCTACGACGCGGCTGAGCGCGCCGAGCGGCGCCTGAGGAAACCTGTCCAAGCGGTCATCCGCTCTCCGCGGGACTGGAGCCGGCCTGAGCAGGACTCGTTCCTTCTCGAACTCAGGAACAGGCCGCTCCTGCGGAACGAATGGTGATGAAGCGTGACGTAGCAACGTGGTCGTGAGACCATCCAAAGACTGCTGGACGGAGGCGGCTTGCCCCGCCTCCCCCACCCCCGGACATGCGGGTCCGCATCCGGCGGTTCGTCAGGTCGGCATGCCCGGCCGGGGTCGAGGTTGTGAGTCTTGAGCGTCGGATCCGGCGGTCAAGACTCACAAACTCGACTGTCGTCTGCGGGTGACGACTGGTATCACCGTTTATGGCCAGTTCTTGCGCATGATCGTCCTCGTCGTTCCGCGGGGCCGGCGGGCATAGGGCCCTCAGCTGGGCCACAGATCCTGCCAGTCGCCCAACCGCGGGAGCTGGGTTTCGCCGGACGAGTCATCGACCCCGTCGTTGTCGGTGATGAGGTAGGTGCTGCCATCGGCGGCCACGGCAAAGCCCTCGGGCTTGTCGTGGATCCAGCCGTTCGTGGCGCGCAGGTCTGGGAGCACGTCGCGGGCGGTCTTCTCGCCAGCGGTGACCACTTGGCCGCCGTCGCCGGTGAGGTCGACGCGGACAAGCGACTTGAACTCGGAGAACGCCCCGGTGAGGTTGTCACGCTCGAGCACCGCGAAGGTCCCGTCGGGCAGCGCCGTGATCTCTGAGAGTCCCACCCAGCCGGCGAGCGCCGGGAGAGGAGCCAACTCGTAGGCGATCGAGTCCCACGCCGCGGTGGCGGGGTCGTAGACCCAGATCCGGCTGCGCAGCGGCTCCCCTCGGGCGTTGAGGCCGCCAGCGTCGTCGTCGAGGTCCTCGCACTCGGGGGTCGTGTAGTCCCAGCCGCGCTGCTGGGCGACGTAGAGCCTGCCGTCCAGCCCGATCGTGAGCCCTTCGAACCCGGCGCCCAGCGTGGCCCGGTTCGTCGACGCCGCCCTGCAGGCGAGCACGTCGTCCGGCAGGCCCACCTCCTCGAGGACCGCGCCATCGGCGCCGACGCGCGCCAGCAGGTTCGGGCGCGCGCCAGCCTCGTCGCCCTCACTCGCCAGCCAGAACGTGCCGTCGGGCGCAACCGCCAGCCCCTCGGGGTCGTAGTCGCCCGAGCCCCCCGACAGCGCGACGAACCGGGTGATCACCGCGGGGTCCCGCCCGACGTCGATCGTGAAGATCCGGCTCTGCGCGAAGAACGAGTCCCACACGGCGTAGACCGTGCCGGGGTCCGCGGGGTCGCCCGCCAGGCCCGACATCGCCCCCCAGCCGATCGGGACGCCGTGCTCGTCCTCGGCTGAGATGATGTCAGGGTAGGCGGCGGGCCCCGGCTGGCGCTGGTAGATGGAGATGACGGCCCGGATACCTGACGGCGGGTCGTCCACCTCCGCGGTGACCACGAGCAGGTCGCGCTCCGGGATCGGGAGCACTCCCTCCGGTCCCAACCCAGCGGGCAGCACCTGCTCGAAGCGGGGGGGCTCGGCACCGGCGAGCCCGTAGACCGCGACGAAGCTGCCGCGCTCTGAGCCGACGAACAGGTAGTCGGCGTCGCCGTACCGGCCGAAGGCGATCCCCTCGGGCTCGCTGCCTTTCGCGTCGGAGCGGCCCTCTGGGTAGTGGCCGTGGGCGACCGCCAGCTCCTCGAACGCGGTTCCGGTGTCGAACTGGACCCGCCCATCAGCCTCGAAAATCGTGAAGCCGCGGCTGCCGCCGAACAGGTCGCCCTCGTTGGCGGTGGCGATCAGGTCGCCCGGCAGCCACGCCACCCCATCCGGCTCACGCGGCACGGTGATCGTATCGGTGAGCGCGATCACGCCATCAGCGGTCGCGTCCACCCCTTCCAGGGTCACCTCACCAGCAGGAAAATCGCTGGTCACCCGACCGCTGCGCAGGTCGACGACGGCGAGATGGCTGTTCTCCTGCAAGCTCACGACCGCGAGGTTGCGCTCGTTCACGTCGACGAACTCGGGTTCGGGGTCTTCGGCGGCGTACTCGGCGAGCCCGGTGAGGTCTACGTCGCGCAGGCTCCAGCTCGCGGGCTCGCCGGCCAGATCGACGATCTGCAGCAGCCCGGCGGGCAGTTGCGGCAGCTCACCGTCGCCGAGCTCCTCGTCACGCTCGTTCTCGACCGCCACCGCTGCGTACCGGCCGTCGGGGCTGGCCTTGACGGAGTCGGGCTGGCCTGCCAGGTCGAGCCGCCCGACCACCGTCCGGGAGGCGACGTCGAGCACGGCCAGGTGTCCGGAAGGCTCGACGAACGAGGGGCTGGTGTTCACCGCGACCAGGGCGAACCGGCCGGTGACCGACACCGACGTGGGCTCGCCGTCGACCCGGACGATGCCGCCGGGTCGCGGGGCCTCCGGGTCGGTGATATCGACGAAACCCACCGCCCCGAGCTCGGCGTCCGTGTACACGAGGGTCCCGCCGTCCTCGCTTACGTCGACGATCTCGGCGACCGTGGCCTCACCAACGTCGGAGTTGGAGAACACCGGGAAGTGCGCGACTCGTACGAAGCGGCCCCCCGGGCTGCCGATGGCCTCTCCGGCCATGAGCGGCACCGCACCACTCGGCAGGATCCCTCCAGCCAACGCCACCGCAACGATCCACAGCCCGCGCCCGCGCCGCCCTGTACCCACAATCCCGCCCTCTCTCCCGCCGCCCGACGCCGGACACCGTACGCGACGCCTGTGAACGCTCGCCCACACAGAAGTGATCAGCCTCCAAACCCCGCCCGGCCGCCGGCCAGGCAAGGGCAGGGATCATTGAGCGACCCCGTGTGATGCGTTGACCGCGTCGCCCGGTGCGGGGTGTTGCCGCGGTGGGAGCAGCACACACCGGCACCAGCTTCCCGCGCGTCATGCAGGGGCGGCGTCAGCCTGCCTTCCCACGCATGCGCCGCGCAAGGGCAGCGATCGACCGGATGCCGATCGTCAGTGCGGGCGCGCTGGCGTTGGGGCCAGCAGTGGCGAGGCCGCGAAGGCTGATCGCAGCTGGCCGCGGAACGCGCTGTGGAGAGGGTAGCGGGCGTGCACGTCGTCGATGAGCCGCTGCCCGGCGGAGGCGCCGCTGGTGAGCGCGAGGGCCTCGGCGCATGCGGCGGCCAGACGCGCGACCCGCTGGTAGGCGCCGCGGTGCTTGCCGCCGACGACGGCGTCCACACGGGCCTCGACGTGGACGCGGGCGGCGTCGAGCCACCGGGCGCGCTCATCGGAGCCTGGCGCACGCCGCTCGATGGTGTCCACGAGCAGACCCGACAGCGACAGGTCGGCGCGAGGGACGCCGAGAGGCGAACGCGGCACACCGCCAGCGCCACGCAGCGCCGCACGGAACGCATCGACGCCCTCGTCCCTGCCGAAGTCATACCGCAGCCAGCCAGCAGCATTGACCCCCTCGAGCAGCTCATGCAGCAGCGAGCCCTCAGGGCATGCCGCACCGCTGCCGCCGACCAGCAGGAACGGCACGACCACGGGGCCGGGATGGCAGCTGTGACTCCAGCCGAGCGGGCTCGCCTGCGCAAGCAGCGCGACGGCGTCATCGACCCGGCCGGCGAGCAGCAGGACGCCGGCCGCCAACTCGGTCCGCTTGGCGAGCGGGCCCTCGCCCGCGCGGTCGGCCTCAGCGGCGAGCACCTCGTCGCGTCGGCCCAGCGCGATGGCTGCGTCGACGAGGTCGAGCAGCCGCTCAAGCGTCGGGTCGGCGCCCCAGGCCGCTTGCCTGGCGCGGAGCATCGCCGGTCCGTCGCCGCGCACCGCGGCGAGCGCTCCGAGGCGCTCGGCGATCGTGGCCTGGACAGGGCCGTGCGGCTCGAGCAGCTCCAGCATCTGGCGGGCGGCCTCCTCAGCGTCGGCGAGCCGGCCCGCTCTGACCAGCCCGTCCACCCAGTCGCGGGAGGCCTCGGGCTGCCCATCACCTGGGGTGTGGGCGAGTTCGCCGAGCCCATCGACGCCGCGGTGCCGCTCGGTCGCCTCGGCCAGCAGGCGCAGGGCCTGGCCGGCGAAGCCGTACCGGGTGGCGTCGACCGCCCCCAGCCGCGCGATGAGGTCGCCGAGGACGGCGTCGAGGCCGGGCAGCGGCTCGCGCCGGGTGGCCTCCACCGCGGCGAGGCTGGGGTGGCCGCCGACGTGGGCGAGACCGCTGGCGGCCTCGACGAAGGCGGCGGCGCGATCCGTGACCGGCTCCGCCTCCCACACGGCGCGCAGGCACCGGTGTTTGGCCTCGTCGACGTCGCGGCCGAGCAGCTCCTGCGGGGTGCCGGCCCCGGGGAAGCCACCCTCGTCGTACTCAAGCGTCAACGCGGTCAGCAGCCGCTCGTACGCCTGACGCGCCAACGCGACGTCGCCGGTGAGGAAGGCGTGGCCGGCCTGGTCGAGCAGGCGGGCCATGTCCATGGTCCAGGTCTCGTCCCCGAACGCGCGGTGGTCGCCGTAGTCGGGGTCGTAGCCCCAGCCCTCCACGTATGCGCCGGCCTCGACATCGGCCAGGAAGGCCGCGATCTCGTCGAGCAGCGTCGGCTGACCAGCGCCGCCGTCGCTGTGAACGCCGGCCGGCCGATCGAACACCGCGAGAAAGCCGGCGCGTTCAGCGGCCGGCAGGCGGGTGGCGCGGTCGAGCAGCGCGCGCCGCAGTTCCTGGGCGGACAGCTCCCCCAGCCGCCGCTCCAACGTATCGAGGAACGGCCCGAGGCCGAGCGCCCCTTGACGGCTCATCAGCACCGCTCCCCTCGCGCGGGCGCCAGCAGCATGATTCCGCCCTGCTGGGCGCGATCGGGGCACTCAGGATCGAACTGGCGCGGTCCGCTCCTGGACACCTCCGTCAGCGTGCACCGGCGCGCGTCCCCGAGGAGGCTCAGCTGTCCCGCCGCAGGCAGCGTCCCGGCCGCCCAGATGCGCGGCTCGCCGCGTCTGTGGGCCAGCCGCCCGATCACCTGCCGGGTCGGCGTCTCCTCCATCACGGCCTCCTGTCGCTCGCCCTGTCCGGCGGGAGTCTGGCACGGATGGACCCGTGGTGGAGAAGGCCACACGGGCGAGGAAGGGGGCCACCCTCAGCTGGACTGTCCCGGCGCCTGTGCCAGGGTGCGGGCCACGTACGCCGCGGCCAGCCGACCCGTCTGGGCGGCGCCGTTCATGTACCCGTAGTAGGCGTCGCTGAGCTGTTCGCCGGCGAATGCGAGGTTCCCGATGGCGACGTCTTGCCGCTCCCCGGAATCCTCTTCGACGTACAGAAACTCACCGAAGCTCGTAAGCTGCCCAGGCCGGAGGTTCGTGTACGCGCCGCGAGTGAACGGCTCGCCCGACCAGTCCGTGCGCAGGAACTGGCCGGTCGAAGCGTCTGAGGAGCCCGGCACGATCCGCTCGAAGCGCTCGAAGCGCTGTGGGCCGGCCACTGCGGCATCTTGGTCCAGTCGGTCTACCTGTCTCCCCCCGAAGTAGAACGTCAGCATCCCGTCCGGTCGCTCGGTCTGCTGTGGTGTGCCATCCCAGGCTTCGGCGAACCCGAGGTCGCTCCATACCGCACGGGCGAACCCGTTCGCGCCACGCCACACTTTGGACGAGAAGCCAGCGAACAGTTTCTCGTTGCGCCCGAGATCCACGTTCTGGATGAAGCGCTGGAGGCCCGCTGGGAGGTCGACGCGGACATCGACCTCACGGAGTGAGGTGAAGGGGATCGCGAGGATGACGCGGTCGGCGACGACGGTGCTCGTCGTGCCCTGCCCTCCGCCGTCCGGTCCATGGCGGAAGGCGAGCCGATACCCGCCCTCGTCGATGTCGAGCCTGGTCAGGACATGGCTCAAATGGATCTGGCCGGGCAGCGCATTGGCCAGCGCTTGGACGAGCCGCCCGTTGCCGCCCCGGATGACGAAGACCTCATCGCTGGCGACCAGCTCCACTCGCTGCCCATCGACGGTGGGCAGGACGGAGAGGAGCTGCAGAGCCGAGGACTCCTCCGGCTCGACGCCATACTCGGTGCGAATCGTTTGCTCTACGAGCGTTCGCACCCACGGCTCCGGGATCCTGTCCGCATGCGCGTCGAGATAGCCGGCGACCGACTGCCCGTCGAACTTCGGCAGGTATGCCGCGTAGTCGGCGTCCAGCAGGTCAGCGTCCGCGGTGATCTGCTCCGCAAGCGCCCGCAGTTTGTCTGCGACCTCGGCCTCGGGCCGCAGGCGACCGTCCAGGTAGTACGCCGTCTCCGGCGCGAGTGCGCCGGCCGCATCCCGCGAGAGGTCGAACAGCTCCAGACCGAACTCGTCGACCAGCGCGAGCATGTCGGCGTGGTCGGTGTTGACGAACGAGCCGCCCAGCTCCAGGACCAGGCCCTCAGCGGTCTGGATGGAGTGAACACGCCCTCCCAGGCGGTTACGGGCCTCGTAGACCGTTGCCTGGTGACCGAGCTTGCGCAGTTGCCAGGCGGCGTTCAACCCGGCGAGGCCACCGCCGACGACCGCGATCCTGGGTCCGCCCTCTGAGCTGAGCGCGACCGCGGATGAGCTGGTGAGCGCAGCCGACCCGCATCCTCCTTGCCAGCCGTGGCAAGCCCGGCGGTGGCGACGGCGGTCGACCTCATGAATCGCCGGCGCGGCCAGCGAACCTGGCTGCCTCCCAGGGGCACGGGCAGGGCCTCACCCCTTGCGGCCAGGTTCTGGATGCGTGCTCGGCGCAGCACACGAACGAACGCGGAGAACGCGGCGGTGTGCGCCATCGTGGTTCCCTCCCATCTCAGGACGTCCTCAGGACGTGTTTGAAAACCCAGCCCCACGCGCTTACGGTAGCCCACGGTAGCCCCCCCGGTCAGCGGTGGGAGGTGCGGCGCTTGAAGAGGGCTCTGCGGGCGGCTTTGGCGACCTGGCGGTTCGGGGCGGCGGCGAGCGCTTCGAGCACCGGCTCGGTGTGGGGGTCGTCAACGCGCCACAGGCGCTCCAGCATGGCGATCTGCTGGCCGACGTCGGCGGAGGCCTCGAACGCCTCCCCCACGGCCCGCGCGCCCCCCGACAGGAGCCTCACCGCGAGGGACTGGACGGTCGCGGCGGGACTGTCCTCCTCCTGCTCTAACGACTCAGGCTTCTCAAACCCCAGCTTGATCAGCCACACCGCGGCCAATGTCCGCAGCGGCGGCTCCTCCAGCAGCAGCTCGCGCACGGCCGGCTCCGCCTCCTCGCCGAACTCCTCCAGCACGTGGAGCGCGAACGATCGTCGATCCGGCGTGGTGGCCTCCCTGGCCGCGTCGGCCAGCTCGTCGGCCGCGCAGAGACGGCCGTTCCGCCACAGGTCCAGCGCCTGGAGCCCGGCGTCGCGCGGCCACGTCGCGATCGCGTCGAGCAGCTCGGCCGCCGGGGCGTCGGCGAGATCGCCGGGAGTGGGCACCTCGTACCCTTCGGCGCGCAGGAGCGGCCGCGCATACCAAAGGCCCAGGTCGGTCAGCGCGACCTGGCCGCCGACACGCCGCTCGTGCCCCCACAGGTCGGTCTCCACAACCACGCCGTCGCGGGAGGCGATTCCGAGCCAGCCGAGGCGGTCGACGATCGCCCCTATCGTCCGGGCCACCGACTCCGGCAGGCTGGCGCGCGATGCCTCCGGGACCGAGTCGAGGTCGTAAGTGGCTTCCAGCCACTTCTGCGCTGCCTCGCTCATGAAGGGCAGCGGCATCGGCTCGTCGACCCGGGCCAACGAGCGCAGAAGACCTTCGGCCCCTCCCTCCTCAAGGCAGCCCACCCACCAGCCCCGCCAGCCCGCGCGGCCCCTGTGGCCAGGCCCAGGTCGAGCATGGCCGCCACGACGTCCTTGTATGTGCCCAAGGGCTCATCAGCCAGCCGCGAGCCGCGCCTCGTGCAGCGCACCGAGCCTCGCTGCTTGCGCGCCAGGCGGGCCTTCAGCGACAGGCGGTAGGCGAGGTCGACCCCGGGCAGGTCGGCCGTGCTGACCGTTTTGTAGGTCCGCTCACCGATGGCCTCGTCGAACCGGTCACCGGTGCCGAGCAGGCCGACGAGCTCCTTGCCATCGGCCAGCCGCAGGTTGCCTTTCTGCGTCAGCGCCCAGCCATCCCCGATCCATGCGAGGAATCCCGCGAGCTGCCGCATCACCGGGGTCGCCAGCGCCTGGGCAGCCAGATCGTCGTCGCCGGGCAGCGCCATCGGCGGCAGCACGGTCCCGGCGCCCTGAAGAAGGCGCTGCCTGTCGTCAGGCGAGCGGGCGTTGAAGCCGTGGAGCCAGGCATCGACGGCTGCTCGGTCAGCGAGGTCGACGCCCTCCTTCGTCATGGCCGTGGCCAGGGACTTCGCTACGCCGAACCTGGCCTGATCGCACATCCCCGTAACGAACCGGTCCGCGAGGCCCTCAAGCGCGCTGACCAGCCGCGGCAGCGGGTCGCCGTCACGGGCGAGCAGGCCCTCCTCGTCGAGGAACTCGAAGAACCGGCCGACCGCGGGCAGGATGTGGGAACATCACCGGCGTCGAGGATCACCTTGCGGGGGAACAGGGACAGGAGGATCTCATGCAGGTCACTGACCCGCCACCGGCCGAGGTGGCCGTCCAGGTATCCCCACTTCAGGTCGACGAGATTGCGCGCCGCTCGGTCGTCTTCGGCCAGGCCGCGCTGCGCCAACCACCGACGGTGGTCGCCGAGCAGCCGCTCACGCGCCCGCGTCAACCCTGCCTCGTCGTCGGCGCCGACCTCCAGCCGCCGCTTCGCCGCCCTGCCGCCTCTGCTGCTCCGAGGATGGATCATGGAGGTATAGGACTACGATTCTTGGCTCAGCGCGAATCCCGCGATCATGACCGCACTCGAAGGGGAAAAGGGTTGGAGAGACGAAGGTTCCTCACGGCGGCCACCACAGGGGCGGCGGCGGTCGGGCTGTCCGCCTGCACCGGCGGCAACGCTGGCGGCCTGGCCGAAGAGGCGGCGGGTGAGCGCAACCTGCCGCGGGTCGAATGGGAGATGGCCACCAGCTGGCCGGCGTCGCTGGACACGATCTACGGCGGCGCGGTGACGTTCGCGGACCGGGTGGCAGCCCTGTCCGGCGGGCGGTTCACGGTCACCGCCCGGGAAGGCGGCGAGATCGTGCCGGCGCTGGAGGTGCTCCAAGCGGTGCAGAGCGGCGGCATCCCCGCGGGCCACACCGCCGCCTACTACTACGTGGGGCTGAGCCCGGTCACCGCGTTCGGCACCGCCCTGCCGTTCGGGCTGACGTATCGGGAGCAGAACGCCTGGCTCTACCAGGCCGGGGGGCTTGAGATGCTCCAGGAGTTCTACGCCGAGACGTTCAACGTCATCCAGTTCACAGCCGGCAACACCGGTGTGCAGATGGGCGGGTGGTTCAACCGCCAGATCAACTCGGTCGCCGACCTCCAAGGCCTGCGCCTGCGCACGGCCGGTCTGGCCGCCCAGGTCTTTGCAAAACTGGGGACCACCGTGCAGACGCTGCCCGGCGCCGAGATCTTCCAAGCGCTGCAGACGGGGGCGATCGACGCCGCCGAGTGGGTGGGACCCTACGATGACATAAAACTGGACTTCCCGTCGGTGGCGCAATATTACTATTATCCTGGGTGGTGGGAGCCGGGCCCCTCGCTGGAGGTCCAAATCGGCCTTGACCAGTGGAACCAGCTCCCGTCCATCTATCAGGACATCGTCAAGACGGCGGCGAAAGAAGCCGATTTCGACATGATGGCCCGTTACGACTTTCAGAATCAGGCGGCGCTGGCCGATCTGTTGTCGAACGAGCGCATCGAGCTGCGACCGTTCCCCACAGCGGTCATGGACGCCGCCCAGACCGCCTCACTGGAGCTGTTCGACGAACTCTCTGCCAGCGAGGGGCGGTTCGGGGAGATCTACAGCGAATGGCGAACGTTCCGGGACTCCATCCACCGCTGGTTCGGCGTCGCGGAGCGCGCATTCCTCGACTACGCCGCCCCACCCCCAGCCTGACCTCACAGATCAGCCAGCTGAGCGCCAACCCGAGAGGGCGGTGCGCCGCGCGGCTCTTCGCAGCCGCTTACACGGCGCCTTGTCCACGGATGACTACCACTGGTATTCTTCGTGGTATGAGCGCTGTGTCGAAGAAAAAGATCGCCGTGTCAGTGGATCCCGACGTCCTCGCCGCCATCTCCGAGGAGGTCAAGGCCGAAGGGACCAGCATCTCCGGCTTCGTGAACGCGGCCTGCGCCAGCGAGATCCGCAGCCGGCGGCTGCTCCGGGCGATCCGTCAATGGGAAGCCGAGCACGGGGAAATCACCGACGAGGAGCTGCAGCGGGCATGGACCGAACTCCTGGGCTGACGCTCGACAGCGGCGCGCTGATCGCCGTCGAGCGCAACAAACGACGGGCTGTAGCGCTGATCAAGGCGGCGATCGTCAACCGGATGATGGTGACGATACCGACGCCTGTCATTGCCGAGGCCTGGCGTGGCGGCTCCTACCTGTCCCCGCTTCTGCGGGATCTGTACGATCACGCGAATCGGGATTCGATCGATGACGCGCTGGCCAAACGTGCTGGGGAGGCCCTCGCCGCGACCGGACGCGCTGACACCATCGATGCGCTCGTCATGGCTTCCGCCTCTCGGCGAGGCGATCGAGTGTTGACCGGCGATTTCGAGGACCTCACCCGGTTTGCTGACTGCTTCCCTGAAGTGCGGGTGTTGTCGCTGTAAGCGAGGCTGCTCGGCACACGCTGTGTTCATGCCGCCCGCCGCCGAGCCCAGGCCTCGTTCGAAAGCCGTTCGATCAGGGACACCGTGCAAGCGTTCTGCGGAAACCATCGCACAGGCTGCTCCTGAACAGGTCGACGCCGAGGAGCCGCGCTGCATCGTGGGCCGACTCTTCCTTGCTCCCGAGCCTCACAGCCGGAGCCATTCCGCGTCGGGTGCGCCGTAGACCTGCTTGATGCGGTCGAAGTCGCGGTCGTGATGGACGACGCTGAGCCGCTGCACGACCGCCAGCGAGGCAACCATCACATCGGGCAGCGGTACGCAGCGGTGGAGACGCTGGTCGATGAGCGCCTCCATGATTTCCATTGAAACGCCTCAGAGCGAGGAGTGGCGTGAACCTGGAGAAGAGGTCCGAGAAGCTGATCCCGCAACGTCCGCCAGTCCTTCGGATCGCGAGCAGACACTGCGACCTCCAACCAGGTCGGCAGCCCCGCCCATACCTGCCCACGATTGATGCGATCAAGCCACAGGTCATAGTCAGGCGAACGCGGCAGCTTCCACAGCGCCGACTTGTCGATCAGCCACTCGGTCACGACCACGCCGCGCGCATGAGCTCTTTATCGCCGAGGTCGGAGGCGAGCTCGGCCGCACGGGCAAAGGACTCCCGCGTCACGGTTGGTCGGACCTGGCGGGCATGCTGCGTCAATACTTCAACCACGTAAGCGTTGCGGCTCACGCCCTTCGCAGCCGCGGCAGCATCCAGCCGGTCGATCACGTCCTGCGAAAGACCGCGGACCGGAAACGCCATCGTCTCGCACCTCTCCTCCGTGACGATATCAGCGATGACACCATACTCAGGGATGGCTGAACAGGCAAAGGCAAACGGCGAGGGAGTTGGTGGCCTCAGTCCACACCGATGTGCTCCGCTTCACCCCGCGACGGCGCGCATGCCAAGTGGTTCTGTGGGTTCCGCTTGGCGATCCTGACGCTCACGGCTGGTCAGAGCCTGGTCGATCGTGCCCGCCGCGATCAACGAGCGAGAGGTCGCCCTCGATTTGGTCGACGGGCTGGACTGGCTGGTGTGGCTGTTGTGCGACAAAGGGTTCAACGACGCTGCGTTCGCCGCCGAGATGGCCCAACTCGGGATCGCGGTGCCGATCCCGCCCACGAAAGCGCAGCGCAGGACGATGCCCAAGATGGGCAGCGGGTCATCGCGAAGTGGCGCAATCGGGGTCGAGACCTCGTTCGGTGAGATCACCGGTTCGGGTGCGGTTTTCCTTCGTATCCGAAGGGAAGCTGCACATCTGGTAGGTCAGTGTGATGTGCCGCAGGGCAGATCACACGGGTCCGCCGCGCCGCCGGCGGACTCGTCAGCTGAGGCCGCGGGCGTTCACGAGCCAGGACACCGTCTGAGGGAACAGCGCCACGATCAGCAGGGCGACGCACTGCAGCGCCATGAACGGCAGCGCTCCCCGGTGGATGTCAGACGTCTTGACCTCCGGGGGGGCCACCGACTGGAGGTAGAACAGCGAAAAACCCACCGGTGGGGAGATGAAGGCGATGTTGAGGTTGACGGCCATCATGACGCTGAACCAGGTGAGGTCCACGCCCAGCGCTTGAGCGGCCGGGACGAACAGGGGCAGCACGATGAAGCTGATCTCCAGAAACTCCAGGTTGATGCCCAATAAGAACACCACGATGTTGGCGACGATGATGAAACCCCAGAAGCCGCCGGGGACGTTGGTGAGCCACTGCGTGATGAGGTCCTGACCGCCCAGCCGGTCGAAGATCAGCGCGAAGAATGTTGAGGCCAGCAGGATCTGCAGCACCAGCCCGGTGATCCTGGCCGTCGAGCGGGCGGACTCTTTGAGCATTCCCCAGCTGAGGGTGCGGTTGAAGGCGGCCAGGACGCACGCGCCCACCGCGCCGACCGAGCCCGCCTCGGTGGGGGTGGCGATGCCGAAGAAGATGCTGCCCAGCACCGCAAGGATCAGCAGGAGCGGCGGCACCACCGCGATCAGCGTCTCTTTGGCCAGCGCCACTCCCCTGAGGGTCCGGGCCTCGGCAGGCAGCGCCGGAGCGACCCCAGGGCGCAGGTAGGCGATGGCCACCGCGTACAGCGCGTACAGGCCCGCCAGGATCAGGCCGGGAATGAGCGCGCCGGCGAACAGCTCTCCCACCGATACGTCGGGCATCTGGCTGGAGATCACGATGAGCACCAGGCTGGGTGGGATGAGCTGGGCCAACGTGCCGGAGGCGGTGATCACGCCGGTCGCCAGCCGGGGGTCGTACCCGTAGCGCAGCATCACCGGCAGCGACAGCAGGCCCATGACGATCACCGTGGCGGCGACCACCCCGGTGGAGGCCGCCAGGACCGTGCCCACGATCACCACGGCCAGCGCCAACCCGCCTTTCAGGGGCCCCATGAGCAGGCCGATGGTGGTGAGCAGCCGCTCCGCCAGCCCGGACTTTTCGAACACCGCTCCCAAGAACACGAAGAACGGGATCGCCACCAGGACGAAGTTGCTCACCGTGTCCCCGAACCACCGGTTGAACAGCAGGTTGAGGCTGATCAGTGGGAAGACATCGAGGGCGATGCCCAACAGTCCGAACACCACCGCGGTGCCGGCGAACGAGAACGCGACCGGATAGCCGGCCAGCAGCAGGCCGAGGAAGAGCACGAACATGACGATGGCGAGCCATTCCACGCGCTGCGTCTCTCCCTCATTCGATCCGGAGCGGGACGTCGCGGACCGCCTCGCGCTCTTCGATCTCCACACCCCGCAGGACGGCCACCAGCTTGACCATCTCAGCCAACCCCTGGAGGAACAGCAGGATCATCGCCACCAGGATCAACGTTTTGATGGGCGCGAGCGGCAGACCGCCCTCTGGGGTGGTCTCCCCGATGCGCCACGACCTCCGGACGGCCGGCCAGGAGATCCAGATGCCGAGGAGCGCGAAGGGCAGCAGCCCGAGCAGGTGGCCGACGATGTCGATCCACGCTTTGCGCCGTGCGGGAAAATCAGCGAACCAGAAGTCCACCCGCACGTTGATCTGATGCCGCAGCACATACGGAAGAACCAGCAGGAACACCATCCCGTACAGATACCACTGGGCCTCTATCACGTCGTTGCTGGTGAGCCTTCGGCCGACGGCCTCGCCGACATAGCGCAGCAGCACGTTTGCGAAACCCACCAGGACCAGGACGATCACCAGATACGTCGAGATGCCCCCCAACAGATCAGACACCCGGTCCATGAGCCGCGCGAACGCCAGGGCCGCTCCCGTCACCGGACCCACCCGGCGGTCGGCGTCTTTGACCGTCACGAGCCCAGAAGGATGGCGTCGGCGGCCATGGCGGCGAAGAGCAGGGCGAGGTAGGTGATGGAGTAGTGGAACAGCCGCATCGCCGCCTGCTCAGAAGGGACGCGGAGCAGGCGGACCGCGTGCAGGACGAACACCCCGCCGAGCGCGAGAGCGGCCACCAGGTAGATCACGCCCATGCCGCCGACCGGGCCGAACAGCAGGGTGACCGCGACCATCAGGAGCGTGTAGAGCAGGATCTGACGGGCGGTCTCGTGGACGCCGCGGACCACGGGCAGCATCGGGACGCCCGCGCGGGCGTAGTCCTCACGGTAGCGCAGCGCGAGGGCCCAGAAGTGCGGCGGAGTCCAGGTGAACACGATCGCGAACAGCGCCCAGGCGGGCAGCCCGACCTCGCCGGTCACGGCCGCCCAGCCCACCAGCACGGGAACACAGCCCGCCGCCCCACCGATCACGATGTTCTGGCTGGTGCGCCGTTTGAGGCCCATCGTGTACACCAGCACGTAGAACAGGTTCGCGGCCAGGGCGAGCGCCGCCGCCAGCGGGTTCACCAGCGCCGCCAGCCACACGAACGACGCGAGGCCGAGCACGAGCCCGAAGACGAGCGCGTCGCGCGGCTCGATCGCGTGGCGCACGAGCGGGCGGGCCGAGGTCCGTCGCATGACCCCGTCGATGTCGCGCTCGAACCAGCTGTTCAGCGTGTTCGCGCTGCCCGCGGCCAGCGTCCCGCCGACGAGCGTCGCCACCACCAGCCACAGGTCCGGCAGGCCACGCGCGGCCACGACCATGGCCGGCACGGTCGTGACGAGCAGCAACTCGATGATCCGTGGCTTCGTCAGCCCGATGTAGGCCCGGACGACCGCGGCCTGCGTCATGACGCGGCGCTCACGGGCACCGGCCGATCCGCGGCCGGATGCGGCATGGGCGCCCGCGCCGCCAGCAGCGCCTCGAGCACGAGCACCGCCCAGATCCAGCTGGCGACAGCCAGGTGCGGGATCACCGCGGCGAACGACAGGCCGCTCGCGAGGTTCGCCACGCCCAGGGCGATCTGCAGGGTCACCAGCCACGCGGCGATCCGCGGCAGGCGCGCGACCCAGCCGGACGCGCCGGACCGCCGTGCCCGTACGGCCAGACCCATGACCCCGGCGAGGACCAGGACGGCCAGACCGCGGTGGAGGACGTTGAACGCCGCCGCCTCGCCGGTGATCGGACCGACGGCGAACACGCCGAGCAGGGGCTGGTCGATGTACGCGAGGCCCGATCCGACCCCCGAGGTGTGACCGCCGACGAGGATCTGCAGGTAGGTGACCCCGGCGGCGGCTGCCGCCGTCCGGCTCAGGGGTCCCCGGGGCAGGGCTGGCCTTCCCGCCGCCGCGACGGCCAGCCACAGCAGCACGCCCACCAGCGCCATCGCGAGGCCGAGATGCGCGGTGACCAGCTCGGCCCGCAGCCTGAGCAGCACCACCACCGCACCCAGCAGCGCCTGGACGATCACGAGCGCGGCGGCCAGCGCTGCGGCCCACACAATCGCCGGCCGATCGCGGAACCGGACCAGCGCCCAGCCCAGCTGCACCGCGATCATCAAGGCGACGAGCCCCGCCACCAGCCGGTGCGTGTGCTCCAGCCACACGTTGAGACCCGCTGGCGGCACGAAATCGCCTGCGGAGAAGCAGCCCGGCCACGTCGGGCACGCCAGCCCTGAGTCCGTCGCCCGCACCGCGCCCCCGATCGCGGCAAGCGCGAGGCTGGCGACCACGGTCGCGACGGTCAGCCGCCGGAACGGCGCAGGCAGATGAGACACCACGTCCTCGAGGATCTTTCGACGATGTGACGCGCGTCGTGGCGCAGGCACGGCGGGCAGGGGCCGTGTTCGCCGCCGAGTCTAGCGGGGCTGCGCCCCGACCCGACGAGTCATGGACGGGTGAGGCCGGCGGCGCGCGGAATTGACCGCGGTTGTGTGCTGGAT
>JBOGEA010000097.1:0-16443 GCA_050743205.1 Egibacteraceae bacterium | reverse complement strand
CAGGTAAGGTCAGCGAAGCCGGTGGAAGGACTCAGCTTTCCTCCGCATGTGGAGGAAAGCTGAGTTCCTCGGTACCAAGCCATTGCTTGCCTAATCCGCGCGGCCCCGGGCATGATCGTCGATGGCGTTCACGGCGAGCACCCAGCGTTCGTGCGTCTTGCGGAGCGGCTCGCGTTGGCCGCCACCGACCTGGACAGTCCCGCCGTCGACATCATCGCCCGGTACGCGGCCAGGTGGTCGAGCGAGGTCACGATCTTGCCACGCCAAACAGACCGCGGGGGTCGGCCAGGCCCGCAACCGCACCCGCAGGGCGGTCGAGCGGACCGTGCCGTTCGGACTGCTCTGCCTCAGCTTGGTCATCGTGTGGTACGCCCTGGCCGGGCACAGCCCCCGAGATCGTCGCCGAGCGCCGCCGACGGGCTGGCTGGTATGCCTGTAAAGCCAACCCGTCGGTGGCGGACATGTTCGCTGCCCTTCGGCGGGGCGCTGATCGCCGCCGAATTTCGCCCACAACATCCTGACCAGCCCACATCCGAACAAATCACCGCTGTACGTCTGGCCAGGGAACAAGCCGCAGCATAACTACGAAAGTCGAGTTGATCATGCTGTGGGTAGAATTTTCCCCCCGGCCGGGGGCTGCGCGGAAAGAGCTTTTCGGCTTATCCTGAACGGTAATGGTCGCGTGACAAGTGTGGACAGGGTCGGTCCAAACTGCGGAAAGGAAGTGCCCTGGCTGTGTCGGGGACAGAATCTCCCCGTGAGCCCTTCGAAGCGCGGGGTCGCCGGCTGCCCGGAATTCTCAAGCCGTTGCGGCACCGCGACTATCGGCTGCTCGCGGTCGGCTCCGTCATGTCGTTGCTCGGAGACGGCTTCCTTGCCGTCGCGATCGCGCTGCAGGTCTTGGCCATCACCGAAGACAGCACCGCCGCCGTGGGTGTGGTCGGGGCGGTTTGGGCAGGCTCGTCCGCGCTGTCCTATCTGATCGGCGGTTGGGCCGGCGACCGCTTCGAGCGCCGGCGGATCATGATCAGCGCCGACGTCGTCCGCGGGGTTGTCGTTGGGTTGATGGGGGTGCTCGGGGCCGTCGGAGCGCTGAACCTGTGGCACATGCTGGCGGTGGGCGTGGTGGTCGGGTTCGGCAATGCGTTCTTCAACCCGGCGGCGAACGCGATCGTGGCTGACCTTCTCCCGTCGGAGGACCTGCCCCAGGCGAACGCGTTCTGGACCGCCGCCAACTCCGCCATGCTCCGCCTCGCCGGGCCTGTCCTGGGCGGGTTCGTCGTGGCCACGACTGGGCCCGCGATCGCGTTCCTGATCGACTCGGCGACCTTCTTCTTCTCCGCGGCGATGCTGTCGCTGGTCCAGACGAAGCTGCGGGAGGACGTGCTGAATGGAGCGGGGCCGAGGCTTATCGAGAACGTTCGGGAGGGCATGGGATTTGTCCGCACGCACTCATGGTGCTGGGCGTACATCGTCGGGATCGGACTGAGCCTGCTGGCCTGGAGCGGGCCGGTCCAGGCGCTGCTGCCGATCATCCTCAAAGCTGACATGGGCCTCGGCCTGGGCCAAGAAGGCGCGGCACGCGTGCTCGGGTTGATCTTTGCGAGCGGCGGGCTCGGCATGATGGCCATGTCCGCGGCGGTCGGTCAACGAGATGACCTGCCCCGGCGCTTCGTCATGATCATGTACGTCGCCCAGGCCCTCGCCATCTTGACGGTCGGTGTCTACGGGCTCATGACCGCCGCATGGCAGGGCATGATCGCGGCGTTCGTGGCGGGTGGGCTGTTCGTCATCGGCAGTATCTACTGGAACACGATGCTCCAGCGCCTCGTGCCGGACGGGCTGCGCAGCCGCGTGTTCAGCGTCGGCAGCCTGGTCTCCTTCGGGCTCTTGCCCGCCAGTTGGGTGGTCGCGGGCATCCTCGGCACGGTGGCTGACCCGCAGGTCGTCATCCGCGGCGCCACAGCGTTGGGCTCCGTCGCGATGCTCGCCCTGTTGCTGGTCCCAGGTGTCCGTAACCCAGAGAGCCTGCCGGAGGCCCGAGCCGGGGGATCTGAAGGGGCTGGCGCCTGAACTCTCCCTCCCCACGGCTACGATCCGGGAATGGCCTGGATCAACGAGGACCTCGCGCAGCAGTTTCGACAGATCGCGGCGCTGCTCCAACTGTCGGGTGAGGATCGGTTCCGCGTCCGCGCGTACGAGCGCTCAGCCGACGCGATCGGCGCCTCGCCGAGGGACCTGTCGACCGTGCCGCGCGACGAGTTGAGCGCGGTCAAGGGGATCGGCGCCTCGACTGCCCGCAGGATCATCGAATACCTGGACACAGGCCGGATCGGACTGTTGGAGGAGCTGCGCGAGAAGGTGCCGTCCGGTGTTGTGGAGCTGACCCGCGTCCCTGGCCTTGGGCCTAAGACCGCGACGCTGCTGCATGCCCGGCTCGGCATCGACTCGGTCGAGGGCTTGCGCCACGCGATCGAAGCCGGCCGGCTCCGCGACCTGCCTGGCCTGGGCCAGAAGACCGAGGCCAACCTGCGTCAGGCGCTGGAGCGCATAGGCGCCAAAGACGCCGACCGCGTCCCCGTCGCGGACGCGCTGTTGGTCGCCGACGAGCTGTGCGCGCGGCTGCGTGCCCTGCCGCAGGTCCAGGAGGTCGCCTACGCGGGCAGCCTCCGGCGGATGCGTGAGACCATCGGCGACATCGATCTGCTGGTGGCCAGCACCCAACCCGACCCGGTGATGGAGGCGCTGCGCGCCTCGGACCTTGTCCGCGACATCGTCGCGGCGGGCGACAAGAAGACTTCGGTCATCACGGTCCGCGGCATCCAGGCCGATCTGCGCGTCGTCGACCCCGACGCGTGGGGGGCGGCGCTCGTCTACTTCACCGGCTCCAAAGCGCACAACATCCGCATCCGCGAGGGCGCGGTCCGGCGCGGTCTCACGCTGAACGAGTACGGGCTCTTCGCGCGCGACACAGGTGAGCGCCTCGCCAGCCGCACCGAAAAGGACGTGTACGCCGCACTCGGCATGGCTTGGGTCCCCCCGCCGATGCGTGAGGACACCGGTGAGGTCGAGGCCGCGGCTGCCGGCAGCCTGCCCCGAGTCGTGCAGATGAATGACCTGCGCGGTGATCTCCATGGCCACAGCGACTGGTCCGGTGACGGTAAGGCGACGTTGGAGGAGATGGTCGAGGCCGCCGCCGCGCGCGGCTACGCGTACTGGGCCGTCACCGACCACGCGGAGGGATTGCCGATGAACGGGCTGTCCCGCGAGCGGTTCCTCGCCCGGCGGAAGGCGATCCGTGCGCTGCAGGGCCGCTACCCGCGGATGCGGATCCTCGACGGCGCCGAGCTCAACATCGGCCTCGACGGGGGGCTCGACTACGACCTCGACTTCCTGCTCGCCTTCGACTTCTGCGTCGCGAGCGTCCATACCCTGATGACGAGACCGGCCAAGGAGCAGACCGAGCGGATCATCCGCGCGATCCAGCACCCAGCCGTGCACGTCATCGGTCATCCGACCGGCAGAAAGATCGGCCGCCGCCCCGGCTATGAGATCGACCTGGACGCGATCATCCAGGCGGCGGCCACCTATGGCGTGGCGCTGGAGGTCAATGCGTCGCCTCACAGGCTGGACATGTCCGGGGAGTTCGTCCGCCGAGCCGTGGACGGCGGGGCCGCTCTGGCCATCTCATGCGATGCCCACCGCGTCGGCGACCTGGACAACATGCCCTACGGCGTGGCCACAGCCCAGCGCGGCTGGGCCACACCCGATCGAGTGCTCAACTGTCGGGACCTCGACGGTCTGCTCGCCTTCGTCGAGGCGAAGCGTGTCCAGGCTTGAGCGGGGCTTCTTCGCGCGCCCCGCACCCGTGGTCGCCCCGGACCTCGTCGGCAAGCTCCTGATCGCCGCGGCCGGCGGGCTCGTCGCCCGGCTCGTCGAGGTCGAGGCCTACATGCAGGACGACCCCGCCTGCCACGCCTACGGCCGGCGCACCCCCCGTCTCGAGCCGCTGTACGGCCCGCCCGGCCACGCCTACGTCTACTTCACCTTCGGCATGCACTGGTGCGCGAATGTGTCGACGGGTGTGGACGGCGTCGCCGAGGGCTGCCTCCTGCGTGCCGCGGAGCCCATCTCGGGCCTTGAGGTCATGCGCGGCCGGCGGGGCGAGCGGGTGGCGGATCGCGACCTGCTGCGCGGTCCGGCGCGGCTCGCCGCAGCCTTCGGTCTCTCCCGCGAGGACAGCGGCCGGGACCTGTGCGACGGCGGCCCGCTGCGCTTTGCGGACGACGGCTGCCGCCCGGAGGTCGAGACCGGCCCGCGCGTGGGTGTCGCAGCCGCGGCGGACACTGCATGGCGCTTCATGATCGCCGGCTCGCCCTGGGTATCCCCGTACAAGCGCCACCGCCTTGCCCGCTGACACCCTACACACTACCCTATATCTATGAACAAGACGAGCGTGTACCTGACGGATGACGAGCGACGTCACCTCGCCTGGATCGCCAAGGTCGAGCAGCGGTCCCAGTCCGAGGTGATCCGCGCCGCGATCGCCCGCTACGAGCCTGCTTCGCCCAACCGCGAGTTCGAGCTGTTCAACAGCGCAGAGCGCGGCTTCGGGTTTGGTGACTCGATCGCGGATATGGACGACGATGAACTCCTGCAAGGCTTTGGTGAAGACGGCTTCGGCGAATGACGACCCTGGTTGATGCCGGCCCCCTCGTTGCGACCGCAGATCCCACCTCGGCTCATGGTCGCCGGGTCCAAGCACTGCTCAAAGACGCCAGTGATCTGCTCATCATGTCCGCTCAAGTGACGGCAGAGGTCGACTACCTGGTTGGCGCCCGGTTTGGAGAGCGTCCTCGACGGCGGTTCCTCAACGATCTTGCAGGGGGTGCCTTCCGTGTCGAGTGCTTGAAACCTGGCGATTATGACACCGTACGTGCGCTGGATGAACAATATGCCGATCTCCGTCCCGGTCTGTCGGACCTATCGCTCGTGGTGCTCGCTGCTCGGTTCGACACTCGGCGCATCCTGACGTTCGACCAGCGGCATTTCCGTGTGATGCGACCGCTGCAGGGTGGGAGCTTCGAGATCCTCCCCGCCGACCTCCCATAGTCTAACGGGGCTTCGCCCCGGCCCGACGAGGCATGGACGGGAGGGGCGGCAGCGCGCGGGTTGACGGCAGTTGTGTGCTGGATCGCGGCGGAATACCGCCGCGATCCAGCACAAAACCGGCCCCGGAGAGACGCGTAAGGCGTGCAACCCGATCCGCAGAACTTGACTCCAGACCTCCTGACACGGTCCTTTAATTGCTGCGGGGTTCAGCGGTCTTTGACGGTGTAGACCAGCGTCAGGTCAGAGGTCCCAGGCCGAGGTCCAACTCGTGCTTGGTCAACGGCAAGGCGGCCATCTGCGCGTCGGAGACCTTGATCCCGCTCGTGGCACGGTGTTCGAGGCTACGGGCCTCGGTGTCCTTCCCATGCTGGGCAAGAACAACAGTGGTCGGTGTGCGAAAACGACAGTGCTACGTGTGCGAGAGCATCACTGACAGATGGGTGAGAGCGATATTCTGCCCCCCGTGAACTACGTGCCCCGTCTCGTAGACCCTCTGCTCAGAGAGCTGGCCTCCGGGCTGCCGGCCGTGCTCGTGGTGGGTCCCCGGGCGTGCGGCAAGACCACCACGGCTCGGCGGCACGTTGCCGACATGCTGCGGCTCGACCGGCCGGCCGACGCGGCGGCCGTGCGTGCGGACCCTGACCTGGCGCTGCGTATCCGCGACACTCCGCTGCTCATCGATGAGTGGCAGTTGGTCCCGGAGGTGCTGGGAGCCGTGAAGCGCGCGGTCGACGACGATCCCCGCCCTGCCAGCTTCATCATCACCGGCTCGTCGCAGGCCGACCTCACCGCCGCCGGGTGGCCGGCGACGGGACGCGCGGTGCGGCTGGCGATGTGGGGACTGTGCCAGCGCGAGCTCGTCGGGGACTCGCGGGCGCCGTCCATCTTGGACCGGATCGCCGACCATGCCACGACCGCACTGCGAGTTCCGCCGCAGCCGCCCGACCTCGCCGGCTACGTAGACGCGGCGCTCCGTGGCGGCCTGCCCGAGGCGGCGCTTCAGCCCGATGCCCGGCTGCGTCGGCGGTGGCTGGCCAGCTACGTCGATGAGATCGTGGCGCGGGACGGCGCCCTGGTCGACGGGGGCCGGGACCCCGTGCGGCTGCGCCGGTACCTGCAAGCCTGGGCGGCCAACATCGCCGGAGTGCCCGAACACAAGACGCTCTACGAGGCGGCGCAGATCAACCGCCTGACGGCGGTCGGCTACGACCGGCTGCTCGCGGCCCCCTCGTCGTGGACGCCGTACCCGCCTGGAGCACGAACCGCCTCGCCCGCCTCACCAGCGCGCCGAAACGTCACCTTGTGGAGCCCGCGCTCGTCGGGCCGCTGCTCGGCATCGACGCGACCAGCGCACTCCGCGACCCAGACCTTCTTGGCCGGCTGCTGGACAGCTTCGTCCTGGCGCAGCTTCGACCGGAACTGACGGTGTCCGAGCACGCGCCACGGCTCTATCACCTGCGGCAGCGCGAAGGCAGGCGCGAGATCGACCTGATCGTCGAGTTCGCGGACGCCAGGATCATCGGGATCGAGGTGAAAGCGGCAGCCACGGTGACTCGCTCCGACGCCCGCCATCTGCTTTGGCTCCGTGACCAGCTCGGCGAGCGTCTGGTATGCGGCCTCGTGCTGCACGCCGGACCCCACAGCTACCCATTGGACGAGCGGATCCATGCCGCTCCGATCTGCTCGTTGTGGACGTCATGACCTGCCGGACCCTGCCTACAGACCCGAGAGCTCCCCGACCACTGAAGAGACCGCCAGCTCGCTTGGAGTGCCGTCTGTCTTGCGAGCGCGCGGTATGAAGCCCGGAGGTGGTGGCTCTTGCGGTGGATCCGAGGATCCACCGCTGGATGACCCGGCCAAACCGTCGGGGCCAAGCGCGTGTGTGGACCCGGATGTGTGGGTGAACCTGTGAGTGTTCTGCGTGGTCCGCGAGTGCCGGCTGGCGGACCATCCCCGTGGAGTGCGGGCGAGGGCGCGGGGGTGGTCACCGGCCACGTCGAGGACGCGTTGGACGCGCGGCAGGAGGCCCTGACGAGTGCGTGGCGGTTCGCGGGGAGGTTCGACCGCCGCTCGCGGTTCTCGACGTGGCTGTACCGGATCGCCACGAACGCCGCGCTCGCTGAGGTCGGGCGGCGGGATGGGCGCCGGGAGCTGATCACTGACCCGACCCCGCACTTGGCGGCCGAGCGGGCGGCGCAGTGACTGACCCGCGCTCCGATCCGGACGGTGGCGCGGCGCCAGCAGAGCTGGAGGCGCCTGCGGATGCTGAGGGCAAGCCCCCAGGTGCTCCAACTCTTGCTCCTGCTGCGCAGCGCGTATTGGTTGCTTCGTCGGCGGTAAATAAGGCACCACAGTGCGGAAAACGGGGCTAGTCGGTTCCCGAACAGGGATTTGGAGGCACATACGCCCCGAAATCCTGTTCGGGAAGGTCCAGGTCTGGCACGGCTTGTCGGGCCGGGGCGAAACCCGCCAGTCAGGCGCTTGGACAACCGTGTGTACAGCGGTCACTCACGACGGTGTCGTAGGCCAAGTGTGGCGGGGCGGTTCTGGCCGGCAGACCCTGCTCGCCCGGCTCCTTTCCTGGACGCGGATCGCCGCTTTGGGCGAAGAGCTCGGTCGCCGAGCTGGTGTGCTGCTCGCACTGACCGGCGCCCATGACGTCGTCGATGCGGCGCTCGTCCTCTTGGCCGGTGACGGCGACACCATCCTCACTTCCGATCCTGACGACCTGGCTCTGCTCGCGGCGGCGGTCGGGACCGACGTCGAGATCGTGCAGGTGTGACCGGGCCGGGGTCAGGGGCGGAAGCGGTCGACCCAGGCTTGCAGGAGGGGGGAGGAGGCGGCGGACGCGGCCTGGGCCCAGGTCTCGTATTCAAGCACGGCGCCGAGGTCGCCGGTGTCGGCGGCGAGGCGGACGGTGCGCTTGATGGAGCGGGCGAGCGCGGGGTCGAGGGCGGCGATGCGGGCGGCGAGGTCGGTGGCGGCGGTCAGGCAGTCGTCCTCGGGACCGTCGGCGAGCCCCCAGGCGACGGCGCGGTCAGCGTCGATCTCCTCGCCGAGCAGCAGGGTGCGCAGCGCCCGGCTCGCGCCTAAGGCGCGGACGAGGAACCATGTGCAGCCGCCGCCCGGGTGCAGCCCGATGCGCGCGAAGGTCGCCCCGAACATGGCGTTCGGTCCGGCGATGCGGAGGTCGCAGGCCAGGGAGAGGTTCAGCCCGGCGCCGACCGCGGGGCCGTTCACGGCGGCGATGGTTGGGAATGGGAGTTCCAGGACGGCGAGGAACACCTGGTAGTAGCTGTGGAGGCGCGCGTGGGTCGCGCTCGTCGGTCGGTCGGTCTCGCCGAACATCTCGGGGAGGTCCGCGCCGGCGCAGAACGCCGCGCCCTCGCCGGTGACGACCAGCGCGCTCGTGTCGCCGTCCGCGCGCAGCGTCGCGAAGAGGGCGACCAGCTCACGGCTCATCTCGAAGCCCATCGCGTTGCGCTTGGCGGGATCTGCCAGGGTGAGCAGCAGCACGCCCCCGCCGAGGGCGTCTATCCGGATCTTGGTCATGGACTCCGACATTAGCGGTTGCGGGTCTACACTCCAGGCCCGGCGGAGTGTGCAGCACAGCATCCCATGGCGCCTGCGGTGCTGAGCATTGCCGGCTTACCCCATCTCCGACTTGGGGGCGTATGTGCCCCCAAGTCGGAGATGGGGTACCAGTCCGCCTGCGGGACCGGCCTTTTTTACGAGTCAGATACCAGCGTGTGAGGAGCTTGTAGGAGATGGCGCTGCAGCTGCAGCTGGAGAGCCTGTCGCCGGCCGAGACCCGCGGGATCGCCGCCACCGTGGCCGGAGCGCTTCGCCTTGGTGACGTCGTGGCGCTCACGGGCGAGCTGGGGGCTGGCAAGACCTGTTTCGTGCAGGGCGCCGCGCACGCGCTGGGGGTGCGGGGCCGGGTGACCAGCCCGTCGTTCGTGCTGCGCCGGGAGTATCAAGGGCAGCTGCCGGTGTTGCATCTGGATGTCTACCGGCTGTCCACCCTGCAGGAGGTGCTCGATATCGGGTATGAGGAGGCGTTGGACCGTAACTGGGTCACTTTCATCGAGTGGGGTGACGCGATGAGTCCGCTGCTGCCTGTGGATCACCTTGAGGTCGAGTTCCGGCTGCCTGACCCTGCCGGGCTGTGCGCCGAGGCCGCCGACGTCGAGCCGCGCGTCGTGGTGATCCGCCCGCATGGCCCTGACTGGGCACGGCGCATGGCCGGGCTTTCGGCGGATCTGCAGCGCTGGCGCGGATCTGGGGCGTAGACGATGCTGGTCTTGGGGATCGAGACCGCCACCGCGCAGTCGAGCGTGTGCCTGGCGACCGAGCACGGCACGGTCGCGAGCGCCACGGTGGTGCGCGGGCGTGCCCATGCGGAGTTCCTGGCGCCGGCGATCGAGTTCTGCCTCCGCCATGCGCAGCTCGACCTCGACGCGGTCAGCGGGCTGGCGGTGAGTCTGGGCCCGGGCCTGTTCACCGGGCTGCGCGTGGGCGTCGTGACCGCGCAGGCCATCGCCCACGCCCGCCGGCTGCCGGTCGTGGGGCTCGCGTCCCTGGACCTGCTCGCCTACCGGGTTCGTCATGCGCGGCGGCTGATCGCCAGCGTGCTCGACGCGCGCAGGGGTGAGCTGTTCTGGGCGTTCTACCGCCCCGTTCCCGCTGGAGTGCAGCGGATGACGGAGTACCGGGTGGGTCCCGTGGGCAAGCTTGCCGGCGAGATCGAGGCGGTTGTGGATGACGTGCTGTGCATCGGGGACGGGGCGGTGGCCAACCGGTCGCTGCTGGAGGCGACCGGGGCGGAGGTCGGGTCGCACTCCAACGCGTTTCCCAGCCCGGAGGCGCTGGTCGAGCTTGCGCTCCCGCGGTTCATCCGAGAGGAGACCCAGCGGCCTGAGGACCTGCTGCCGATCTACGTCCGCGGCGCCGACGCGCGCATCAACTGGCGCAACCGGGGAGCGCTGTTCGGCGGGGTCGCCGCCGAGCAGCCGCCCGCGGGCAGGCAGGGCTGATGGTCGCCGAGCTGACCCGCTGCGCCCTGCGGGGGATCACGGTCTCGCCGATGTGTGAGTGGCACCTCGGCCAGGTCTTGGCGATCGAGCATGTGGTCTATCCCAGGCCGTGGTCGCGTGACATCTTCATCTCGGAGTTGGCCCAGGCCGACACCCGCCGGTACTTCGTGGCGCTGGGCCCGGTGGCGCGATCATGGCGGCGACGGCGGCCGGTGCTGGGTTATGCCGGCCTGATGCTGGGCGTGGACGAGGGGCATGTCACCACGGTGGCCGTGCATCCTCGCCACCACCGCCAGAAGATCGCGAGCCGCCTGCTGTATGCGCTGCTCACCGAGGCCCGGGCGCTGGGCGTCGGAGCGGCTACCCTCGAAGTCCGTGTCGCCAACCGTGGCGCCCAGCGGCTCTACAGCCACTTCGGCTTCGCCCCGGTCGGGACGCGGCCTGGCTACTACGCGGAGACCGACGAGGACGCGCTGATCATGTGGGCGCACGGCATGCAGTCGCGGGAGTTCGGCCAGCGGCTGGCGAGGCAGGCCGCGCGCCTGGACGCGCCCGGCGGGTCGAGCGGCGCGCCCGACCTGGAGGTGCCCTGGGTCAAGGGCCGCGTCGGGCTGGGTGAGGACTAGTGGTCCGCGCGGTGAGTCCCATGGATTCGGCTGCAGCTCCTACGCCCGGGCCTTGCCGTGCTGCTTCGCTTCGTCGCTCGCGCAGCGCTGCTACGCGTCACTCCTCGCTCCTTGCGACGCGGGGTGCAGCCGCACCCTCGGTCCAGGGAACTCACCGCTTGGACCACTAGTGCTCGTGCTCGGCATCGAGACGTCGTGCGACGAGACCGCGATCGCCCTGGTCGAGGACGGCACGCGGGTCCGGTCGAACGTGATCGGCTCGCAGGTGGACCGCCACCGCCCGTACGGGGGCGTCGTGCCGGAGATCGCGGCCCGCGCGCATCTGGAGCTGCTGCTGCCGTGCATCGACCGGGCGCTGGTGGAGGGCGGGTGCACCTACGCCGACCTTGAGGGCGTCGCCGTGACCAGGGGACCGGGGCTGGTCGGCGCGCTGCTCGTCGGCGTGGCGGCGGCGAAGGGCGTCGCGCTCGCGCATGGGCTGCCGCTGATCGGGGTCAACCACCTGGAGGGGCACGTCTGCGCGGTGCAGTTGGAGCACGGGGCCCTGCCCACACCGCTGCTCGCCCTGATCGTCAGCGGTGGCCACACCAGCCTCGTGCTGCTCGACTCCGGCGGGCGCTTCTCGACGGTCGGGGCGACGATCGACGACGCGGCGGGCGAGGCCTTCGACAAGATCGCACGCTTTCTGGGCCTGCCGTATCCGGGCGGACCGGAGATCGACAGGCTCGCCAGCGGTGGCAACGCGTCCGCGATCGCGTTCCCGCGGCCCATGCCGGGGCCGACCCTCGACTTCTCGCTGTCGGGGCTGAAGACCGCGGTGATCCGCGAGCTGCGCCGCCGCGAGTCCGCTGGCGAGGAGATCGTGCTGCCCGATATCGCCGCCTCGTTCCAAGAGGCGGTGGTCGACGTCGCGGTCCGCAAGACCCTCGCCGCCGCCGCGCGGTGCGATGTCGAGCATGTGACGCTCGTCGGCGGCGTGGCCGCCAACTCACGCCTGCGGGAGCGGATGCAGGCGGCATGCGCGAGCGAGGGACTCCGGCTGCTCATGCCCTCACCGGCGCTGTGCACGGACAACGGGGCGATGATCGCCGCTGCGGGCTTCAACCGGCTCGCCGCTGGCCAGCGTTCCGACCTCGACATCGACGCCGACCCGAACCTCATCCTGGACGGGCTGGCCGTCCCGCCGAGCGCGGCGGGGTCTGTCGCGTGACCTTCACCCCGGCTCGCCCCCGGGCGAGCCGACTCGCCCGTGCCGAGGTGGCGCACGTGATGAGGCTGCTCGAGCGGGACTTCGGCCGCGCGCCGGAGGGGCAGTGGGCGCATGCGAATCACTACCTGCTGGACGCGCTCGACCGGGGTGAGCACCACCGGTTCGTCGTATGGCCCGGCGACGACCCCGTCGCGGTGCTGTACTGCGGATCGACGGGGACGCTGATGCCGGCCGGCGACGCGGCGGCCGCGGCCGCCTTCGCGGAGACCTCGGAGCAGACGGGGTGGCGGATCCTGCTCGGCGATCTGCCGATCACGGAGGGGATCCTCAACTACCCGGTCAAAGCGCTGTTCCGGCGACGGGTCTCAGCGAGGGAGCAGCGGTTCATGACCGCCACACGCGCCTCGCTGCCGCCGGGTGGGCGCCCTCCCGGCTTTCGCCTCGCGGTCCCCTCGGACGTCGAGCGGCTCACCGACTTCGCGTGCCTGCTGCACGTCGAGGATCGCATGGGTCCCCCCATCTCCCGGTCCGGTCGCGCCTCCGTGCGTGCCCGGATGGTCGAGAGCGTCGCTCAGGGCGCCACCTGGGTCATGGAGCGCGACGGCGCGGCCGTCGCCAAGATCGACCTCTCGCTGCGCAGCCGCCGGCGCGGCGCCCAGCTCGCGGGGGTGTTCGTCGACCCGCGGTGGCGCAACCGGGGCATCGGCGCGGCCGTCGTGCGCGCCCTGGCCCGCGAACTCCTCGACGACGGCCTTCCAGTCGTCTCCCTGCACGTCAGGGCAGATAACGCCCCGGGGATCGCCGCGTACCGCACAGCCGGCTTCCGCGACCAGCGCTGCTGGCTGCTGGCGCTGCGGTAGGCGTCCTTCGCCCCCTTCAGCCTCCGTGCGCCGATATTTCACTTGACGGATTTAGTCCTACATATCATTATGGTCCCTCCTACACCGGGTCACCCGCTTTGTGCTCTTCGTGCCCAACTGCGGGAGCCCATGAGGGGGAATTGATGATGATGCGAACAGTACGGCTCTTCGGAGTGGCGATGATGGCGTTCCTCACGCTCATCGCCGGAGCGGGTGCCAGCTCTGCCGCACCTACGCCGAGGTGTGACGGAGAGCGCGCAACGATCAAGGGCACCGACCGCGACGACGACATCGAAGGCACGGACGACGACGATGTCATCGTCGGCAAGGACGGCGACGATGAGATCAACGGCCGCCGGGGCGACGACATCATCTGCGGCGATCGTGGTGACGACGAACTGAACGGCGGTCGCGGCGATGACATCCTGATCGGTGGCCGGGGTGAGGACACCCTTGACGGTGGCCCCGGCGACGACGTCTGCCTGATCGACAGGGACGACGAGTTCCGCAGCTGCGAAACGGTGATCTACTACCACGACTAGGCGACCCCGCGCCTGAGCGGCCCGGCCAGCCACTGGCTGGCCGGGCCGAGCCATGTGCGCCAACAGGCTGTTCGTCAGCTACCCCGACCCCCGCTACCATGCGTCTATGGCCACTGAGAAGGTCTCACTGACGCTCGACGAGAAGGTCCTGGCCGCTGCGCGCGAGCAGGTCGGGGAACGGCGGCTGTCCGCCTACGTGAATGACGCCGTGGAGCGCCAGCTCCAACGCGACCGGCTGCGCGAGTTCTTGGATGAGGCAGAGGCCGAGGCCGGCCCCATCCCCGACGAGATCATGGAACAGGTGCGCCGCGAATGGCCCGCTCCCGCACGCGAACGACTCCAGCAGTCGAACACATTCTGATCCTCGACTCGGGCGCGGTCATCGCCGTTGCCCGTGGCGATCAGCGCGCCCGAGCGTTTCTTGAGCGTGCCTATGATCTCGGTGTGCAGGTCGAGGTCCCTGTCGTCGTAGTCGCCGAGACGGTCCGGACTCCAGGACCCCGTTCCGCGCCGGTCAACCGTGTTTTGCGCAAAGTCCGTATTCCGGCGGCGACCGAGGAGCTGGGCAGAATCGCCGGATCGCTGCTGGCAGCAGCCTCATCCGCTGCCACCGTTGACGCTCTGGTGGTGGCCCAGGCTGTAGCCGCTGGCGGCGCCGACGTCCTCACGAGCGACCCCGGCGACCTGACCGCGCTCGCGCAGAACTCTCCGGAAGTTGTGATCCAGTCCTTGTAAAGGCGGTGCGGACGCCACGAACCGTGGCGTCGGCGCTGTCAGCTTTCCTTGCGTGTGTCGTGGAGTTTGAGCCGCTTCAGGTGGCGGTTGCTGGTCGAGTCGATGGCGGTGCGCCCGGGCATGACGCGGTGGTTGTCGAACAGCAGGAAGTCGTTCGCCCGCAGGAGCAGGGACGTGGCCAGCGACGGCTGCCGGAGCGCGGCCTGGAAAGTCTCCAGCGCGGTCCGGTGCTCGGGGTCGAGTGACGCCGGGGCCACCTTGACGCCCCACCCGACGATCTTTTCGTGATACCTCACGCACACATCGCCCTCGGTCCGGCGCAGGATGGGCCGCAGAGCAACGGGCAGGCCGTCCGCTGAGTCGTTGGCGAATGGAAAGCAGGGGTCCTGGAGCAGGCGCACCTCGCGCGCTCGGTTCTGCGCATGCAACGCGGCGACGGCACGGCTGGCCGGAGCGAGGAGCGACAGCCCGTCACCGTCCTGGCCCGGCTCGACGCAGCCGAAGCACAGCACCGCGTGCGGGTGCTCCGCCTGGGTGGAGTCCGTGTGCAGCGGCAGGGCATCGCGTCCCTGGGAGCGCACCACCGCGCCGGAGCTCGGGCGGACGTCCCAGACCAGCCGCTGTGGATGCCCATTCCCGTCCGCCGTCACCACACCCATCGCGCTCGCCGCGACGGCAAGGGCGGGCGAGTGCGTCGGCGCGCCCTCCACCACGACGGCACCCTCCCGGCGGAGCATGGTCCTCGCCGCTTCGAGCGTTTCGCGCAGCTGTGGGATCTGCGCGCACACCTGCATGAGCGCCTGCCGCTGGAACTGGCTGTCCGCAAGCTCCTCCAGGGTCCACCGCACGCACGCGCCCGCCAGCGCCGCAGACGCCGAGCCGGGAAGCCGCAGGCGTGGAGGCCAAGCCGCGCTCATACAAGGCTCCTGAGGACATGTCCGCCAAACGGGGGCGAGACGGCGATTTCTCCGGCAAGGCTATCCTCTGATGGCATCGAGGGCGATGCCGCAGGCACGACAGCGAAGGGAATCGGCGGACGTGATCCTTTCTCGCAAGTATCGGTTCATCTACATCCGGTGCCGCAAAACCGCCTCCACCAGTATTGAGCTGGCTTTGTCCCGAGTGTGCGGTCCTGATGATGTCATCACCGCGATGCTCGACCCACGGCACGAGGCTCTTCGGCGCCAGCTCGGTGGCCGCGGTCCTCAGCACCATCTCAATCCCGACGGCACTGCGCGTTTCTATGGCCATATGCCCGCAGCGGAGGTCAGGCTGCTGGTCGACGAGGACGTGTGGTCTTCTTACTACAAATGGTGTGTGGAGCGGAACCCGTGGGACAAGGTGCTGTCTTACTACTACCTCCGCCATCGAAACCCCGCCACGCGACCGCCGCTGGAGACGTTCCTTGAATCGGGCAGCGCCCATCGCGTGGTCAACTTCCGTCTCTACACCGTCGGTGCGCAGGTGACAGTCGACCGCATCGCTCGCTTTGAGCGCCTTTCGGCCGAGCTTGCGCAGATCGCCGCCGTCCTCGGTCTGCCGGAGCGGGCCACGGCCCTGCCTCACGCGAACGCACACCATCGCACTGACCGCCGCCACTACTCCGCGCTGTATACGCCTATAGAGCGTGACTTCGTGGCGGAGCTGTTCGCCGACGAGATCGCCCTGCACGGCTACCGCTACGAAAAGGTCTCATAGCGTCGTCAACGCGCAGAGTGGAATGTCGATCTCGGTGAGAAATGAACGGCCGTTGCCTGAGGTGTCTTCGACGAGGCATGCAACACCTACGACGTCTGCCCCTGCTTTCTGCAGAACTCCGGCGAGACTTGCCGCTGTCCTGCCGGTGGTCACCTCATCGTCGGCGATGAGGATCCGCCTGCCTTGGAAGCGACCGTAGACGAACAGCTCAGGGCTGAGGGAGTGCGGCTCTTGAAATACGTGTTTGTTCGGGTAGTCGAGGTCGAGCCTCCACGACAGGCGATACGGTGTCCGGCTGGCTAAGGCAAGGGCAATCGTGGGCAGTATTCCCCCCGCATCCAGACCGAGGATCAGGTCGTGTGGCCGGAAGCGGAGATGCTCCCGCCAGCGTTCCCACAGGGCCTGGCCGGCCTCCACCAACATCTCGGGAGGCACCTCCTGCTCAATGCCGTCGAGCGCGTGCATGACCCGGACCGGCCGGACGCCTTCCGCCAGCCGCGCCACATGGCGGGCGTGGTAGAGCGAAAGAGTGGACACGGGCGCCTCCTTCAGTACGCGTTAGTTCGGGAACTGGCCTTAAGGGTCGCGCCTCGTCGGGTTCCGCTCGCGAACACCCTTTTAGGT
>JBOGEA010000096.1:0-16544 GCA_050743205.1 Egibacteraceae bacterium | reverse complement strand
TGTCAACTGGCGGGGTGGGTGGCGGCCGACGCTGGTCTTCATGCGACCGCTGAGCGGTGCTACGTGAGCGGTATCCACGCCGCCCACGCGGCTGATGACGCACCGCTTGTTGGTAACATTATTTCCTTGCTGAGCTATCTATACAGCAACATCGGCAACCCGTACGCGGCTGTGCTACTCGCGAATACCGCATACACCGGCGCCAGACATGAGTCGTCAGCCACGACCCAAGCGCTCTTTCAAGAACGCATTGCGTGGGCGCATGCCCGTGCCGGTGAGCTGAGCCAGACGCAACGGGCCCTTGGTAAAGCAGATCAATACTACGAACAGCACAACCCCGCAGATGATCCCAATTGGGTTTACTGGCTTAATCGTGACGAGATGGATGTGATGGCGGGACGGTGTTATACGGAGTTGCATCAGCCGAGGCGAGCTGGCCCGCTCCTGCATGGTGCCCTCGATCACTACAAGGGAGACTTGGTTCGCGAAACCTCACTCTACTCAAGTTGGCTGGCTGAGTGCTATGTGCAGAGTGAGGACATTGACGAGGCCGCCAGACAGGCCAGCCGGACGCTGATCCTGTCAAGGCGGGTCAACTCCGCACGCGCCAAGACGCGGGTGAGCCTGATTCGGCGGCGGCTGCGGCCCTACCGTCATGTACAGGCGGTTGCGGAGTTTGAGGAGCTGTGGCGGCAGACAGAACAGGTGTGAGGACTGCCGCCTCACCGGCCGCTATGAGACCGCCAGCCCGTGGCGGTGGTCGTCCAGCCGGTGCGTCCAGGTCGCCTCGCACCGCCCTCGACGCCCTCGTCGGGGATCAGCTCGACTTGCCACCGGTGCCCGCAGCGGGGACACATCGCGTCCACCACCGTCTCCGGCCTCGCGGCAGCCGCCTCGAAGAACACCTGGGCGTGGAGCTGTGAATCTCGTCTGTGTGCCTCCGGAGCGCCACCGGAGGTCCGGCATGCTTTGCGTATACCGTCAATGCATACGCACAGCGGGACGTGCGCGGCGGAACTAGACTGCGCGCCCATGAGCTGTCCCTAAGTGGCCCCTTCCGGAAATCCTTTGGCATTCGGACGACCCTGCATCCCCGCTCGCGGCGTTGCGCCTCGCTTACAGATGACCTCCAGATATGCGCGCTCGGCGCGCCTTGCGAGCGGGGCGCAGTGCCGCCCTCGATACGTCAAACTATTTCCGGAAGGGACCACTAAGGCAGGTGAGCGGTCAGGACACAGAGGGCCATGAGCAGTCAATCGCCAGTTCGCTACTGCCCAGGTTGCGGTGCCCGTCTGGCGCGTGATAACCGGGACACGCGGTGCGCGGCCTGTCAGAGCAAGGCTCGTGACGAGGTGGTGTCTGCGCCGAGGGTGCCACTAGAGTTCTGGGAGACTGACAAGCTTCGTGAGGCGTTCGCCACTCGGCATATGGGCCGTGTCGTGTACGCCTACCGCCATCATTCTTTTCATGGCCCGCGTCCGCTGTCACAAGAGCTGGTCGGTGGTTGGCTGGGGATCACCCAGGAGCAGCTGAGCCGGACCGAGAACGGCTCGGCGATGCGCAACCTCGACACGCTCATACGGTGGGCGCAGGCCTTGCGCATTCCGGCATCGTATCTGTGGTTTGCGGTGCCGGGGCAACCAAAGGATGTCTCTGCGCTCATCGTCGGGGAGCGGTCGAGCGCCAACGGATGCCAGAACGGCGTTGTGCTGCCGGACCGGCGGCTGTTGGCGGTCACGTGGACACCGGAGAGCACCGCGTCGCTGTTGGAGATGGTGACTGATGATGGGTTGGAGCTGACGCCGAGCCTGGCGGTCCGTCTGGCTCATGAGTGGTTGGTGACCGAGCCACCGCAGCTGGTTGAGGTTGCGGCGGGCCGCCAGATCGGCAGAGAGCTTATCGGCAAGGTTGAGCGACGGGTTGAGCAGCTTCGGCATATGGATGATTTCATCGGTGGGCATGACCTGTACGAGCTGGTCGACAAGGAGTTGTGCGCCACTGTCTGTCTCCTCAAGGAAGCCGCGTACAGCGAGGCGCTCGGCAAGCGGCTCCTGGCGGCTGTGGCTGATCTTTGTCAACTGGCGGGGTGGGTGGCGGCCGACGCTGGTCTTCATGCGACCGCTGAGCGGTGCTACGTGAGCGGTATCCACGCCGCCCACGCGGCTGATGACGCACCGCTTGTTGGTAACATTATTTCCTGGTTGAGTTATCTGTACAGTTACGCTGGCAATCCCCACGAAGCCGTTCTGCTTGCACAGACCGCATTCGCTGGCGCCAGGCACTGCGCATCAGCTAAGGCTAAGGCGCGGTTTCAACAACCTATCGCCTGGGCTCATGCCCTGGCGGGTGAGACGATTCAGGCCGAGCGAGCACTCGGCCAGGCCGAGCAGTTCTACGAGCAGCGCAACCCTGCGGATGACCCGTATTGGGTCTACTGGCTGAGCCGTGGTGAGATCGACGCTTTCGCTTCGGTTTGCTACATCGAGCTGCGCCAGCCCAGTCGGGCTGAACCGCTCCTGATGAGGGCTCTTGACCGTTACGATGAAATCTTTGCCCGCGAGGTCTCGTTCTACACTGGCTGGTTGGCTGAGTGCTATGTGCAGACTGAGGACATTGACGAGGCTGCCAGACAGGCCAGCCGGACGCTGGTCTTGGCGAGGCGGGTCAACTCCGCGCGCGCCACGGCGCGGGTGAGCCTGATTCGGCGGCGGCTGCGGCCATACCGTCATGTACAGGCGGTTGCGGAGTTTGAGGAGCTGTGGCGGCAGACAGAGAATGAGTGAGGCTGCCAGTCTGGGAGAATGAGACGGCGCATACGACCCGCCGATCGCCATCTACTCACCTGATTTAGGCGCTCGCGCGGCGAGCACGGGGATAGCGGCGATCTTCTCTTTGGTCAGATGTTCCCAAAGGAGCCCGGGCGGACGACGCGATGGGCCACAGGCGATGACTTCCTCGGGCGTCACGATCAGGTCGACGCTGAAGTCGTGCTCGGTCTCCGCCAGGTTATGATCGACGACTTGGAGTGTGTGCACCGTGGTCACGATGACGGTCTCGGGCCCGATCAGTCCTGCCTCTTGGAGCAGCGCGACCTCGATGTCGGAATAGCCGGCGCCCTTGCCGAGGCGCACGCCGTCTCGGTTCACGGCGACGCTGCCACAGATGATGAGATCGACCGGGCGCAGCTCCTCCACGCTCACCTTCCGCGCGACCGCAGCGGCCATGTGGCTTGATGCGGCCTCGGCTGGCGGCACGGTCAGGGATGCCGGGTCGAGCAGGTAGAACGGCAGCGCATCAGCCAGCTTCGGCACGGCCATGTAGACGAGCTTGCCTTCCGTCAGCGCCCGTGCTCGCACAGGAAGCTGCGCCTGGTCTGGGACCGCCTTGACCACACGCGCCGCCTGCCAGACAGGCAGAGTCGCCAGCCCGATCGGCTGCCGCCTCAGCACCGAAGAAGGCGGGGATACGACCTGAAACGCCGGGCGGTGCCGCGTGTGCCTGCTCCAACAGCGCCCACACCCGCTCTCGAGCCGCCTGTTTGGCCTGATCGATCGCCGCGCTGGTCACGATGCTCCTTATGCTCCCGTCATGAGCGCGAACAGCCGGTCGCACACGTGTTGCACGGCCGGGACCTGCCGCCAAGGTCGAAGCTCACGACCGGCGCTGAAGACAATGGTGAGCCCGCCCCCGCCCCAGGTCAGCTCGACCACGTCGATCGCCTTGTGGAGTGTCGCCGCGGCCTCGTCGAGCTTGCTCTGACGGATGCAGGCAAGGGTGAGGCTTCCCAAAACCTCGGCTTGGGCGTCGGCTCCGCGCTCTCGGAGAGCGCCTCCAAGAGCGCGAAGAGTTTTGCCTGCACGTCGATCGTTTTGTGTGCTTTGGCCAGCTCAGCCTCGACACGCTCGAGGCGGCGGCGCAGCCGGGCGACCTCGGCGTCGCGCTCGTCGGTGTGTCTGCGGCCGCGTCTGCGGTCCAGGGCTGTCAGCGCGCTGGCCTGCTGGGCGCGGCGTCACTCACACTCGATGACATGGGAGCTGTACAGCCCTCCGCGGCGCAGCAGCGCGTCTTTGGCGCCCGCCTCGGTCAGCGCGTCGTACTCGGTGACGATCCGCAGTTTGTAGGCTGCGGAGAAGCGGCGGCGGCGTGCTTTGGCGCACACCTCCGGGTCGGGGACGTCGGGCACGAGCCCAGCATGGGGGCTGTGCCCGGTGGTTGTCAGCGAGGTGGTCATTCTCGGGTGGGTCTCCCTCTCGCCCTCTGTCAGTAATTATCGGCTATATCCTGCCTCGCTACAGCTTGACACAGAGGGGAGCGGATCAAACGCCGCGCCCACCGCCATCCATCAGCTGGTGCACAAGTCGCGTCGCAGCGTGTGCCGTGAGTGGATGAAGCGCAGTAGGCACCGGTGGAACATCATGTTGGACGACAGGCAGGCGCGAAGCTGTCACGGCTCACGGCGCGTATGCACGGTCAGGAGGGCACATTGGCCCGGTCGCTGCTGTCCAGCGCGCTCGACGAGACGGATCCGGACACGAGGCGCATCGTCGAACTCTTGGACGGGATCCCCGGGGTGTACGAGCGCGCTCAGCTCGGGCTCGGTCAGGCAAACGCCGGGTTGGGCTATCCCACCCGACGAGTGTGGACTCGTGGCGCGGATCGAGCTGACCGTGGCGGCGGTCACCGATCTCGACACCTCTCGTCTGACAGCAAAGGCACGTCGAGCGCTGGCTGTGGCCACTTTCAGCAGCTCCCACGCCTGGGCGCGGAGCTTGAGGCTACCGGGCGAGATTTCGTTGCCTGCTGGGGCCCTGGCGCTGGCTGCTCGTCCTCTACGCGAACACCCGAGTCCGAGGACCGCGTGGTCATGATGACAATTCATCCCTGAAGGAGCGGTGGAGACGGCCCGGGCGGTAGGGGTGCGCCCGGGCCGTCTCGTGTTCAGGCCAGACCGGCCCGGGGAACCGGTCGGCCCTGTCGAAAGCCAACCTCGTCGCTCAGACGTCTGTGAGCGTCACCCTTCCTGCGAGGAAGGCAGAAGCCGGTCGATCTCTTCCTCGATGTAGGCCATCCTGGCCAGCTCGCGGGCCAGCTCGGCCGCCTCTGCGCCGCCGATCAGCGGGTATTGGGCAGCACGCGCGATCAGCCGGGCGGCGTTGCCGATGATGTCGCGATAGGTGGCCAGCATCTCGACCTCGCGCAGCTCGGCGCAGATCTCCAAACACAGCGCCTCGACATCATGAAGCGACTCCAACGCAAGACTCCTGTCAGTCCGCTACGGCCCTGCCGTCTCTCGGCCCATAGGGCGTTGGCCCTCCCACGCTCGCCATGACAAAACCCCCACGTTGATATGAGCGCTCAATCTTGCGGCGATGCTCCCACGCTGCCCTCAACGGCTCTTGCCCTTTTGGTGAGGATGCAGATGAGACGACGGGCGCAGCGGCCCAGGGTTGCGCGCGCTCATCGTGGCCCATCCGGATGCGCATCGGGACAGAACTGTTCGGACGGTTTGTCGATGTCGCGCATCGTGCACGTGATCGGCTGGCAGGCCACGCTCATGGTTGTGCTCCAATCCACAGCGCCTGGAGACCTCGCTGAGCGTCGCCGGTCACCGACAGCCGCAGTCTGCGCGTGCACGAGCAGCGCAGCTCATGCATGAGCTGCAGGTCATAGATCTCGCGCGGCAGGTCGATCTGAACGCCGCAGCACACCGTCCACACCCGCCAAAAGCCCGGATGCAGCTCGACGCGGTAGGGATCTGCCGTCTTCGGCTCATCGCGCATGCGAAGGCTCCTTGCGCGATCTGGCAGGGGCTCAGCAGTGGGCTGCGAACGCTTGTGTTCGCGTGGCGGGGCTTCCTCGAGCCACAGCGCGAATGCCGTGCGTTTTGCGTCCCACGGGTCCCAGGTCACGGCCCATGACTGCCCGCAATGCGGGCAGGGCAGGGACGACTCTCCTGAGGCCGCGAAGTCACTGATTGGGCGTCTCACTGGCCGCAGGTGGCAGGGTGTCAATGACGCCCACCGCAGACCGTCGAGGCGCACCGCGCAGGCGTAGGAGCCCTCGCCCAACTCGGCGACGTCATCGGGCCGTGGCCCCCGGCCCCTCAGCCTGTGGGACGCGTGCTCGCCGATCGTGGTCCCAGGGTCGGAAGAGCGCTTCTCGTCTGTGCTGGGCCGATCTATGCTGTTCGTCATGGGTGGGGTCCTGCTCCCCTTCGCCAGTTGCTTGCCCTGCTAGAGAGCGTCTCGGGCGGTCCAGGCCGACAGTGTGCTGGGGGGCCGCGTGGGGGCCGATGACAGCAATCGCATACGCCATATGCAGCTCTGAGCAGCCAAGACGCACGGGAAGAGACGGGAGAGTTAAACTTGTCGGGTCCAGCGTTCCAGCGGCTTGAGGTCAGCCTGACATGAAGCGTGCGGTCGCTTATCGTTACTGCCGCTCGTGCGGCGCACGGTTGGCGCGCGACAACGTCGGCGTGTGCTGCGCTCCGTGCCAGACAAGGTCGACTGCCAGCGGGCCGCCGGAGCTGCCAGAAGGCTTCTGGGATGCTGATCTCATTCGGGACGCGTTGCTGAGCCGGCATATGGGCCGTGTCATCGCCTCCTACCGGCAGCACCCATTCCATGGCCAGACCCTGCGCCAAGAGGCGGTTGCTGGTTGGGTGCTCATGACCCAACCCCAACTGAGCCGTGTGGAGAACGGGCCCCCAATCAGAGACCTCGACAAACTCATCCTATGGGCGCGAACGCTCCACATTCCCAGCTTCCTCCTGTGGTTCAAGCTGCCAGAGGACACCACCAGGCAACCTGTTAACCAGTTGCAGCCACTCAGGTCGGACAGGGGTGTCGAAGCTTGGTTGTCGCCGTTTGACAGCCAGGAGGATGCAGCGGTCAGTGGCACGCCGTGCCAGGAACCGGCCGCTGCCTGTCCACCCGCTCCGGTCCCGCTCGTCGTAGCCATTGCGCTGGTCGTCCATAACCACACCGTGCTCCTTGTCCGGCGTCGCCGTCCGGAGGGTCCCCTGGACTGGCAGTTTCCCGCCGGGATCGTCAAACCCTGCGAGCAGCCCGCCCACGTGGCTGCCGCAGAAACCGCCGCCGAGACCGGGATCGCCATCGGCGTTCGCGAGCGCATCGGTTCCCGTGTTCACCCGATCACTGCGGCGCAGTGCGAATACTTTCTGTGTGAGTACCTGCACGGCCAGCCGGTCAACCGCGACCCGCAGGAAAACATCGACGCAGCGTGGGTACCCCTCGCCGCTCTCGACCGCTACATAGACCCGGCGCTCATCTACACCCCGGCACGTGACGCGCTGGCGCGAGGACAGGACACATGAATGGGCGCACAAGTCGTCGTTGCCATCATCACGAGAGATCACAAGGTGCTGCTCGTACGACGCCGCCAGCCGGAAGGCGCCCTCAGCTGGGTGTTCCCCGGCGGCGGCGTCGAGCCGGGCGAAACCGAAATCCGGGCAGTCGAACGCGAGGTCTGTGAAGAGGTCGGCATCCACGTTCACGCCCACACCAGGCTTGGCCAGCGCATCCACCCCGACAGCGGGCGGCTCCTCGCTTACTGGGTCTGTGAACCCCTCTCAGGTAACGGTGCGGTCGTAGACATCGATGAGCTTGACCTCCTGAGATGGGTCACGCCATCTGAGGCGATAGCCATGACGGCCACCAGCTTGTACCCGCCGGTCCGCCTCCACCTGGAGCAGTTCGGCTGACCAGTCCCGGTTCGTGGGCGACGCGGGGGAAGACACAGCTTCAGGCAGGCAACTCGAGCAATCGTTGGGGCACGGCTACCATAGTGTTAGAGCTGGCTACGTCGGTGGACTCAGCCCGGATCGCCGGGCATATCCAGGAGTTCCAACACAGCCCAACGCCCTTCGCGGGAGCGGGCCATTAGATACTTCAACGCACGGGTCGCAGATTTCTTTCAATACCACAGCCTTCAGCCTTTGTAATCCAGCAGTATATACAGCAACGCCACCAACGATGCGCTGCTGACGATCTCTCGCCGATCAACCATCGCGCGAATATCCGAAAACGGAATCCACTCCACTCGATCTGACTCATTACGTTCAGTCGGCTCGCCAATGTATGTGGCACCCTCGGCGCGAAACAGGAAGTGCTCAGAATCGGTGATCCCGTTCGCCGGTTGCGCGTAGACGATAGGCGTGAGGGGCCCCGGTCTCCACCCGGTCTCTTCTTCGACTTCCCGGGCCGCCGCTTCCTCGGGGGTCTCGCCGTTTTCGACAAGCCCCATCGGCAGCTCCCATGCCCACGTGTCGGTGACGAACCGATGCCGTCGGAGCATGAGCACCCACTGACGGTCATCCACTACCGCCACCGCCGACAGATGGCGCATACGCACGACGTGGTAGTCCCCACGACGCCCATCCGGCTGCTCGACATCGACCAACCACAGGTTGACCCAATCGCTTGTGTAAATGGGACGTTCACCGTGAACCGTCCACCGCATCGCGGGATTCCTTTCATCAGGCGCCTTCAGCACCTCGATTAGGCACTCTCCTGACCTGCGGTTTTACCGCCCCGCTGACCCGACAAACCGACTTATTCAGCAGGCTCCTAGGCCCGTTGAAGGTACCAACACCTACAAGAGCTACAAAAGACACACCTTTGATGGGTTCGCTGGTCAGCCTGTTGCGCTTGTTGAGAGGCCCGCTGCGCGGCTTGAGAAGCATGGAAGGATGGGTTCATGGTGACGCCCTTACTGTCACTGTCATCGGACTTTGTTCTGGCACTTCCGGGTGTCTTCGTGGGGAGGGTGCTTCCTGGCTAAGCCCAGCTCTTGATTCGCTCCTGTGAGCGGTACGACCGCCATCACGCCCTCCTTTCGCGTTGCCTCCTCTCTCAGCGGTTGAAATCATTGGGGACCCACCCCAAGGGTTCACCGCTGCAGCGCTCGGACGGGCCGCTGGGACCGCGCTCGCGGACGCTTCAGCCCACTGGACATGCCCGAGGCGATCGTGGGCCGTCCTGCGGCTGGGGCGTCATCTGAGATCAGGCCGCACGCCGCCGTCGACTCGTATAGCTGGGCCCCATCCCTGCCGCCAGCAGATCACGGGACCTGTGTCACTATCACGACGTCCAGGCGGCGCTGAAGGACCACGAGACGTTCAGCTCGGCGTCGGGGTGTTTCTTCCCCCGGCGGCGGGCACACCGCGCTTCGCGCCGCTGGAGTAATGTCGGGTCCGCAATACGCGGCTCAGGCCGTCCGTCCGGCTTCTTCCACCCCCAGGATCACCGGCTCGCGGCCTTGATCCAGCTCTAATGTGGCGAAGTACTCAAGCAACAGTCGGTGGCTAAAAATGTAGCCCGCACCAATTTGGCGCAGAAAAAGACGCTCAGTCGCATAGTCAAGGAAGCGCACATACTGCCTGGGAGCAAATCCATTTCTGACTAGCAATGCCCTCACCATAAGATGCTGCAAACACGCCATGCCACCGACGAACAACGCGGCGATCGCCCAGACAAGCAGCCCGTTCACCATACCGGCAAGGGTGCTGAGCCTGAAGGACGCCGCGAAGAGCGCCGCGAAGAGCGCCCCGGCGAGTAGCGCATTTCGCGCTGATCTGCGTATGATTTCATTGGGCGCCGTCTGGGAAGTCGCGAGTTGGTTAATCGAAAGTCCACTCAACAACCCCATGACCAGGACGGCGACCAATCCGAATAACTGCGCAACGATTAAAACACCGATGATTGATACGAGGATCGGATAGGGGCCACCGGCTATCTCCCCGCTCATGAGCATGAACCCGGCGATCAGCGCAATGAGCACTCCAACCAACAGCCCGATGACCAGCGTTGACTTGAGATGACGGCGTACTGCGGCCCATGACCATCGCAGTCGTTGGATCGGTTGTATGAATTGGGAGCGTGCTCCAAGGTCGTAAGCCAATCCGGCCATGAGTCCGTACACCGGCCCTAGGATCAGCCCGTCAGTCATCCCCGAGGTCACCACAGTGAGCACTTGGACGGCCAACCCGACCAGCGCACCCGCGATCAATGCATTGCGCGCTGATCGTTGCGTACCTTCGTTCGGATTTGATTGTGGCGCGCGGCGTTGATCGGCAAGCGGCTCGTTCACCAGCACAACAGCCAGCCCGGCGAGCAGCCCGAAGGCCAGCCCGTCGAACAGCCCGACGACTGGCCCATGGAAAAGCCCCTCGCCGAGCCCGACGACTGCTCCGACGATCAGCGCCACGGGTACCATCGACTGGAATTCCTCACGTATCAACGACCACAAGGAACGCAGCCGTTCCGACGGCGACGTTACTGGGGAATACTCTTCCAGCCCATAAGACAGCGCTAGCGGCAAACCGAAGATCAGCATATAGAATACTGTAATGAGTAATGCAGGGATTAGCTGAGCACGCAATGCGTTGGCAAACCCGATCGTCAGCCCATTGAGAATCGTGAACTTTAGTCCGAGGATCACCGCTCCAACTAATCCAAAAACCACCCCAACGACAAGTCCCGCTACAAGGTGACCCAGCATCGGGTGGCTATTCAGGCGGAGAACTCCTCCATCGAGATTTGTCTCTCGCGCACACGCTTGGCTGGCCGCGAGCGTGCTCAGCAGCCCGGCGAGCAGTCCGGCGAGCGTCCCTTCGACGAGCCCGAAGGCCAGGCCGACGAGCGGGCCTCTTACCACGCCGTAGGCCAGCCCGATGGCGAGCCCGACGAAGAGCATGGCAGCGAGCCCTTTACGCGCCACGGCCCACGACCAGCGGAGGAGCTTGGTCTGTTGGGTAGCTCCGGAACGTTCTCCCAACCCGTAGCACAGCGCGCTGAGCAACCCAATAGTCGCCCCGTCAGACCCACGGATCAGCGACCCGACGAGTAGCCCAATGAGAACCGCCGAGCTGATGGTCACCACACGCTGTTGCGCTCGGGTCGCCAACCAGTCTCGCTGGATCCGCTCTAGATAGAAATCAGTCTGGTTGTGCTGTTGCAAAAATCGGCCAAGTTGCGCGAGCCAGCGCACCGTTTTGTGCTTGGGATATCGGCGGTCTTCCGGTCGGCGCTGGAACATGGCGGCGACATAGGCGGCGAACAGTTGCTGACGCTGCTGCTGGGGAGTCCCGCCCGCCGACAGTGTCGCCGCCGAGTTGCCCTGACAGGTAAGCACAACGATGCTGAGCATCAGAGGCGTCTCCACCAGCTCCCACAGTGTCGGGTCATCTTGCAGCGCTGCACGCACTCCTGCCAATGGCCTGCCGACCCGCTCGAGATGCGCGGCGATCTGTACGTGCGTCAGCGGTTGGATCTCGACAGCGCCAAGCAGCCGAAGACGCATCGGCAGCGCCGCATATTCGGCTGTCCGGCTGCAGACGGCAATCGGAAGCAGCCCGTGGTCCCGCCGAAACCCGTTGATTGCCTCGACGCAGCCGTCGAGGTGCTGCACCGCGACGTCGTCCAAGCCGTCGAGCAGAGGGAGAATCTGCTCAGCGTCGACCCAGGCTTGCCCAACCCTACGCGGAATATCATAAGCCTCAGCCAACTCGTCGACGAACCACTCCGCCAGCGGGCGGCGCTGTACCGCCCATGAGGCAAGACTGAACACCACCGGGATCGGATGTTCGTCGTCACGTTGTGCCCGTTCCAGCAACTCACGGGCCAACTCGAGCATGAACGTGGTCTTGCCCGAGCCGGGAGCACCAAGGATCAGTAGCGCCTGACCCAGCTCTTCGAAGACCGCGCTTGCCGGCATGCCCGCTGGCAGTACGCGCTCGTCTCCACTCGGTTGATGAGCCACCAGCCCCGGGCGGGGGTGGACAGCGTCCGGGCGTCCCTGTAACCCGAGATCCATCCAGGCGGTGGCATCAAGGGACCGCTTGAGTACCCCCTTGATCCACGCGGTGTGCACTCGATCGAGCATCACTCGACGGTTCTGCCGCGTTTGACCATGAGGCGGCCCGGGGTTTGCACGCCGCTTTGCTCGCAGGGCATAGCCACCCGCCACAGCAGTCATATAGGCCAGGACACCGGTGATCGCGTATGCCAGCAGGTTTGAGCCTCGCTGCTGCCCAGAGACCGATGACCGCAACGACGCCCACGACGATCGGCGCAAGCAAGCCGATCCAGCGCTGAGCCTGCCTCCATGGGTGCCCTCCTAGCTGCCGCAGCACCATGGGCGTCCAACGCTCTCGTGCACCCGCATCCCTGTCTCCAGAGCGATTGCCTGTCAGCAGGGTAACCGTTAACCTCGATTTCGCTCCGGAAATCCTCCTGAGATGTGATATGCCCCTGACTTTCCGGACAGTGGACCCAAGCCGTCACCACTCCGGATGGCGTGGATCCTCACTTTGGGCCAGCTCCCGGCGCCATCTCGCAGAACAACCGGTCAGTTCCTCATCGCCACTCCCTCGAAGAGCAGAGGTAACAAGCACGCGACGCACGCAGCACCGACCATTCCGGCAGAACGCCCCCCGGCTGTTCCACGCCCAGTAAGCTCACTCACCCCGCGCCAGCGAGCCCGTCCACGCTGGTACCAAAATGCCTAATACGGGAGAATTGGCAGTAAGACCACGTGAGGGGTGTCGCTGAGATAGCTATCGACATCGATGTCTGCAAGGACTTCTACTCCTCAACCGGTCACGGCACCCGCACCCCGCCTGTCGATCACGTCATCGACGCGCCACTACGCTCTCGTGGCGCTTGCTCAGCGGGACCGAAAGCCATCGCGGTGCCCTGTGACGGTGGCGTTCCGCCCGCTGCCTGTCCGCCCTACACCGAGTTCTTGCTTGAGGGTGGGCGTTGGACTGAGTTGGCGAGGATCTCGGCGGCTTTGAGGTCGGGGGCGGGCAGGAAGTGGGTGTAGACGCGCAGGGTGGTGGTGCCGCCGTCGCCGTGGCCGAGGCGGCCGGCGGTGGTGCGCAGGTCGACGCCGTTGGTGAGCATCTCCGTGGCGGCGTAGTGGCGCAGGCTGCGCAGGTTGACCTTGACACCGAGCTTTCTGGACAGCCGGTTGAGCCGGCCGGTGGCCGAGTCGGGCATGAGCGGTTGGCTGCCGTCGGGGGTGGGGGAGAAGACGTAGCCGTCGGGGCGCACCGTGACGTCGCAGGCGGCCGCGCGCGCCTCGCAGCGGGTCTTGTGCTCGTCGAGGATCCCGGCGGTGACCTGGTCGAGGGCGACGCGACGCGCCTGGTGGGTTTTGGTGTCCTTCTCGCGGGCCTGTGACCCGCGGTGGACGAAGCTGCGGGAGATCAGCAGGAAGCCGTCGTTGGCGCGGACGTGTGACCAGCGCAGCGCGCACAGCTCCCCGCGTCGGGCGCCGGTCACCATCGCCAGCCACAGCAGTGTGCCCAGGTCGGGGTCCTGGTCCCAGGCGGCGGCCAGGAACCGCTCGACCTCGGCAGGGGTGGGCGGGACGACGTCTTGGCGGACGTAGCGGGGGATCGTCGCGTCCTCCGCGGGGTTGCGTGGGATCCAGCCCCATTTGACCGCCAGGCCGAGCGCGGCGCGGAGGATGAAGTGGACCTGGCGGACGGTCATCGCCGCGAGCGGCTGCCCGTGCACTCCGCCGCGTTTGCGCAGCTCGGCGTAGAAGCGGTCGAGCGTCTCGACGTCGATCTTGCGCACTGGGACACGGCCGAGGGCCGGGACGATCTTGTGGCTGATGTAGCTCTGGTAGGTGTAGCGGGTCGTCAGCTCCAGGTCGGCGGTCTCCAGCCACCGCTCCAACAGCTGGGTCATGGTGGCGCGGCTGCCGCCGCCTGACGCCTGGCCCTGGTCGATCTCAGACAGCAGCCGGGTGCGCAGCTGCTCAGCCTCTTTGCGTGAGTGGGCGGTGCCGGTCCGCCGCCGCTCCTTGCCCGTGAGCGGATCGCGTCCGGCGTAGACGAGCACGCGAAAGGTGCCGTTGTCCCGCTGTTGGATGTGACCTCGCGCCATGGCCCCGACGGTACCATCGGAGCCGCATCCGTTACCAGCCCCGTTACCACACGCCGCACCTCAAGCCGCAAGGCTCGACGGCGCGAGGGCAAAAAACCTGGTCAGCGGAGGCGGACGGGAATCGAACCCGCCAGACCGGCCGGGCCGGTCTCTACGGTTTTGAAGACCGCGGGGCCCACCAGGAACCCAGACGCCTCCTTTGGCGGGGATGATCGTAGCGGCGCGCGGTGACTCGATGCGCCATCCCGCGTTTAGGCGGGGTCGAGGGGGTCGTGGCGGTGGAGGGCGGTGACGGGGACGGCCCAGAGGCGGTCGCCGAGGGGGAGGGTGTAGGAGCCGGCGTGGATCACGAGGCCGACGGTGAAACGGGCGCCGAAGCGGTCACGGAAGCTGGCGAGGTGACGGGCGTCACGGTCGGTAGGGGTCGAGGTCAGCTTCGCTTCGATCCCCGCGAACTGGCCGGTCCGGCGGTCCTCGACGATCAGGTCGATCTCGGCGCCGTTGCGGTCACGGAAATGCGCGAGGTCGACGGAGCGCTCACACCACGCCGACTGCTTGTGCACCTCGGTCAGCACGAAGGTCTCGAACAGCGCGCCGGCCTGGCGGCCGTCGGCTCTGGGGCCGAACTCGGCCTCACCGGTGCCGCACAGGTCCGCCGCCAAGCCGGTGTCCACGATCAGGATCTTCGATCGGCGCTTCGCTCGGGTGGTCGCGCTGGTCGCCCAGGCGGGAAGGCGGACCACGAGATACAGCGCCTCGAGCAGCCCCACGTAGGTGGCCGTCGTCTCACGGGCGAGATCGGCGTCTCTGGCCAGGTCCGCGATCACGAGTTCGCCGGCTGTTCTGGCGGCGAGCAGGCGCAGCACCCGGCGCAGGTCGGCCTCGAGCCGGACGTCGGCGATCGGTCGCAGCGCCTCACGTGAGACGACGTCGGAGACGTACGCGTCGAACCAGGCGCGCCGCCGGCGAGCGCGCAGCCGCTGGGTCACGACCTCTGGGTAGCCGCCCTGGAGGAGCGCCCTGACTAGGTCGGCGCGGCTCAGGGTCGAGGCTGGCGGTGGCCAGTCGGCAGGCTCGAAGAGATGGTCGATGAACGTTTCGACCACGCCGTTGCGCTCGCCCATGGACAGCGGCCACAGCACCAGCCGACCGGCTCGGCCAGCGAGGGTCTCAGAGACGCTGCGGTCAGCGAGATAGTTCGCCGAGCCGGTGAGCAGGAGCTGTCCCCGTGCGGTGTCGAGGTCGACGGCGCGTTTGACCGCCAGCAGGAGTCCGCGTCCGGCACGCTGGAACTCGTCGATTGCGGCTGGGCGCGGGAGCGAGGCGACGAAGCCGGCTGGGTCGTCGGTGGCCCGGCGCAGGACCGCCTCGTCGTCCATGGTGAACTGCGAAGATGCCGGCAGCTCCAGCAGCTCGCGAACGAGGGTGGTCTTGCCGGTCTGCCTCGCGCCCGCCAGCACGACCAGGCGGAACGAGGCGAGCAGCTCTTCGACCCGAGGGGCGACGTTCCTGCTCAGCGTCATGCGTTGAGGTTAGCTTGCAGAACGCTTGGATGCTAGTTTACGGAACGCTGAAATTTTAGTTTACAGAGCGCTGGGATACTGGCTTGCGGAACGCTGAGCAGTGCGGGAAGGGCGAGGGCGGGTCGGGCGGGCAGCCGTGGGTTGGGTAGCCTGGCGGGTATGGCCTCCCTGCTCAACTGGCACGCTGAGCTGCCGCGCCTGCGGCGGCCGATGCTGTTGACGGCGTTGGAGGGATTTGTGGACGCGGGGGCGGCGGCGGCGACTGCGGGGCTGTTCCTGCGCCACCGGTGGAGGTCGGAGCTGGTGGCGACCTTCGATCGCGATGCGCTGATCGATTTCCGGGCTCGGCGACCGAGCGTGGTGGTCGACGGCGGGACCCTCCGCAGGGTGGAGTGGCCGGAGATCGAGCTGCTGGCCGCGACCGTTGACGGCCCGCACGACGCGCTCTTACTGCTCGGCCACGAGCCGGATATGCGCTGGGGCGCGTTCTGCGACGCCGTGGTCCAGTTGTGCGTGCAGACCGGTGTCGAGCAGATGATCGGACTCGGGGCCTACCCGGCCGCCGCCCCGCACACCCGGCCCGTCCGCATCCTCTGCGTCGCCAACAGCGTGACGAGCCAGTCGCCGGGTGAGCTGCCCGGCGTTCCCAGCTACACCGGGCCGGTCGGCGTCGGCAGCGTGCTGCAGCACGCGCTTGCCGACGCGGGCATCCCGGCGATCGGGCTGTGGGCTGAGATCCCGCACTACATCTCGGCGTCGCCGAACCCGACGGGGGCGTTGGCGCTGGCCAGGGCGGTGGCCGCGCTGTTCGGCGTCGGTGTGGACACCACTGAGCTGGAGGCTGCGGCCAATCTGCACCACGAACAGGTCGATGGCGCCGTCGCCGAGCATGAGGAGGCCGCGGAGATGGTCCGCGCCTTGGAGCACCACATCGATCTCGGCGAGCAGGACGACCTGATGCCCACAGGCGAGGACATCGCGGCCGAGATCGAGCGCTTCCTCCGCCAGGAGTCCGACTAGAGCGTGTTCGAGAACTGTCGTGAAGGGTCGCGCCTCGTCGGGTTCCGCTCGCGCACCCTCCTTTTAGGTCGCTGCACCCGAC
>JBOGEA010000095.1:0-16623 GCA_050743205.1 Egibacteraceae bacterium | reverse complement strand
CCTAAAAGGCTCTTCGCGAGCGGAACCCGACGAAACGCGACCCTGGGTTCAAGACGCCAGCACCAACCTCAGTGCCACCCCTCCGGACGGCTGGCGGCGCGGGCGATCTCCTCTTCGATCCGCTCCGTGCGCACGAGCAGCTCGGCGAGGGCTCTGCTGCCCCAGGACGCCAGGCGCAGGGCCGCGCCGGCGATGAAGGTCAACACCCAGGCGACGATCGCGAAGCCCGTGTCGCCGGCCCGGAAGAGCAGCGCGCCCGCGACGACGCCCGCAAGCCCGGCCGCCCACACGAGCGCGTCGGCCATGCGCGCCGCGGTCAGCAGCTCGCGGGGGTGGATGTGGTCCATAACGGCTCCTTCGGGGGACTGGCTGACTGCCCGATGGTACGATCGTGGCGTGAAGCACACGCCCCGGGCGCGGGAGCGCACGGAAGAGTTCGAGCGGGCGAGCCTCTCGACGTGGGCCACGCTCGCGGTTGAGACGAAGGGCCGGGACCGCGAAGAGGGGCCTGACCACCTCCGCACCGCGTTTCAGCAGGACTGCGAGCGGATTCTGTCCAGCGCGGCGTTCCGGCGGCTGCGCGGCAAGACCCAGAGCCTGCTGAGGCCTGAGGGCGACGGTCCGCGGATCCGCCTGACCCACACGCTGGGCGTCAGCCACACGGCCCGCACCATCGCGCGTGCCCTGCGGCTCAACGAGGATCTCGCCGAGGCGATCGCGCTCGGCCACGAGCTGGGGGCGACCGCGTTCGCCGGCGCGGGTGAGGAGGCGCTGTCGGCGTTCGGCCCGCAGCCGTTCCGCCACAACGAGCAGGGGCTCCGGGTCGCGGAGCGGCTCGAAGGCGGCGGCACCGGCCTGAACCTGACCTGGGAGGTCCGCGACGGCATCCTCGGCCACACGCCGTACGCCCCTGTGCCCGCCACCATCGAAGGCCAGATCGTGCGGATCACCTCCCGCATCGTCACGTTGACCGACGAGCTGGGCGACGCGCTCCGCATGGGCATCTGCCTGCCCGAGGACCTTCCCAGCGAAGTCCTCCGGGTCCTGGGAGGCACCCCGCCGCTGCGTCTGGCGGCGCTTGTCCGGGACGTGGTCGGTGAGTCGGCGGACGCGCCCGAGGCCAGCACCAGCACCCCGGCTGGGCGGATGCTCGACAGCCTCGAGGCGTTCCTGGACGAGCGGGTGCAGGCCCGCGGAGACCAGCTCGGCGAGCGCGCTCGCGCGATCCACTGCCTCCGCAGCCTCGTGGTCTTCTACCTCGACAATCCCGACCGCTTACCCGCGATCTACCGCAGCGACGGTCCGTCGCTGATCCACACCCTCGATTTCGTCTCCAGCCTGACCGACGCGCAGGCGCTGTCCCTGTTCCATCGCCTGTTCCTCCCGACCGCCGCGACGCGGTAGCGCCACGGGGCGCGCGCCCACCCCGTACACTCCGCCCATCCAACCGCTGCCGGGGGACGGAAAGGGGGCGGATGCGCGGACGCATCGTCGAGGAGGACATCCAGGCCCTGCGTGAGCGGGCCGACCTCGCCGCGATCGTGGCCGAGTACACGTCGCTGCAGCGAGCCGGAGGCGGCCGGCTCAAAGGGCTCTGCCCCTTCCACCAGGAGAAGACCCCCTCGTTCACCGTCGACCCCACCCGCGGGGTCTACCACTGCCTCGCGGCTGAGACCGGCGTGACGACCTGGGAGGGCGCCGCGCCGATCGCTGAGCTGGCCGGGGCCACGCATCGGCTCCTGACCACCAACGGCGCCTGGGTCGACGCGCCCGTGCGGTCGTTCGGCGTGCAGCGGCTGTGGGCGGTGCGCCTGTCGAGAAGCCGCGCCCGCAAGACGATCTGCGCCACCGACGGCCACCGCTGGCTCCTGCCCGCGCGGGGCGCCGCCCGCGAGGTGCGGCTGACGGCCGCGCTGCGGGCCGGCGACCGGCTCGCATCCCCGGTGTCGGATCCTGGCCAGGGATGGGCCGTCGAGGCGGTCGAGCCCACCGACCGCGTCGAGGAGGTCTACTGCGCCGTCGTTCCCGGCTCACATGCGTTCACCATCGAGGGCGGCATCCTCACGGGCAACTGCTTCGGCTGCGGCCAGGGCGGGGACACGTTCGGGTTCGTCCAGACGCTCGAGGCGCTGACGTTTCCCGAGGCCGTGGAGCGCGTCGCCCGGACCGTCGGCTACGAGCTGCGCTACGCCGAGCTGCGCCCGGGCGAGCGCAAGGCCCTGGGACGCCGCACCCGGCTCATCGACGCGCTCGGCCAGGCCGCGCGGCTCTACGCCGAGCAGCTCGCCGGACCGGACGGCGCGGCGGCGCGGGCCTACCTGGCGTCGCGCGGCGTCGATGACGCCGCCGCGCGCCATTTCGGGCTGGGCTGGGCCGCCGACCGCTGGGACACGCTGCTGCGGCACCTGCAGCAGCGCGGGTTCGCGGCGCGCGATCTGGTCGAGGCGGGGCTCGTGGCCGAGGGAGGGCGCGGGATGATCGACCGGTTCCGCGGGCGGGTGATGTTCCCGATCCACGACCGGGCGGGCAGCGACGTCGTCGCGTTCGGCGGGCGGACCCTGCCCGGCGTCGAGCTGCGCACCGACGGCCGCGGCGGCCCACCGCCCAAGTACATCAACTCGGCCGAGTCCCCCGTCTACAAGAAGTCGGAGATCCTCTACGGATTGGGCTGGGCTCGCAGCGAGATCGTCCGCAGGAACGCCGCTCTCGTCGTCGAGGGCTACATGGACGTCATCGGCCTGCACCTGGCCGGCGCCCGCCACGCGGTGGCGACCTGCGGCACCGCGCTCACCGTCGACCACCTCCGCCAGCTCGAGCGTTTCGGCCCGCGCCTCGTGCTGGCCCTCGACGCCGACGACGCCGGGTTCGCCGCCGCCGACCGGGCGCGTGGGCTGGCCGAGGAGGCCGGCGTCCTCCAGGTCGCCGTCCTGCCGCTGCCCGCGGGCAGAGATCCGGCCGACCTCGCCGCCGGCGGTCCGAGCGCCGTCGAGGCGGCCCTGGCCTCGGTGAAGACCGCGGTCGAGTTCCAGCTGGAGCACGTGCTCCGCGGCGCGGACGTCTCGACGCCCGAGGCGCAGGCCGAGGCCTTCCGGCGGACCTTCCCGCTGCTGTCACGCATCGGCGACCGCTTCCTGCGCTACCGCTACGTCCGCGATGTCGTCGCCCCCGCGGTCGGGCTGTCCGCCGACCTGATCGAGCAGGAGCTCGACAGCGTGGCCTCGGAAACCAGATCGACCCAGCCCGTCATGGCCCAGCCCGCCGTCCGGCGGTCCAACCCTCAAGTGCAGCTTGAGCGCGAGGTGCTCCGCACCGCCCTCCAGACGCCCCAGCTGCTGCCGCCTGGATGGGGCAGGCTGGAGGTGGACGACTTCACGTTCCCCCTCTCACGCGACCTGTTCGCCGCGCTGCGGACGGTGGCGCTCGGCGATCTCGACGCCGTGCTCGCGGCCATGCCCGACGACGAGGTGCGCTCCCGCGTCCGCGCGCTCGCGCTGAGCGACGCGACCATAGAAGGCCCCGGACAGGCGCGCATCTTGGTGACAGACTTGCTGGCAGCCGGGATTTCGCGCCGGCTCAGCGACGTGCGCGCTGAACTCGCCCGCGTGCACGATCGGCTGGACCCCTCGGAACGGCGGCGGCTGATGGCTCGACAGCTTGAGCTGGAGCGCCAGCGCCGCGATCTGCTCGAAGGGAGGGACACCTGATGGTGGCAAGTCCCAACACCGCGACTGCCGCATCCGCGCCCGTGGGAGGGCCTTCCCAGACCCCCCGCCCGTCCAAGGACCGGCTCCTCGATCGGGAGGAGGTCACCGACCTGCTCGACCTCGGCCGCAGCCGCGGGTTCGTCACACCCGACGACATCGACGAGGCGATCGATGGCCTTGAGCTGGGCAAAGGCCTGGGGACGGCGGTCCGCAAGCTGCTGAAGGCGGAGGGGATCGAGGTGCTCGACGCGCCACCCGACCCGCGCGTCGCGGAGACCCCCCCCGACGATCGCAGCGAGCGCCAACGCCTTGAGGAGCTGACCCTCCGCGCGCCGACGAACGACCCCGTTCGGATGTACCTCAAGGAGATCGGGCGCGTCCCACTGCTCACCGCCGAAGAGGAGGTCGACCTCGCCAAGCGCATCGAGGCCGGCCTCGCCGCCACGCGGCTGCTGACCACCTGCGCCCATGAGCTGGCCGATCTCCACCGTGTGCAGCTGCGCCGCGTGGAGCGCAGCGGCCAACTGTCCAAACGCAAACTCGTCGAGGCCAACCTGCGCCTCGTCGTCTCCATCGCCAAGCGCTACGTCGGCCGCGGCATGCTCTTTCTCGACCTGATCCAAGAGGGCAACCTCGGCCTGATCCGGGCCGTCGAGAAGTTCGACTACACCCGCGGCTACAAGTTCTCGACCTACGCGACCTGGTGGATCCGCCAAGCCATCACGCGCGCCATCGCCGACCAGGCCCGCACGATCCGCATCCCCGTGCACATGGTCGAGACGATCAACAAGCTCGTCCGCGTCCAGCGCCAGCTCCTGCAGGACTTCGGGCGCGACCCCACGCCCCATGAGATCGGCAAGGAGATGGACCTGTCTCCCGAGAAGGTCCGCGACATCCTCAAGATCTCCCAAGAGCCCGTCAGCCTCGAGACCCCCGTGGGTGAGGAGGAGGACTCCAGCCTCGGCGACTTCATCGAAGACGCCGACGCCGTCGTCCCCGTCGACGCCGCCAGCTTCATCCTCATGCAGGAGCAGATCGAAGGCATCCTCCACACCCTCTCCGAGCGCGAGAAGAAGGTCATCCAGCTGCGCTTCGGCATGGTCGACGGCCACCCCCGCACCCTTGAGGAGGTCGGCTCCGAGTTCGGCGTCACCCGCGAACGCATCCGCCAGATCGAGTCCAAGACCCTCTCGAAGCTCCGCCACCCCTCCCGCAGCCAAAAACTCCGCGACTACCTCGACTAGCTAGGGCGCCTCGGAGGGGCGAGACCTGTTGCGCGTGAGTCAAGTCTGGCGGGTCAGGTTGCACGCGTCGCGGTCATGTCGGGCAAGGTTTTGTGGAGCATCGGCGACATATACGTCGCGGATGCTCCACACAACTGCCGTCAACCCGCGCGCCACCGGCCCTCCCGCCCATCGCTCGCCGGTCCGAGGTGAAGTGTCGGCTGAGGTCCGGATTCCGGAGCTGAGCCGACGCACCCGTGGTCAGAAGAAGCGGTACTTGATCGACAGCTCGGCGGAGAAGGCCATGATCACCGCGAGGTAGAAGTAGCCGGTGGCCGCCTGGATCGAGCGGCCGCCCTCTCGGGCGAGCTTCCACACGAACCCGGCGATGAGGGCGCAGATCACCACGAGTCCCACGGCCAGCAGGACGGTGAACCCCGGCACGGCGAGCAGCGGTGAGAACGATGTGCCGGCCGTGGACGGCGCGGGGTTGAGCGCCGACAGCCCCGCCGCCCCCGCGGCGGCGGCGACGCCGGCGACGTACCACCAGGCGCCGCGGATCATGTGGCGCTGGTCCAGGCGCCGCTCCACCAGATACCAGTGGCCCAGCAGCAGCCCGTACAGCGTCGAGCCCAGGAACAGCGCCCCCAGCGCCAGCTCGGCCACGCCGAGCGGCACAGCCCGCTGGCGCAGCTCGGCGAACAGCGGCAGGGCGACCAGGCCGGCCGCCGACGCGGCCAGTCCGACGGCGTGGGCGGCGCCCTGCTGCCGGGCGAGCAGCAGGACGACCCAGAGCGCGCAGAGGCTGGCCAGCACGGCCAACGCGAGCGTCGCCCGGGCGCCGGACGGCGAGGCGCCGGCCGGCTCACCGCGGACGATCAGCCACGCGCCCGCCGCGCACAGCGCGATGGTGACGCCGGTCAGCACGAAGAACCCGCGCCGCACCGCGCCCCATACGCCGCTGGCCCACAACACGACCGAGCCGCCGACGGCAGCCTCCAGCAGGATGACGGACATCACCCCGCTTGGACCACTCAGACCGTTCATGCGGGGGACCGCAGGTACTGGATCAGGGTGCGGACCATCACGCCGGTGCCGCCCTTCGCGGTGTAGAAGCCGTCGCCCTCCTCGGTGAAGGCTGGGCCGGCGATGTCGAGGTGCGCCCATGGCACGGTGCCGACGAACTCTTTGAGGAACAGGCCGGCGATGATCGCCCCGGCCTGGCCGGGCTTGCCGATGTTCTTGAGGTCGGCCACCTCGCTGCGCAGCTGGTCGGCGTACTCGACGTGCAGGGGAAGCGGCCAGACGGACTCACCGGCCGCGTCGGCGGCGGTGCGCAGCGCGTCGATGAGGGCCTCGTCGGTGCCCATCAGCCCGGAGATCTTCGTGCCCAGCGCGACGACCTGCGCGCCGGTCAGGGTGGCCAGGTCGATCATCGCGTCGGGCGCCATCTCCGCGCCGTAGGCCAGCGCGTCGGCGAGCACGAGGCGGCCCTCCGCGTCGGTGTTCATGACCTCGACGGTCTTGCCGCCGCGGTGGGTGAGCACGTCCGAGACGCGGATCGCCGTGCCCGACGGCATGTTCTCGGCGAGCGCGACGAGCCCGGTGACCTTGAACCGCGCACCCAGGCCGGGCAGCGCCGACATCGCCGCCACCACGGCGGCTGCGCCGGACATGTCCGACTTCATCGTGTTCATCGCGGTGCTCGGCTTCAGCGACAGGCCGCCGGAGTCGAACGTGATGCCCTTGCCGACCAGCACGACGTGACCGTCCGCGCCCTCCGGCGAGTAGCGCAGCTCGACCAGGCGCGGGGGCGCGCTGGAGCCTTGGCCCACGCCGAGGATGCCGCCGAACCCGCCTTTCGCCAGCTCATGCTCGTCGTAGATCTTCACCTCGATCCCGGCCTTGCCGGCGATCTGGGCGAACCGCTCGGCCAGCGCCGGCGGGCGCTTGTGCGCGGGAGGAGTGTTGATGAGATCGCGGGCCAGGCTCGTCGCCTTGACCAGCGCCTCGCCATGCAGGCTGCCCTGCTCCACGTCGCCGGCCGCCACGCCGACGCCGGGCAGCAGGAGGACCCGCTCGACACAGGGCAGGTCGGTGGACTTCGAGCGGTAGGCCGTGAACGCGTAGGCCCCCAGCCCTGCGCCCTCGGTGACGATCCGGCCCCGGTCCACATCGGAGAGGCCTTCGACGAGGTCGCCCGGCACGACGATCGCCACCGTCGCCCCGCGGGTGGCATGACGGGCGCACGCTCCAGCGGCGCGGCGCAGCGCCTCAGCGGGCCCGCACGGCTCGTCCGGCTTGCCGAGGCCGACGACGAGCAGCAGCGGGGCCGCCGCCTTGCCCCGCGTCGGGACCCGCGCGGCCTTGCCGAGATCGGCCTCGTAGCGGATGCCGGCCAGCTCCCGCGCGAGGTCGACGCCGAGCGCCTCGGCGATGGGGGCGGCGTCCCGCCCCAGGACGGCTCCGTCCTCGCCCTTGGCGGCGAAGAGGGCCAGCACGTCGGCCGTGACGGTGGTCGGGGATTCCTGGGTGCACTCGAAGGTCGCCATAGCGCCCAAGTCTAGGATTGGCGCCGTGGACCATCCAGGACTTTACGAACCAGGGCTTTACGAACCCAGGCCATATGAGCCGACCGCCGTAGACCTGCGCGACTACGTCGTCTTCGACACCGCCGAGCCGGTCCAGCGGCGCGTGTTCGCCACCGACGTCGTGGCGGTCGACCTGGTGTGCCTGGAGCCCAAGCAGGTGCTGGGCGCGCGCGCCTTCCCCACGGCCGACGTCATCTACACCGTGCTGGGCGGGCGCGCGTGGATCGTGACCGACGAGGCCGAGGCGACGCTGGACCCGCTGCAGTCCGTCATGGTCCCGGCCACGGTCCCGCACGGGGTCCGCAACGACTCGCCGGACCCGCTGATCCTCCAGGTCGTCGTCAGCCCGCCCGACGAGGTCCCCGCCGTCTCCGGCCCCGCGCCCACCCCGCGCCCAGAAAAACCGAAGCGCAGCGCCACCGACCGCCTGCGCAGGGCCTTGGGCGGCTAGGTGCCTTGGAGGGGCGAGACCTGTTGCGCGTGAGTCAAGTTCTGCCGGATCGGGTTGCACGCCTAAGCGTCTCTCCGGGCCGGTTGTGTGCTGGATCGCGGCGGAATACCGCCGGGATCCAGCACACAACTGCCGTCAACCCGCGCGCTGCCGTCCGACCCGTCCACGACTCGTCGGGCTGGGGCGCAGCCCCGCTAGTCACTCCTCGATCTCGGGGCGGGGGACGACGTCGAAGTCGCCGGAGAGGGTGCCGTCCGGCAGGTCGAGCAGCACCGAGCCGCGGTAGCGCTGGAGCGGCTCGACCAGCTCGACGGTCAGCGTGCCGCCGACGGCCCGGATGCGGTCGCCGGTGCCGAGCTGCACGTCGATGATCGCGACGTCGGTGACGCTGTCGCAGTCGGTGGGCCGCGGGCAGGGGCGGGCCTCGACGTCGTACGTGCCCGGCTCGAGCACGTCGGGGTTCTCGAACACCAGCACGAACGCCGTCCCGTCAATCGTCCGCGACGCGAAGCAGACGTCGCGGTCCCCCCCGCTGTTCGGGTCGCAGTCCCCGGTCTCGAGGCGCGGCAGCCCCTGGGTGACCGCGATCGACCGGCCCTCGATCCGGCCGGTCAGCTGCAGGCCCGCGCGGCCGTCTCGCGGCTGGCTCGGGCTGCCGGCGGGAGCCGCCCGGCAGCCGGCGGCAAGCGCGGCGGCCACAGCCGCCGCCGCGCAGATCCGCCATGGCAGTGCGCCATTCACCATGGGCGGGAGGTTACCGAGCAGCGACGCGCCGCACGGTCCATCGATGACGGATGTACGGTGGCGTAATGCGTTGCCGTCATACCCATTTGGAGATGGGCGCATGAGTGACATAGCGGCATTCAAGGCGTATATCGACGCGGGCGGCAAGGTCGAGGCGACCGACTGGATGCCCGACGAGTACCGCCAGAGCGCGCTGAAATTCATTGAGATGCACGCGAACTCTGAGATCATGGGCGCGCTGCCCGAGCGTGAGTGGATCGCCCGCGCGCCCAGCCTGCGGCGCAAGCTGTCGCTGACCGCGAAGGTCCAGGACGAGGTCGGGCACGGCCACATGCTCTACCGGGTGGCGGAGGATCTCGGCAAGCCGCGCGAGGCGATGATCAGCGACCTCATCGCCGGCCGGACGAAGTTCCACAACGTCTTCCACTACCCCACGCGCACCTGGGGCGACGTCGCGGTGATCGGGTTTTTGGTCGACGGCGCGGCGCTCGTGACGCAGCGGGCGCTGCTGGACTCGTCATATGCGCCCTATGTCCGGGTGCTGCGCCGGATCTGCGCCGAGGAGAGCCTGCACCAGCGCCACGGCGAGGACCTGGTGCTGGAGCTGTGCGCCGGCAGCGACGCGCAGCGGGCGATGTTCCAAGAGGCGGTCGACCGCTGGTGGGAGCCGGTCATGCACTTCTTCGGCCCGCCCTCGGACCCGTCGAAGGACCGGCTGCTGCGCTGGCGGCTGAAGGTCGACACGAACGAGCGCCTGCGCCAGCGGTTCTTCGACGTCTACGTGCCGAAGCTGTGGGACCTGGGGATCTCGGTCCCCGACGAGGCGCTGGCCTACGACGCCGAGCGCGGCGAGTGGCGCTGGACGCAGCCGAACTGGGATGCGTTCTGGGAGGTGGTCCGCGGCAACGGGCCGATGACGGCGGCCCGGCTGGGGCTGCGGCGGCGGGTGCGCGACGCCCACGCCTGGGTCCGCGAGGTCATGGGCGAGCCGGTGGCCCCGTGACCAGGTGGGAGGTGCTCGGCCGGCGGACCCACGAGGATGCGTGGACCGCGGTTGGAGCCGTGCACGCCCCAGACGTCGAGATGGCGCTGCTGCTCGCCAAGGAGTCGTTCTTCCGCCACGGCGAGGGCGTCGACTTCGCCGTCGTGCGCGAGACCGACATCCACCGGTTCCCCACCCCCGACATGCTCGAGTTCGCCACCGACAAGCGCTACAAGCTGCAGGCCGGCTACGTCGGCATGGGCGACAAGCGGCGCCGGGCCGCGGCCCGGGCCCAGGCCGCCGGCGCCGTGATCGACCGGCCCCGCCCCGAGGACCGGCGGGTGTTCCGGCAGCGCGGGTCGGGGGAGGGCGGGGATCTGAGTGAGTGAGCCGCGCCTGACGCTGCTGCTCGCCCTCGCCGACGACGAGCTGGTGATCGGGCACCGCCACCTGCGCTGGACCGGCGTGGCGCCCCACATCGAGGAGGACCTCGCGTTCAGCTCGATCGCCCAGGACGAGATCGGCCACGCGGTCGTGTGGCTCGGGCTGGCCGGGGAGCTGGGACACCAGGATCCGGACCAGCTCGGGCTCGGCCGATCCCCAGACGAGTACCGCCACGCGGTCCTGTGCGAGCGGCCCAACCGCGACTGGGCGTTTACGCTCGCGCGGCAGTACTGCTACGACCTGGCCGACGACGTGCGGCTGGAGGCGCTGGCGTCCTCGTCGTGGCGCGCTGTGGCGAACGCGACTGGCGCGCTGCGCCGCGAGGAGCGCTACCACCTGCTGCACGCCCGCACCTGGCTGGACCGGCTCGCGAGCGGGCCCCAGGTGGCGCGGGCCAAGCTGGCCGAGGGCCTGACCGCGACGGTCGCGGAGGCGGCCGGCCTGTTCGAGGCGCTGCCCGGCGAGGGCGAGCTGGTCGCCGCCGGGATCCTGCCGGTGGGCCACGACGAGCTGCTCACGCGCTGGCGGGCGGTGGTGGGCGCCGAGCTGGAGCCCTACGGGCTGGGCGGGGTTCTGAAGGGGCTGGGCGGCGGCCTCGGCGGGCGCCATGGGCGCCACAGCGAGGACTTCACCCAGCTGTGGGAGGAGATGACCGGGCTGTACCGGGCCTATCCGGGGGCGCGATGGTGACCCGCCCCCCGGCGGCGTCTCAGGCGCCGCCCTCACCCCAGCAGGTCCGCGCCACGCTCGACGCGGTGGCCGACCCCGAGATGCCCGCGGTGAGCATCGGCGACCTCGGCATGGTCGTCGGCGTGCGCGTGGACGGCGGCCGGGTGGAGGTCGACCTGGTCGCCACGTTCTCCGCCTGCCCCGCGACCGCGCTGATCGGCCACGACGTCGCCGCGGCGGTCGGGGAGTTGGACGGGGTCACCGAGGTCGTGGTCCGGTTCGTCCAGGACGTGGTCTGGGAGCCTGGGCGGATCTCGGCGCGTGGGCGGGAGCAGCTGCGCGCCTTCGGGATCGCGCCGCCGGGCTCAGGCCAAGCGCTGCCGCGGATCGGCGGCGTGCGCTGCCCGCTGTGCGGCTCCCGCGACACCGGCTCCGACACGCCCTTCGGCCCCACCCCCTGCCGGGCCGTGCACTACTGCCGCGCCTGCCGCAACCCGTTCGAGGCCATCAAACCGTAGAGCGTCCGGTTATCCACAGGCACCGCGTCCCCAGACATGACAATACTGTGGATCCCGGTTACCGTCTGGGGATGAACAGGGAGGAACACCTATGGCATCCCAAGCGCTCATCACCGGCCTCACCTACGACGACCTCGCGTGCTTCCCCGACGACGGGCTGCGTCGCGAACTCATCGGCGGAGAACTCATCGTGAGCCCCGCACCCCACACCCGACACCAACTGGTCGTCGTCGAACTCACGACCGATGTGGGCATCTACACCCGAGTGCATGGGGGAAGGGTCTTCTGCGCGCTGTTCGACGTCTACTTTTCCCACGACGACGACGTCGAGCCCGACGTGCTCTACATCCGGCCCGAGCACCTGCACCGGATCGAGGACAAATTCCTGCGCGGCGCGCCCGACATCGTCGTCGAGGTCTCCTCGCCGAGCACCCGCCGGATCGACCTGGGCCGCAAGCTCGCCCTCTACGAGCGCTACGGCGTCCCCGAATACTGGTACGTCGATCTGAAGACCGACGCCATCCGCGTCTACCGGCTCACCGACGGCGCCTACGGCGACCCGCTCATCCTCAAACGCGGCGACGCCCTGACCTCCCCGCTCCTGCCCGGCTTCGCCGTCCCGATCGATCAGCTACTGGGCCTGTGATCCCGGTCAGCGTCTGCGCATGAGCAGAGAGGGAAACCCATGGCATCCCAAGCGCTCATCACCGGCCTCACCTACGACGACCTCGCATGCTTCCCCGACGACGGGCTGCGCCGCGAACTCATCGGCGGAGAGCTCATCGTGAGCCCATCACCCCAACCCCGGCATCAGGGGTCAGTGACCGAACTCGTCGGGCACCTCTGGCTCTACAGCAATGACCATGGGGGCGTGGTCTTCTGCGCGCTGCTCGACGTCTACTTCGCCCACGACGACGTCGTCGAGCCCGACGTGCTCTACATCCGGCCTGAGCACCTGCACCGGATCGAGGACAGGTTCCTGCGCGGCGCGCCTGACATCGTGGTCGAGGTCTCCTCGCCGAGCACCCGCCGCACCGACCTGGGCCGCAAACTCGCCCTCTACGAGCGCTACGGCGTCCCCGAATACTGGTACGTCGACCTGAAGACCGACGCCATCCGCGTCTACCGCCTGCACAACGGCGCCTACGGCCACCCGCTCATCCTCAAGCCCGGCGACACCTTGACCTCCCCGCTCCTGCCCGGCTTCGCCGTCCCGATCGACCAACTGCTGTGCGTGTGGAAGAGCGGGTCAGCCGTGGGCGTGGGTCTTGCGGCGGATGACGGTCCATGTCATGACGCTGAGAGCCCAGGCGGCCAGGCGGCCAGGCCGATCCTGACCAGCGGGCGGGTCAGGCGACGGGGGCCGGTGGCGTAGCGGCGCCCGAAGAACCGGTCCAATGAGCGGGCGTGCTCGACGACCATCCGCAACCGCTTGCGCGACACCGACCCGCCGACCGCGTGCACGACCTCAGCGACCGGAGCGAACACCACCCGCCAGCCCGCCTCCCCCAGCCGGGCGCACAGATCGACGTCCTCCACGAACATGAAATAGGCGGGATCGAACCCGCCCACGGCCTCGAAGGCCGTCCGCCGCACCGCCAGGCAGCAGCCCGACAGCCAGTCGACGTCACGCTCGCTGGTGTGATCCCAATCGGTCAGCCGGTACGCCCGCGTCCACCGGTTGCGCGGCCACCACAGGCCGAACAGCCCGTGGCCCAGCGCCTGCCCGATCGACGGGAACGCCCGCGCCGACAGCTGGAGACGCCCGTCGGGGAACCGCACGACCGGCCCGACCGCGCCCACCTCAGGGTGCGTGTGGAGGTAGAGGCCCAAGGCCGCCACCGACCCGGGCGCAAACACCGTGTCCGCGTTGGCCACCACAACCGCGTCAGCGGCGGTCTCCCCGACCCCCGCGTTCGCCGCCCTGCCGAATCCCACATTGCCCAGGCCCACCCGGCACACATCGGGAAACGCCTGCGCCACCGCGTCGAGGGACCCGTCACGCGAGCCCGAGTCCACCGCCACGACCTCGTCCGCGCCCGCGTCCTCCAGCGACGCCAGGCAGGCGAGCAGGTCCTCCCGCGTGTTGTGGTTGACGACGACGACCGCGGTCTTCATCCTGATCTCCGCCCGCCGGCGACCCCCGTGGCGGCGCCCTCCCCCGCTGATCCCCGCCCACCGGCGACACCCGCGGCGGCGCCCTCCCCCGCTGATCCCCGCCCACCGGCATCTATAGACAAAACCGTTCGCCCCCTTTCTTCTTTTAGACACCGCGTGGTGAGACGGCCCGGGGTGGGATGCCCGGGCCGTCTCACCTATTCAGGCCAGACCGGCGGGGATCCGGCCGGCCTTATTGGTCGTGTAGCTGGAGTTCGTGGACGACGACCCGTCCATCGAGACCCGTCCCGCGGGAACCTTATAAAGCCAAGAAGAGCATCGCCCTCAGCTGGGTCGAGCTGCTTGTCTGATCGCACTGGTAAGCACTTCGCTCCATTTCATGCAGACTGGTGAGGTGACCACTTCCAGATGATTGCAGGAGATTGCAGCTGATGCCGTCGTTGGGCTCTATGGCTCTCAGTTAAGTGGCCCGTTCGGGACGCCACAACCCCGCAGGAGGACCGATGAGGACGTCTTGGCTATCGGCAAACGTCCCGGGAAATCCTCATACATAAGCCGCCGGGATAGGCGACAGCGCGGTAAGCTCCCGGCTCATGTGCTACCTGAGTGATTCCAAAAAATGACCAAAGTGCGCAATGACGGCGATTGGCATTGGGCCAGAGAAATCGCCGAAGTGCTGCTGAAGCCGATCGGCCAACGCTGGATGCATGTACAGGGCGTCGGCGAACAGGCGAAGACTGTCGCTCGCGTGCTGCCCGCCGATGAGCGTGGAGTGCTGATTTCTGCTGCGTACCTGCACGACATTGGCTATGCGCCTGCGCTGCATAGAACAGGCTGCCATCAATTAGACGGAGCCTTCTACCTCAAGTCCCTCGGCCACGCGCGCATCGCCGAGCTTGTGGCGCATCACTCTTCGGCTCGTTTTGAAGTGGAGCTGCGCGGGTTGAACGCAGCGCTTGCCGACTTTCATGACGAACGCTCGATGGTTTCGGACGCCTTGACGTATTGCGACATGACCACAGGGCCGGGAGGAGAACCTATGTCAGCAAAGCAGCGGTTCAGCGACATCGCCGTCCGCTATGACACCGGTCATGTAGTCCTGGCAGCGTTGAAACAGGCACGACCTGATATCGAGCAGGCGGTGAAGCGGTTCGAATAAACTTTGAATATGGAAAGGACGGTTCAGCCTATGTACGGCTGCGTGCGCCGCTCTAGGTAATGTTGGATGCGCAGCCTCATGGATGGGTGTATGTTCAACAGGCCGAGATCGTCGGGTTTGACGAACCTCACCTGGCTGGTCTCATGGCTTGTGCGTATCTCTCCGCCCAGCAGCTCCGCGTTGAAGCAAATCGAACACTGCTGTCTGACCTCTCCATCGTCGTAGGCCATAACATGGTTAGGATCAGTGTAGATCCCGATCAGCCCTATTATCCGGACGTCTAGGCCAGTTTCCTCCTTGACCTCCCGAATCGCAGCATCCGCCATATATTCTCCAAGGTCCATGCCCCCACCAGGCAGAGCCCACCGGTCGTTATCGGTCTTATGGACCATGAGAATCCTGTTTTCATCGTCGGCTACAACTGCGGTCACCGACGGAACGAGGCTGTTGGCGGAAGGGGCGTCGGGGTCGTTGTAGTAATCAATGCGCGCCATGCTGTTATCCGCTGTGCCGTGGTGGGACAGCCTGCGACCATACACGCTCGAACGACTCCTCGTAATGCTTGAAAACAGCTCCGCCGCTCAAGCGTCGAAGATGCAGAACGATGGAACGCGCCGCAGGGGCTCCATACGCGTGAGCGTTGACTAACATGTCATCGTCGAATCTGTAAATCGAGTTGTAAAGCGTGGTGCCATGGAGCCGGAATTCAATCTTAGGATTGCCCTGGGCCTCTTGAAGGTATGACAAGCTTAAACGGATTCGGCTGGACATGCCCTCGCCTATGCGCTCCTCTTCACCCCTAAGACGAACCGCATCCGACTCGGGATCGCCGAACAGCAGTCTTACAGATGCGCCTGCATCCACGCGAGCCGCGAGCTTGTCGCCCAGCTCAGGATGATTATCTGGCAAAAACAGACTTGAATACGTCAGGATGTCGATACGGGCTTGGGCTGTCTCCAATAGACCAAGCCAGAGATCCGCAGGCACCGCCCCCCTTGTGGGATAGAGTGCGACGCACTCGGCTCGACTGATGTCGCCGCCGCGCTTCTCGTCAACGTCTGCGGCCACAGATAGGCTTCGTCGCTCTGCAGAAGGGATGCGGCACACCAACGATTGCTCCGGTGGGGAATGCGGCCAGTGGAGATCCATCGTTCAACCGTCTTGGGATCAACTCCGACATGCTCAGCGACCTCCGTGACGGTCAGCCCCGCTTCCGCGATACAGCTCCTGAGGCGCTCGTTGGCCATGACCCTCCCGGGGACGTTGTGGGACGCCGCAGCGTATCAGAGAGCTGCCGCTGTCACGGGCGAGCCTGCAGCGTCGCTTGGCATCATGCCGGCGCTGCCCGTCCGCCGCCTGCGTCACTCCCAAAGACTTCAACCAATCGCGAAGCCCGCCCAGATCTTTGGAGAGCGTGCGGTGGGTCTTGATCCGCAACCCGTCGCTGGCTGGTCTTGCCTGCGACTCGCCCGGCGTGCGCACGCACCTTGGTGGACCGGCAGCTTTCCGCCGAATCCGACGGAAAGCTGTGGTCAAACCGCCGTCTCGCCGAGTTGACCTGCGGGTTTCCGTCGAATCCGACGGAAAGCTGCAGCTGACGCCGCGAGCGCAGGCATGCGGTCCGACCTGCGTTTTGCAACAGCCTCCATACGAAAGGAAAACCGCAGCCAGCGAGCCAATCTGGGCCGGTCTCAACCGTCAACGGTCGGTGGGCGCAGAGCCTCCCCCATCATGGGCGCAGCATGACAGCCCATCCGCCCGAATCAACCGGTTAACCACCTTGCAGGCCCTCGCGCCGAGAACTCGCAGAACAGGATAAGCGTGTGGAAGAGCGGGTCAGCCGTGGGCGTGGGTTTTGCGGCGGATGACGGTCCACGCCATGACGCTGAGCGCCCAGGCGGCCAGGCCGATCCTGACCAGCGGGCGGGTCAGGCGACGGGGGCCGGTGGCGTAGCGGCGCCCGAAGAACCGGTCCAATGAGCGGGCGTGCTCGACGACCATCCGCAACCGCTTGCGCGAC
>JBOGEA010000094.1:0-16645 GCA_050743205.1 Egibacteraceae bacterium | reverse complement strand
ATCCAGCACACAACCGCGGCCAACGCCACGCGCCGCCGTCCCACCCGTCCATGACTCGTCGCGCTGGGGCGAAGCCCCGTTAGGCGTTCAGCGCGTCGACGTACTCCGGATTGAGTCCGTCGTGCTGCTTCATGTACTTGAGGCGTTCGGCCTTCAGGGTCTCGACGACCCGACGGTACTCGTCGGCGCGGCCGAGGCGCTCGTACAGGCGGCGGGGCTGGAGCAGCTCGATGTCGTCGAAGTCAGGCACAGCGGTGGCGACCAGATAACCGAAGTCGGGATCGGTCTTCCACTCGACAGTCCCCTCGGCGATGGCCTTCACGATCGCCGACGTGTGGGGGATCTTCACCTTCTTCGAGCCTTCCACGTCACTGCCGCCCCCGACCCGGCCCGTCGACAGCACGTAGACCTCGAAGTCGTAGTCCATCGAGTCGATCAGCTCGCCCAGACGGTTGCCCTGCATGCAGTCGAACCGCATGAAGAACGGGTTCGTGCCTGGCACGCGCATTGACTTACCGGCCTCCTCCGCGCCGCCCGCGGAGGTGCCCGTCGTCTCCCCGAGCATGAAATAGGCGACGGACTGCTCTGTCGACGCCATCTTTGCGACCGCGGGAACGATCGTCTCGTTCCAGTTGAGGATCAGAAGGAAGTTCGCTTTGTCGAGTTTGCGAGGATCGAAGTGCTCGATCATCGACAGCTCAAACGTGCCGCGCCCGTTCGCGGTGTAACTGTCATCGCGGTAGTCGACGCGACCATGCTCATCGACAGCGACGTTTTCGAGCCACCCATTGGGGGTGGCCAGCGCCCCATAGATCGTCGGCTCATGCCGTGGATCCAGACCGAAGGTCTTGGCGAAACAGCCGTTCTCAGAGGAGTAGACGTCGCCGCCCGGCATCAGCGCGACGAAGTCGTCCTGCACCGGCAGGGAGTTGTTCTGACGTGTAAATGTGGTTGTAGTCTTGCCAGTTCCCGACATTCCGACGATCAGTCCGACCTTCTCGCCATCGCCAGTGGGAATCACCTTGGCACCCGCGTGCATTGCGAGACCGCCGTGCTGGTAGACGTACTCGTTCCACATCCGCAGCCCGCCCATCTTGCTCTCGCCGAAGTAGTCGGCGTTCCACACACGGGTGACCCAATGCTCCAGATCGATGGCGATCAGCCGGTCGTCGGGGTAGCCCGCGGCCTTCAGGTTGGGCGTGTAGATGACGGTGAATGCCTGAGCCGGCTGCCAGCCATCGTCTTTGGGGTAGTACAGCTGCTGCTGCATTCCAGGGATGTTGGCGTTAGCCCGCTCGATGTAGAGCCGAGCCGGCACCTTCGTGCCTGAGTTGTCGGGCCCAATGTAGCCCTCAATCAGGATCATGTCGCAGCCCGCGATGTACGCATCCTGCATCTGGGCGGCGGCTTCGTAGTCCGCGCGGGGCATCGTCTGCTTCTCGGTCCGGCTTGGGTCGTCGGTGACGATGAATGTCGACCCGCCCGAGCGCGCTGTCACCCGGGCCCTCACATGCCAGTTGTTGAATTCGGTGAGCTGCGCGTTTGGCATCCGCGCGGTCATTGCCTTCAACTCGTCCTGCGAGGGGTTTGCGGCCACCGACTTCGCCACCGGAAGATTGATCGTCACGTGCTGTCGCTCCTTGACGGAAGGTCACGCGGATCGCTTCGACAAGGGCACGGCGCAACACTGCGATCCGCTGGTCAACAGCCGATCCTATCGCCACTGGCCAGGGATCGGCAGGCGCGGCGGCGCAACTCCGCAATCCGGAACCCAATCGACACACCCCCGTATTAGGGGAGGCCGAAGTGGGCGGACTGCTGGGCGTGGAGGGCGTCGACCAGCCGTCCTTCGGGCAGGGTGACGTCGGCGTACCTGATCGGGGTGTCGGCGGCGACAGGGCGGGTCAGGCGGGCGCCAGAGGCCAGGCCGATGGGCAGCACGCCGTCACGGCGCGCGGCTTCGAGGTTGTCGATCAGCCCGTAACAGGTGAACCCGCCGATCCCGTCCAACTCGTCGCCCGACTCCAGGTCGCGCTTCGCGATGGTCGCGACCTCGCAGACCGGGGCGCCCCTCGGCGCGATGGTGGCGTCGCCGAACAGGACAGCCCGGGCGACGCTGAGCGGCGCCTCCAAGTGGGTGAGGTGGAACGGCCGGTAGAACATGTAGAGCGGCCCGTCGCCCAGTTTGAAATAGGACATGTAGGGCATCAGCAGCGGGTCGTCGTTGTAGCCCACGACGAAGGCGCCGGAGCCGGGCTCAGCCCCCAGCACGAACTCGACGATCGGCTGCTCCAGCAGCTCTTTGGGGTCATAGACGCCGAGCAGGTCCCGGACGTGGGCCAGCCGGCGGCCCTCCATTCCGCGCTGGCGCACGCGCAAGCCGGTGGCGTTGGCGAGCACCGTCGCCTCCAGCGACAGCTTCGTGCCGTCGGCGAACGACGTCACCATGAACGGCCGCTGGCCGTGCGCGTCGGCGAAGCCCTTCTGCGTGTCGGGGTTGCGGTGGTGGTCGAGGAACCCCTTGACGTTGCCAGCCAGCACAGGCCGGCAGCCGATCGACTGCACGAACCGGAGCATGTTCATCGCCACGCCCGGCTCGTCGCCGTCGGCATTGGTGATCACCAGGCCAGCGCGGTCGGCGAGGACCTTCAGCATCGGGCCGACGGTGGCGTCCAGCTCTGCGTTGACCAGCAGGACGTGCTTGCGGTTGGCGATCGCCTCCGTCACGACATGGGCGGCGAACTCCACCTCGCCGGTGCACTCGATGATCGCCTCGATCCCCCGCGCGCGGCACAGCAGCAGCGGGTCACCGGTGACCGCGCGCCCGCCGCGGGCGAGCAGGTCGTCCAGCGCCTGCTGGTCGCTCACGCGGGCGCACGTCTCGACGCCTGCCTCGGCGAACGCGCGCTCGGCCCCCGCTACGGTGCGGTTGGCGATCGCCACGACCTGCATCCCCACCATGCAGCGCTCGATCACGGCCGCCATGCCCCGGCCCATGTAGCCGGCTCCGACCATTCCGATCCTGATGGGATTGCTGTCGCGCTGCCGGCGCTCGAGCGCCCGGTCCACGATGATCATCGCCACTGCCTCCTTACGTGCTCTGAGAATCGCGGCCTTGACTTGCGGGCGGAGCGGAGCGGAGCGCGGTTCAGGCGGCTCGATGCCGCCGACCGCGACCGCGCCAACCTCCCCCACCCACCCTAAAGGAACACTACCGTTGGCGAGCATGGGGTCCCGCCTCGTCCAGGAGGGATGCTCCGACCTAAAGGGGGTTCGCGAGCGGAACCCGACGATGCGCGACCCTTCACGACAGTTCTCAACACACTCTTACCACTAGCTAAGCCCATAGGTCCCAGCCGGCGTCCTGCTCGGAGATCACGTCGACGGCCACCGGCCACTGGATGCCGAACGCGGGGTCGTCGTAGCGGGCCCCGGTGGCGGCCTCGCGAACATACGCGCATGAGGTGAAGTAGACGATCTCCGCGTCGTCGGTCAACGTCTGGTAGCCGTGCGCGCAGCCTTCGGGGATGTAGAGCATCGTGTGCTCGTCGGCGCGCAGGGTGACGCCCACCCACTGCCGATGGCTGGGCGAGGAGGGGCGCAGGTCCAATGCCACGTCGTAGACGGCCCCGCTGGTGCAGCGGACCAGCTTCACCTCGGCGTGGGGATCTCGCTGGTAGTGCATGCCCCGCAGCGTGCCCGCGCGGGTGCTCCGCCCGACGTTGGCCTGGACCCAGTCCGCGTTGAGCCCGTGCCGCGCGAACTCGTCGCGGCACCAGGCTCGCGCGAAGAAGCCCCGGTCGTCGCTGATCCGGTCGATCTCGACGACCGCCACGCCCTGGACCGCCGTCGCCGTGAACCTCACAGCCCGATCCCCGTGTAGGCGGGCACACAGGCCTTGTCGAGCATGCGGCGGCCGTCGACGACCAGGGGAGGCGGGTCGAGGTGGTTGACCAGATCGGGAACCCGGCGGTAGTCGTCCCAGCGGGTGACGATCACGACGGCCTCGGCCTGCTTGACCGCGGCGGCGAGATCCTGGATCCAGGTGACACCGGGGAGGCCCTCAAGCACCTCGGGACCCACGACCGGATCGTGGGCGACGACCTCGGCCCCGGCGTCGAGCAGGGACCGGAGCACCGGGAACGCGGGAGAGCACCGCACGTCGTCGGTGTCCGGCTTGAACGCGAGCCCCAGGACCGCGACGCGGCGCCCCTCCAGCGTCCCGAGCCGCTGGCGCAGCAGGTCGGCGATCCGGGCGGGCTGGCGCTCGTTGATCCCTGCCACGGCTTCGAGCAGCGTCAACGGCGACCCGACCTGACGCCCCCGCGCGGCCAGCGCGGCCACGTCCTTCGGCAGGCAGCTGCCTCCGTACCCGCAGCCCGCCTGAAGGAACGAGCTGAGTGGCGCGGTCACCGACGTCCCGTCGCCCAACGGCGTCGTGAGGTAGCGCGACAGGTGCACGCCCCGCATGACCTCGACGGCGTCGATGCCGCCGATGGCCGAGCCCAGGTTGGCGATCTCGTTGGCGAACGAGATCGCGGTGGCCAGCAGCGCGTTCGAGGCGTACTTGATCATCTCCGCGGTGCGCGTATCAGTCCCGAGGACCGGCACGCCCGCGAACCCCGCGTAGAGGTGCCGGAGCGCGGCCACGGTCCGGTCGTCGCCGCCGATGACGATCCGGTCGGGACGGAGGAAATCGTCGACCGCCTGCCCCTCGGTGAGGAACTCGGGGTTGACGCCCACGCCGAAGTCCAGCCCGGCGCGCTTCCCCGACGCCTGCTCCAGCGCCGGCGTCACGACCTGGTCGGTGGTGCCCGGCACGACCGTGCTCTTGATGACCACGGCGTGGAACGACTGGATGGAGGCGAGCGCGGCGCCGATCTGCTCAGCGGCCTGTTTCACATAAAACACGTCGATGCCGCCGTCTTCGCGCGAGGGCGTGCCCACGCACACGAACGTCAGCTCACTGTCCCTGACCGCGGCATGCAGATCGGTGGTCGCGCGCAGGCGGGCGCCCAGGTGGCGCCGGAGCAGCGCCTGGAGACCCCGCTCGAAGATGACGGGGTCCCCCCGGTTGACGGCGGCCACCCTGCGCTCGTCGACATCGACGCACACGACGGTGTGCCCCGACTCGGCCAGCCCCACCCCCGTGACCAGGCCGACGTAGCCCATCCCGACGATCGCGACGCGCATCAGCGCTCCTGTCCGCCCGGGTTGCCGCCGTACCACAGCAGCGTGCGCCGCAGCCCCTCCTCCAACGTGACCCTCGGCCGGTACCCCAACTCCCGCCTGGCCTTCGTGATGTCCGGGCAGCGCCGGTTCGGGTTGTCCACCAGGTAGTCCTGCTCAGGGCTGCGCCCACGCACGGCCTTCACTCGGTGGCCGAAGAGGTCGTTGGCCATGCCCGCGACCAGCTCAGCGAGGTCGAGCATCGAGATCTCCGGCGACTCCACGCCCACGTTGTAGGCCTCACCCCGGCGACCCCGCAGCAGCGCCAGGTAATAGCCGGTGACCGCGTCACAGACGTAGCAGAACGTGCGCGTCGGCGACCCGTCCGACAGCAGCACGAGGTCCCGCCCGGCGAGCGCGTCCCGGCAGAAATCGGCGATGACCCGCCCGTCGGTGATCTTCATCCCCGGCCCGTAGTTGTTGAACGGCCGCACGACGGTGACCGGGACGCCGTGCTGCCGGGCGAAGTTCACGCACAGCGTCTCGCCATACCGCTTCGACTCGTCGTAACAGGCGCGCGGCCCGGTGCAGGAGACGTTGCCCCGGTACGTCTCGGGGGTGGGAATCGCCTCGGCCACCGGGTCGCCGTAGATCTCGCTGGACGAGTAGAACAGGAAGCCCTCCATCCCGAGGCCGGCTTCGAGCCGCTGCCGCGCGTAGTCGAGCAGGTTGCGCAGCCCGTTGATGTTCGCGTCCATCGTCTCGATCGGATGCGCCCGGTAGTGGGTCGGGGAGGCGATCCCCGCCGCATGCACGATATAGGCGAAGTCGCCCATGTCTTCGGGAAGCGGTCCACGGACGTCGTGCGCCACCAGCTCGATGTCGGGCCGGTGACCCAGCTCTTTCAGCCACTCCGGAACGCCCCGGAAGTAGTTGTCGAAGACCGTGACCCCGATCGGCGCCTCGCCGGGATGCGCGTCGTTCCAGGCCAGGGGCACCTGGACCAGGTAATAGCCGAGGAAGCCCGCCCCTCCGGTGACCAGCACGCGCCTGCCGGACATGCGCCGCAGGCCATCCCCAAGATCGCCGACGATGACGGCGAGGTCGCCATCGCGCACCTCGGCGGCACGCGCCTCGCCCTGATCGACCATGCCCACTGAACCCATGCTCGCCCTCCTGAGATTCGGCGTGTCAGGGGCGCAGGGCCGAGACTGGAGGCACGGGCGTCCCAGCGGGCTGCTTCCACAGCTCCCAGGGTGCGGCGCCGTGCTCGTAGAGATCGTCGAGCGCCCGCTTGTCTTTGAAGGTGTCCATCGCGGTCCAGAATCCGTGATAGCGGTGCGCCCACAGCTGCCGGCTCGCGATGAGACGCTGGAATGGCTCGAATACCAGATCTTCGCCGTCGCGCAGGTACGCAAAGATCTCCCTGCGGAAGACGAAGAACCCGCCGTTGATCCAGATTCCTGAGTCGCTCAGCGGGTCGATGCTGGTGACGAGCCCGGCCTCGTCGATCGAGGCGACATGGAATGACTGGGTGGACCGCACCGCCAAGAAGCCCGCGATCCTGTCCTGCGCAAGAAAGGCGGCGAGGTAGTCGGGCAGCGGGAGGTCGGTCAGGCCGTCGGAATAGTTGGCCATGAACACCTCCTCACCCTCGAGATGCCGCTCGACGGCCTTCAGGCGTTGGCCGATGCTCGTGTTCACCCCCGTGTCGACGAACGTGATCCTCCAGTCGTCGATGTCGCGGTTGAGGAGGTGAACCTGCTGCCCGCCTCCGGACAGCACGAAGTCGTTGGACAGCCATTCCCGGTAGTCGAGGAAATACTCCTTGATGACTTCGCTCTTGTATCCGAGGCACAGAATGAAATCTGTGTGCCCGAAATGGGCGTAATATTTCATTACGTGCCACAGGATCGGTCGGTGGCCGATCGTTGCCATCGGTTTCGGCACCGACTCCGAGTAGTCCCGCAAACGCGTGCCCAGACCTCCGCAGAAGAGCACGACCTTCATACGCCCTCCCCCCTGGCTCACCGCCAGGCCACAGGTGCATCCCCGCAGTTGAACCCCCCTGCGACCGCATGGTAGCCGCGCGCAGCACTCGTGGCAAGGGCCGTCAGAGTCCAGGCCCGTGCGGCCACATGGGAAGGCTGCTGTTCAGCAACCTCGCCCTGATCGGGCGCGTCACGAAGCCCTTTGCGTTGCGTGCCGCATCCGAGCAGAGGTAACGTGGGCTGGTTGGGATCGCGGCGATCTGATTGTGCAGCTCGCCCAGGTCGTATCCCATCACGTGCAGGCGCCGGCGGCCGAGCCACTCCAGATAGCGCCGGGACCACAGCTTGCGAACCGGATTGGCCATCGTGCGTTTCCACTTCTCGAGTGGCTCCGTGCTGATCGTGTGATACTGCTGCGCTCCGGTGGGATCCCAGTACTCGCGGTTGCGCATCGGCAGCTGGCTGAAACGCGCGAGCGCCTCTTCCTCGAACGGCAGGTCCAGATACGAGAAGAGGCGTTTCAACACCAGCTCGGGCTCAGACAGCAGGTCCTCGTACCGGACGACCTCGATCCGGTCACGATGCGCCTCACACGACTCGACCATCGCCGGCAGGCCACCGAACAGATCCGCCGAGAACCGCTGGAGGTTCCAGCGCCCGCCCGCCCAGGTCTGCATCATCGAAGCCGCAATGGCGATGGGGTTGCGCCAGAGGAAGATGAACCTGCCGTCGGGGAACAACGAGATGATCTCGCTGGAAATATGGTGATAACGAGGTGTTTTGTCTAGAAAATACCGTTCGCCGTTTCCGGCTTCTTCGTAAAGCCTGAGGGCGAGTCGCCGCACCTCGGTGAGATAGCCGTCAACCCCGCGGGGAAGATATTCGCCGCAGAAACCCTTGACGCCGCCCACCATCACGCCGTGGTCGTACTCGGCATAGACGCCGTGCTCCCGCAGGGAGTACAGGTAGGGCAGCAGGAAGTAGGGCTCTGAGGCCGTCGAGATCTCGGAGTGCGAGCCGAGAATGCGCTGCAAGAGCGTCGAGCCGCTCCGCGGGAGCGAGAACAGATACAACGGCTGCATGGTCGCTGCGGTCCCTTCCATTGCCTTTCGCCGCTGGCCCGCCTGGCCGACTCAGCAAAACACCGGTCGCGTCGTCATCAGGAAAACACCGGTCGCGGCGTCATGTTGCGCGGGTGCGGCTGCGTCTCCCCCGACACTGCGCGACTGGGGTAAGCGTAGCGTAGTTCGCGCAGCACGTACATAGCCTCGCGCTATGACATAGGCGAAAACAAGGTCTCGGCGTTCGAGGGGCGCGACCGCCCACGTACCATGTGAGCAGCCAGCGGATCGGTGGGTGGCGGCACGACGTAGGGGGGTGGTGTTGAGGACGAGTTCACGGCCTTTGCTGCCCGCCGGGCTGATGGATGCCGGTTTCGCCTCGCTCACGACGTTCGCGGTCGGGGTCTACGCGAATCGTTCCCTGTCGCCGGCGCAGTTCGGAGCCTACGCGCTGTTCCTGGCCGCCTTCTCCCTCGCGGCCGCGGTGCCGGCCCAGCTCATCCTGAACCCGGCGCAGAACTTCTCCGTGGTCAGACCACCGACCGAGCGCCTCGGACTGCTGTCCCAGACCTGGCGCCTGGGGCTGCTCCCCTCCCTTACGGCCGCGGTCGTGGCGACGACCGCGGCATTCCTGCTGGCAGAGGCGCCCGCAGACGTGCGCTGGCCGCTGGCCCTGACGGCAGCCTGCTGCGCGACGGTCTCACCGCTGCAGGATCACGTCCGCCGCTGCCTCCACATGGGTGAGGCCTCGTGGCGCGCCGCGGGGGTGTCGGCCGTCCAGTTCCTCAGCGTCGCCGCGTTCCTCGCGCTGCTCGCGCAGCTCGACGTCGCCGAGGTCTGGAGGCCGTTCGGGGCTCTCACGCTCGCCAACATCGCGTCGGCGTCGGTTGGCTTCGCGCTCACACGCCGCCAGCTGCGTGCCATCAGGCTGCCGCCGTATCGCATGCGCGAGGTCATACGGTCAGGGCGGTGGCTGCTCGGCATGGAGTCTGCCACGACCGGCGCGGTCTTCCTGACCTCGGCGTTGATCACTCGACTCGTCAGCGCCGAGGCGCTTGGCTACGCCGAGGCCGCGCGTCTGATCGCGCAGCCCATCCTGGTGCTGGCCACGGGGCTTGGGGCCGTCCTGGGCCCCCAACTGCTCGAGGCAGGCGCGAACCGCGACGGCGCCAGATCGCATCGCCTCACCCAACGGTTCATCGGGCTGCTCTTGGCCGCGGGCCTGCTGTACGGGGCCGTGACAATCGTCCCCTGGCCAGGCAACATTCTGGCTCATCTCGTGGCCGGCGCGTACACGGTCGGCGGGCTGGTCTCTGCGTCCGTGCTCGCCTCGGTGCTCGTCGGCATCGCGTTCCCCTATCGCTCCACCCTGGTCGGCGCCGGGCGGGAGCGCGTGCTTCCAATGGCGGCGGTGGTCGCTGGCGCGCTCCACAGCGCGGTGGCGGCGACGGCTGGCCTGACGGGAGCGTTCGCCCAACCGCTGGGCTTCGCGGTCTACGGCCTGGTGCTCTCACTCGCGTACCGGCGTTACGCTCAGGCGGTGTTCAAAGCTCCTCACCCCGTGCTGAACGTATCAGGTTGACGCATCGAAACCGGAAGGGACACAGCGAGATGAGCGCGGCAGGTGGAGGCCAGCTCGCCCAGCAAGGCGCGACTGCGCTGGCCAAGCGGTTGGTGCTCCGCGCGCTGCCGCCCGGCCTCGCGGGCAGGGGCGCTGACCACCACGTCGCGCTGACCTTTGACGACGGCCCGGACCCAGCCTCCACGCCCCAGTTCCTGGCCCTGCTGGACTCACTCGGCTGGCGCGCGACCTTCTTCATGCTGGGCTCGATGGTGGACCGGAATCCGGGGCTGGCCGCGGAGGTGGCGGCCGCTGGACACGACATCGGCAGCCACAGCTACGAGCACCTTCACCAAACGCGCCGGTCACCGCGGGCGGTGCGTGACGATGTCACCCGGAGCCTGGAGGTCATCGCCGAGGCCACCGGGCGGGCGCCGCGATGGTTCCGGCCGCCCGGCGGTGGCCTCTCCGTCGGGGGACTGGCCACGACGTGGCGTCACCATGTCCGCACCGTCCTGTGGACGGCGAGTGGCCAGGACTGGCAGCCGTGGGCCACCCCGGACAGTGTTGCGGCTCACATCGAGCGCAACCTGCGCGGCGGGGCGACCGTGCTGCTGCACGACTCCGACTGTGCCTCAGTGCCAGGCGCCTGGCGGGCGACACTCGGCGCGCTGCCGCTGCTCGCCGAAATGATCGCCGACCGTGGCCTTCGGGTGGGTCCCCTCACAGAGCACTGGCGAACGTCAGCGGCAGGGGAGTGAGCCGGGGTTCGACCAGACGGAGCCGGATTCGTGGTTCGGGTCGGAGCGCTGCAGCTCGGTCCGGAAAGCGGCGTAGCCCAACCGGCCGTCGGGAAGCCGGTATGCCTCATCCCTGGTGTGATACCAGATGTTGTTGTTGAAGCCGAGCAGCGTGTCACGGCTGTCGTCCCACACGCCTTCTCGCCCGGCATTCCACCACAGCCATTCTTGGTCGCCGTTGCCGGCGATCACATTGTCTTGAATGGCCCAGTAGCGCGTGTTCACGAACGTCTCTTCATCGGTCTCCCAGTCCGTGGCCGTCTGGCCTGATTGGTCGCCAGAGAAGTAGAAGTTGTACTCCATGTTCCCGAATATATGATTTCCCTGCAGCGTGACACGATCGGACTGCGCGTCCAGGACACCCGCTTGCACGTTGCCGCAGATGCGGTTCGCGGTCACCAGAATCGGGCCTTGGTTGCCCTCCAGCGTCACGCCGCCTTTCCGGTTGCCGCTGATCAGGCTCTCCCGCAGCTCCACATCCCGGTTGTCGCTGTCCAGCCAGAACCCATTGCCGAAGTTGTCGATGATGCGCAGCCGGCGGGCGAGCGCATCGTGCACACTCAGCCATTTGAACACTGAGTCCCATTCCTCATGCCCCGTCGGCCAGCCACGCCAGTTGTTGCGCGCGATCTCGCTGTCCTCCAAGAGGATGTCCTGCTCTCGATATCCGCTGAGGCCCACCACACCGTTGTCATTGAATCGTGATCCGGTGATCACGATCCCTTCGTTGTTGTTCGTCCCCAGGCCGTTGTAGGTGTTCAGCTGGACCAGCACGTCGGAGACGGTGACATCCCGGGAGTTGCGTATCACGAACGCGGCTTGAAGAACCCCGCCCCTGCCTTTCTCCACCGTGAGGTGACGGATCGTCAGGTTCGAGCGTCCATCGACCAGCAGGACAGGCTGGCGGACCGTGACCTCCATCGTGGTGCCCGCCATCGAGCGTCCGTCCAGCAGCCGAACATGCAGCCGCTGCTCGCGCTCATTGACGAAGAACGTGCCAGGGGCAAGCTCTCTCAACGAGAGCACGCCGTGCAACGGCACGCCGTCGGCGAAAACCAGTTCGGATCTGCGGAGGATGTCTCGCCTCCTCCCGTTTCCGTCTTCATTCCAATAGTTCTCCCAGCCCTCTGGGATCGGAAGCATGCCGAAGTCGTAGGGCCACGCGCTGATGTATGAGCCGTCCGGCTGCGCCTCCCAGCCGCCCCATAGGTCGGCGCCCGAGAGGACCGCCCCCGGTGATCCCTCGATGATCATGGCCGCGTCGGTGCGCTCTCCGTCGAATGTCAGCCCAACGGATTCGCGGTAGACACCGCTGCCCAGCAGGACGCGGACCGCCTGCCCCCGCGCATTGGCGTCATCGGCCAGATCCACCGCCCGCTGCACCGTCCGCACGGGCTGGTCGGTGGTCCCAGGATTGCCGTCCGCGGCGTTCGGGGCGTCGGTGTCGACAAAGATCGTCAACCCATCGAAGGGTGGGTCGGGCGCACGCGCCGCCGGGTCGGCCGGGCCGACAGCTAGCTGAGCCACCTGCACTGGCTGGAGTGGCACAAACTGCTGGCTCCCCTGGGTCCCCTGACCCCCAGCGGCACTGCAGCCTGTGACGAGAGTGAAAACCACGAGCAATGCGACCGCGGCCAACCGGCGTTTCATGAGTCCTGCCTCCATGGCGATCCGCCGGCTTGGCGGATCGTCCCCCAGACAAATGCGACGTTACGGTAATACGTGGGCCGCACGATGATCCCCGGCCCGACGACCCATGCGGGCGGGAGCACTACTATCATGAGTGTAGTGCCACTGCCGGCGGGTCCAGCGGCATAGCCAAGCGCGAGGGGTCTACGGTGTGAAGCATACGGAAGGTTCGCCTTGTGGCAACGTTACCGCGCGCGTTTGAGTTCCGAAGGCGGGCAGCGCGGGGTCAGGCCGTTCAACATCATGAGAGGGCAGTGTGAAAATCCTCGTGTCGGCATACTCGTGTGAACCTGGGAGGGGATCAGAGCCTGGAGTCGGTTGGAACTTCATCAGTGAGCTCGCCCGCCGTCACGACGTCTGGATGCTGACCCGCGCAACGCAAGCCGCGGCGATCGAGGCTGAACTCGCGCAGCGTCCTCTCGCGCGGCTCACTCCGATCTACTTCGACCTTCCTCGCTGGCTGCAGGGGCGGCAGCGCGGACGCTCGGGCGAGCACCTCTACTACTATCTCTGGCAGGCGGCGATCTACCCGGTCGCTCGACGCCTGCACCGCCGCGTCGCGTTCGACATCATCCATCACGTGACGTTCGTCAAGTACTGGGTGCCGAGCTTCGTCTGCCTGATGCCGGCCCCGTTCGTCTGGGGGCCGGTCGGCGGCGGCGAGTCCACGCCTCGTCAACTGCTGGAGGCCATGACGCTGCGGGGGCGCGCCTTCGAGTCAGCGCGCTCGATCGCGCGTGCGGTCGCGTCCTTTGACCCCTTCGTCCGTCTGACCGCCCGGCGCAGCCGCGTGGCCCTGGCAACCACGGCAGAGACCGCGACACGGCTGCGTCGCCTGCGCGCTCGGCGCGTGGAGGTCTGCTCCCAGGTCGGCCTGTCCTGTGAGGACTTCGACGCGCTCGGCGCCCGCCAGCCGCGGCCCGATCGGCCCTTCACCGTGATCAGCCTGGGCCAGCTCCTGCACCTGAAGGGCTTCGATCTCGGGCTGGAGGCCTTCGCCCGCTCGGGCGTCGATGGCCAGTACGTGGTTGTGGGCGACGGACCCGAGCGTGAGCGCCTGAGGCTCCTGGCCGACCAGCTCGGCATCGCCGATCGGGTCCAGTTCACCGGTTATGTGCAGCGCCCGGAGGCCCTGCGGATCCTCCAGAACGCGGATGTGCTCGTGCACCCGACCCTGCACGACTCAGGCGGCTGGGCACCCCTGGAGGCGATGGCGGCCGGCAAACCAGTGATCTGCCTCGACGCGGGCGGGTCCGCCGAGCAGGTCGTCCCCGACTGCGGTGTCCTGGTCCCCCCCGCCACGCCGTCCGTCACCGTCTCACGGTTGACCGACGCGATCCAACGCCTGGCGGCAGACCCCACACTCCGCGACCGCATGGGCGCCGCCGGCCAGGCCCGAGTGCGCGACCACTACCTGTGGCCAGCAAAAATCGACCACATCGAACACCTCTACACCACCATCCTGGAAGGGAGCGGAAACGATGACACGCGCGCGGAGCGCGGTTTTGGTTGGCCCTTGCCGCCCAAAAACATCCGCCGGGGGGCGAGGCAGCCCAGCGTGTCCAGCTGGTCGACGCGCCCACGCTGACCTCGACCGAGCTCATCTCGCCCGACGGACCGCTCATGAGGTACCTGCCCGCCCAGACGGAGCCGACAGTCAGTTCGACGACGACCTGGCGTTCCTCGAGGCAGCGGTGGGGGACCGGCTGCTGCGGCCGCTCCTCAGCTCTCTGCCGCGGTGGGGCAAGGGCCGTATGCCTCGTCCCGGTGGCGCTGATGGGTCTCCTCCCACTCCACGCCCTGCAGTGATGGGACGAACAGGGCGGGCACTGTCTGCTCGACTACCTCGACGTCGTCTCCGCGCCCTCCGCGACAACACGGGCGATCTGCCTGCGCCGAGCGCCCGGGCGTGCGGGGGCGCCGAAGCGGCTGCTCCCGGTGGGTAATCCTGTGCCCGCGCCCTTACTCCGAGTTCGAGGTCGAGGCGGTGGTCGCCAGTCTCGGCGCGGACGTCAGCCACGTGCTCATCGGGGAGGACGCGACGCTCGGCTTGGCCACGGCGTTCCCGGGCGCGGGTGCCACCGGGTCGCGGCGACCCTGTGGCCGGTTGAAGACTACGCCACCGCCCTGCTCATGAGCCGTTTCTACGAGTTGGTCACGGTCGGATCTTTTCAGGATGGCCGCGCCGTGGAGCCAGTCACCGCGATGCGCAAAGCACAGCAGTGGCTGCCCACGCTCACCTGGGAAGAAGAGGAACACTACCGCCGGGGGCGCCCGATCCTCCGCGCACACCACGCGAGCCGCAGGCCTGCCGCCCTCGTCGATGACAGTCCGGAGGATCGGCGACAGATTACGCCTTTACCAAACGCCACATCAGGGCGCCTTTTCGTAGTCATCGGAGCGTGACGCCCGTCTCCGACAGACACGGCAACGGCTGATCGCTGTGAGGTGGACGAGCACGGTGTCGTTGACGGCCACGCCACCTAGACGTTGGCAACCGGATCTACGCCGTCGCCGGAGCCGGCTGGGAACAAACCCTCGGCGCCACCCGCACCCACACCATCGCCGCCGACCAACACCCCGACCACCCCGACGTCGTAGTGCTGGCGCCGCCGCAGCGCTCCTCGCCACCGCCCTCGCCACCAACTGGGACGACGCCCTCCACGCCGCGGCTCGTCATTGGACTCAGGCGCCGCCGCCAAGATGCTGGACCGCTGGATCGACGTCTCCCAAACCCACCGCAGCAACGCCATAAGGCGAACAGTGCCCACTTGATGCCGACCGTATTCCTCCATGCTAGTCTGACTTGGTCTGGTCAGGAGGTGTCACGTGGACGTTGTCAATGTGCAGGAAGCGAAAACCCATCTCTCTCGACTGCTTGACCGTGTCGAGCAAGGGGAGGAAATCGTGTTTGCGCGGAACGGTCGGCCGGTCGCACGGCTCATTCCGGAGCGCGGCGCCGCTCGCACGCCTGGACGGCTACGGGGGAGGATCAGGATCGGCGACGATTTCGACGATCCGCTTCCACCGGACATCCTCACCGCGTTCGGTGGCCCCAGCTCATGAGGCTGCTGCTCGACACGCACGTCTACCTGTGGTGGCTCGCCGCCGATGCCCGTTTGGGAGGGGAGGCGCGCCGGGTGATCGCGGACCACGCCTCCATCGTTCATGTCAGCGCGGCCACGATCTGGGAGGCGGGGATCAAGCTGGCCCTCGGACGCCTGGATGCAGGCGGCGCGGATCTCGTCCAGGAGATTGGCGCGAACGGCTTCACCGAACTCCCGGTCACCGCGAGGCACGCGTGGGCCGCTAGCCAGTTGCCTCCTCACTACCGCGATCCCTTTGATCGCGTCTTGGTCGCCCAGGCGCAGAAGGAGCACCTCCGACTGATTACAGCCGATGCGGTCCTGGCGAAGTACGAGGTGGATGCGCTGCGAGTCTGATCGTGCGTCGAGCCACCTCGCCAGATCTGACTCCCCCGCCCGGTTGTGTCAGGAATCGGGCAAAAATCGAGGTTAGCCTCGATTTTCGCTCCAGAGATTCTCCTGGTTTGGTGGCGGGTCGGCGGACCAGCCATGAATGGTCCGCCCCGCTGCCGTGGACCGATGTTGCTGGTCAACGTGGATATGACATGCGTATCCGGGTCCCACGCACGGTCTCGGCACGGCTGCTCGCTGCGGGCCGCCGAAGGTGGTATTCATGAACGGTAGCGGTTTCTCCGCTGCTGAACCAGGACCATGGAGCGGCCCACAAGACAGGCACGACCCCCTATCAGCGTGGTCACCAGGATGTACGGCTCGCAAACGGCGCGCGAGATCCCACACCCGTCTCACATACTGCGCTGCCGTTATCAGTGGAGTTTCGCACTTTTGGGTCTTTGATCCGGACTCGTGTGGTGACGTCGTCGGGTGGGCGCCGGTGAGGGAGACGGCAGGCTGGCACTGCTGGAGTCAGGTGTCGCGGGAGGGATCGTCTTCTTCGAATGCCTGGAGGGACAGCGTGTGCAGTTGGGAGACCAGTTCCCTGAGCCGGCGGGCGTTGTCGAACCAGGGCTGGTAGTCGGCCAGCTGCGCTTCGGTCAACACGTAAGGTGGCGGTCTTGCCGGCGACTTTGCGGGTCCACACGATGTAGGGGCCGTGCCCTCCGGCGGGGTCGGCGTGGCAGCGGCAGCCCGGACAAGCCGGGCGCGGGTGCGGCGGGCCTGGACCGACCCGGGCAGCGCGAAACCGACCCCTGACAGCGCTTCGGCGATCGCGTGCTGCTCCTGCTGTCGTCGGCCAGGCCGCCCCGGCATGCTCCCCTTTCGTGTCGCCTCCACCTATCCGAGCCTTCTTTCGGTAGAAGACCGACAGAACGCATGGCCGCAGGAGGCG
>JBOGEA010000093.1:0-16756 GCA_050743205.1 Egibacteraceae bacterium | reverse complement strand
CCCCTCCCCCGGACCCCCTGGCCGCCTGAACCGCGCTCCGCTTCGCTTCGCGCGCGACTCAAGCGCCGCGATTCTCAAACACGTTCTGAGTTGCTGAGGGCCGTGGGGTCGTCTACCATCCGCGTTCAAGCCGAAGACCGCTGGGTCCGCGCCTGTGCGCGGCGAAGGTGCCTGATGCAGGCCGGCCAGCGCAGGCGAGATGAGCAGACTTCTGCCCGCCTCCCGTCGTCTTCGGGAGGCGTTTCTCGTTTTTACAGGCAGGAGGCCCAGCGATGCCGCGACCAGAGAAAGTGGCCGTCGTCGAAGAGGTGCGCGAGCGGATGCAGCACTCGACAGCGACGCTGCTGACCGAATACCGAGGTTTGTCCGTCACAGACCTGCGGAGGCTGCGCCTGCTGTTGCGAGAGGCGGGGGCGGAGTACAGGGTTGCGAAGAACACGCTGATCCGCGTCGCCGCGCGTGATGCAGGCCTGGACGTGCCGGATGACGTGCTGACGGGACCGACCGCGATCACGTTCTGCGCCGGTGACCCAGTCGCGACGGCCAAGGTCCTGCGGGCGTTTTCACGTCAGAACCCAGCCTTGGTGATCAAAGGCGGGATCCTGGATGGCGCGGTTCTGTCCGCCGAGGAGACACTCCGGCTGGCCGAGCTCGCCTCCCGTGAGGAGCTGCTCGCCCGCCTGGCTGGCCTGTTCGAGTCCGTGATCGCCCTGCCCGCGCGTTTGGCCCAAGCAAACCTCACCAAGATGGCCCGCCTGGTCGCTGCCCTGATCGAGAAGCGCGAGCAGGCCTGATACGAAGTAAGGAGTGACCGATGGCGAAGTTGAGCAGCGACGAGCTGATCGACTCGTTCAAGGAGATGACCCTCCTTGAGCTGAGCGAGTTCGTCAAGAAGTTCGAGGATGAGTTCGGCGTCACCGCGGCCATGCCGGTCGCGGTGGCGGTCGCGGGGGCGCCCGGCGATGCGGCGGCCGAGGTCGAGGAGAAGACGGCCTTCGACGTAGTCCTCACCGGTGTGGGCGAGAAGAAGATCCAGGTCATCAAAGAGGTCCGTGCGCTCACGAGCCTCGGCCTCAAAGAGGCCAAGGACTTGGTCGACCACGCCCCGAAGCCGGTGCTGGAGGGCGTCAACAAGGAGACGGCGGACAAGGCCAAGGCGCAGCTCGAGGCCGTCGGCGCGACCGTCGACCTGAAGTAGGGCTCGCCGGAGGACGCGGGTTTGGGGCGGATACGCACCCAGACCCGCATCTTCCCGTACAATGCACGTCTCGGCGCGGCGAGTCCGCGCGACCGGTCCTCAGACCGGGATCACTGCGACCCCTTGACGGAGGCTGTCACCTCTGGCACGGTGGTTTTGGCGGGAGGTTGAAAGCGGTGTAGCCGCAGGCTACACTGCCTTTCCACGTTTCCAACTCTGGGTGTCTTTGTTCTGCGCCGACGTAAGTGCTTTTTACGCACGCCATGAACCGGGAGGTCCCGCTTGCCTCCCGGCTCTATGCATGCCGTTTGCCCGTCCGGCTGCCACCGCGCAGCCGCCCTCATCCCGCGGAGGAGTCACTCTTGACTACGCTTCGTACGCGCGACGTTTCCCCATCCGACGTGAACAGGATCCCTGGACCTGAACGGCTGTCCTTCGCCAAGATCTACGAGCCGCTGCCCGTGGAGGACCTCGACCTCGTCGCGATCCAGCGCGACTCGTTCCGCTGGCTGAAGGAGCGGGGACTCACAGACGTCTTCGAGGAGATCTCTCCCATCGAGGACTTCACCGGTCAGATGGCGTTGTCGTTCTCGGATCACCGGTTCGAGGATCCAAAGTACTCGCAGGAGGAGTGCAAGGATAAGGATCTCACGTATTCCGCGCCGCTGTTCGTCACAGCCGAGTTCGTCAACCGGACCACTGGGGAGATCAAGTCCCAGACGGTGTTCATGGGCGACTTCCCGATGATGACGGGGGGCGGCACCTTCATCATCAACGGCACCGAGCGCGTTGTCGTCTCCCAGCTCGTGCGCTCGCCAGGCGTCTACTTCAACGCAGGCGTAGACAAGGTGACCGGCCGTGACGTGTTCGACTGCAGGATCATCCCCTCGCGCGGCGCGTGGCTGGAGTTCGAGATCGACAAGCGTGGCTTCGCGGGCGTCCGCGTCGATCGCAAGCGCCGCCAACACCTCACTGTCCTCTACCGGGCGCTGAAGGGCATCGTCTACGACAAGACGGCCGGCGAGTATGTGCTCGCCGATCGCGAGGTGCTCGAGACGCCGGTCATGGACGCCGAGATCCTCGATTTCTTCGGTCATGATGCGGTGATCGCGCAGACCCTGGAGAAGGACGGGCTCGTCACGCCCAGCGACGCGCTGCAGGACATCTACCGCAAGCTCCGCCCGGGCGAGCCGCCCACCGCCGAGTCCGCCGGTGGACTTCTGATCAACCTGTTCTTCAACAGCAAGCGCTACGACCTCGCAAAGGTCGGACGCTACAAGGTGAACAAGAAGATGGGCGAAGAGCTCGTCCGTCTGGGCCTGCGCTCGCCCGACGAGGCGAAGCCCCTGTCCAACCTCCCGACACCGCAGCGGATGCTCGACGCCGCAGTGAACGCGGGCAACGAGGCCCGGTTCGCGCTCGCCCCCGGTGAACCGGGGTCGGCGTCGTTCTCGAACATCCTCACGAAAGAGGACGTGCTCGCGACGATGTCACACCTCGTCAAGCTCGCGCAGGGCGCCGACGGGTACGACACCGATGACATCGACCACTTCGGCAACCGGCGCCTGCGCAGCGTCGGCGAGCTGATCCAGAACCAGGTCCGCATCGGCCTGTCGCGAATGGAGCGGGTGGTCCGCGAGCGCATGACCACGCAGGACGTCGAGGCGATCACGCCCCAGACGCTGATCAACATCCGCCCGGTCGCCGCGTCGATCAAAGAGTTCTTCGGCGGCTCGCAGCTGTCCCAGTTCATGGACCAGACCAACCCGCTGTCGGGATTGACCCACAAGCGGAAGCTGTCGGCGCTGGGCCCGGGCGGCCTGTCACGTGAGCGCGCAGGGTTCGAGGTCCGCGACGTGCACCCCTCGCACTACGGCCGGATGTGCCCGATCGAGACCCCTGAGGGTCCGAACATCGGTTTGATCGGGTCGCTCGCGACGTACGCGCGGATCAACGAGTTCGGCTTTGTGGAGACGCCCTACCGCAAGGTCAGGGATGGGGTCGTGACCGCGACGATCGAGTACCTCACCGCGGACGAGGAGGACCGCCAGGTCATCGCCCAGGCCAACGCCGCGCTGCTGCCCGACGGGCGGTTCGCGAACCCGTACGTCCTGTGCCGGGCGAAGCATCACGATGCCCGGGACGTCCCGCGCGATGAGGTCGACTATATGGACGTCTCGCCGCGCCAGATCGTGTCGGTCGCGGCGGCGATGATCCCGTTCCTGGAGCACGACGACGCGAACCGTGCCCTCATGGGGACGAACATGCAGCGCCAGAGCGTGCCGCTGCTGCGCAGCGACTCGCCGTACGTCGGGACCGGGCTGGAAGGCAAGGCGGCCCGTGACGCCGGCGATGTCATCCTGGCAGGCAGCGATGGCGTCATCGTTGAGGTCGCCGCCGACCGGATCATCTGCAAGACCAGCGACGGCAAGCTTGAAAAGCACTTCCTCCGCAAGTTCGAGCGGACGAACCAGGGCACCTGCTACAACCAGAAGCCGATCGTCGACGAGGGCGATGTGGTCATGGCCGGGCAGGTGATCGCGGACGGCCCCTGCACGGACGCCGGCGAGATGGCGTTGGGCCAGAACCTGCTGGTGGCGTTCATGTCCTGGGAGGGCTTCAACTTCGAGGACGCGATCATCCTGTCGGAGCGCCTCGTCAAGGAGGATGTGCTCACCTCGATCCACATCGAGGAGCATGAGGTCGACGCCCGCGACACGAAGCTCGGCGCCGAGGAGATCACGCGGGACATTCCGAACGTCTCCGAGGAGGTGCTCGCCAACCTCGATGAGCGCGGCATCATCCGCATCGGCGCGGAGGTCGTGACAGGCGATGTGCTCGTCGGGAAGGTGACGCCCAAAGGCGAGACCGAGTTGACCCCCGAGGAGCGCCTGCTCCGCGCGATCTTCGGTGAGAAGGCCCGCGAGGTCCGTGACACGTCGCTGAAGGTCCCACACGGTGAGAACGGCCGTGTCATCGGCGTCCGCACGTTCTCCCGCGAGGAGGGCGACGAGATGGCGCCCGGCGTCAACGAACTCGTCCGCGTCTACGTGGCGCAGAAACGGAAGATCTCCGACGGCGACAAGCTCGCCGGCCGGCATGGCAACAAGGGCGTCATCTCGACGATCCTGCCCATCGAGGACATGCCGTTCCTCGCTGACGGCACCCCGGTCGACATCGTCCTCAACCCGCTCGGCGTGCCGAGCCGGATGAACGTCGGCCAGGTGCTGGAGACCCACCTCGGGTGGGTCGCGGCGAACGGCTGGGACTACGAGGAGCGACCCGAGTGGTTCAACCGTATGAGCTGGGGCGACGACATGTGCCGCTACCCAGCCGGCAACAAGCTCGCCACCCCGGTGTTCGACGGCTGCCGTGAAGATGAGCTGACCAGCCTGCTCGCCAACACCCGTCCCAACCGTGACGGGCTGCGGCTGGTGGATGGCACTGGCAAGGCGCTGGTGTTCGACGGCCGATCGGGTGAGCCGATCGACCAGCCGATCACCGTCGGGTACATGTACGTGCTGAAGCTGCTGCACCTGGTCGATGACAAGATCCACGCTCGCTCGACCGGGCCGTACTCGATGATCACCCAGCAGCCGCTGGGTGGGAAGGCGCAGTTCGGTGGTCAGCGCTTCGGCGAGATGGAGGTGTGGGCGCTGGAGGCCTATGGCGCGGCCTACGCGCTGCAGGAGTTGCTCACCGTCAAGAGCGACGACGTGGTGGGTCGCGTGAAGGTGTATGAGGCGATCGTCAAGGGCGAAAACATCCCCGAGCCGGGCATCCCCGAGTCGTTCAAGGTGCTGATCAAAGAGATGCAGTCGCTCTGCCTCAACGTCGAGGTGCTGTCCGCCGAGGGCCAGGAGATCGAGTTCCGCGAACAGGACGAGGACGCGTTCCGTGCCGCTGAGGAGCTCGGCATCGATTTGAGTCGCCCCGAGCGCTATGGCGACGAATTCGGGATCGGCGGTTGACGGTTGCCGGTGTTTCAGGGGCGCCGCCGCTTGTCCTCCGGGCCGCGAACCCACCCGCCCTCCAAGGCCCTCCGGCCAAGCGGCGGCGCCCCCACGCGCCCGTCCGTGCCGCGCGGGCGGGCGGCCAGGCGGACTGGGCGTGGGCCGATCTCCTCTACGTCACGGAATTTAAAAAAGCAGAAAACCTTGCACGTCGCGGAACGCTAGGAGTTTTGCTGTGCTTGATGTGAATAACTTCGATGAGCTGCGTATTGGGCTGGCCACGCAGGATCAGATTCGCATGTGGTCCAATGGGGAGGTCAAGAAGCCCGAGACCATCAACTATCGGACCCTGCGGCCGGAGAAGGACGGGCTGTTCTGCGAGAAGATCTTCGGGCCCTCGCGGGACTGGGAGTGCTACTGCGGCAAGTACAAGAGGGTCCGGTTCAAGGGGATCATCTGCGAGCGCTGCGGCGTTGAGGTCACACGCTCGAAGGTGCGGCGTGAGCGAATGGGGCATATTGAGCTCGCCGCTCCCGTGACCCATATCTGGTACTTCAGGGGCGTTCCCTCGCGCCTCGGCTACCTGCTCGATCTTGCGCCGAAGGACCTGGAGAAGGTCATTTACTTCGCCGCGTACATCATCACCTATGTCGACGCGGACGCGCGTCATCAGGCGCTGCCGAAGCTGGAAGAGGAGATCTTCGCCGACAAGAAGAGGATCGAGCACGAGCTGGAAGTCGAGCGCGAGTCTCTGCTCCAAGAGCTGGAGCAGGAGCTGGCCGAGCTGGAGGAGCAGAAGGCCAAGGCAGACGTCGTCCGCAAGAAGCGCCGAGAGGTCGAGAAGCAGCTCAAGGCCGTCGAGCAGCGGGCCAAGGACCGCGCCGAGCGCCTTGACGACGTGCTCGGCACGTTCCGTGGTTTGTCGCCGAAGCAGCTCATCGGCGATGAGATGCTCTACCGTGATCTGCGCGACCGTTTCGGTGAGTTCTTCACCGGAGGGATGGGCGCTGAGGCGATTCGTGACCTGTTGGACAAGATCGACTTCCCAGGAGAAGGCGAGTACCTGCGCAAGGTGCTGTCAGACGAGGCCGAAAAGATCAGGGCTGGTGTCCGTCGTGCTCGCTCGCAGAAGGCTACTCGTGCGGTGAAGCGCCTCAAGGTCATCGAGGCGTTCCGCCAGACGGGCAACGACCCGACAGCGATGGTGCTCAAAGCCATCCCAGTGATCCCGCCGGACCTGCGCCCGATGGTGCAGCTGGACGGTGGCCGGTTCGCCACCAGCGACCTCAATGACCTGTACCGCCGAGTCATCAACCGCAACAACCGCTTGAAGCGGCTGCTGGACCTCGGCGCGCCCGAGATCATCGTGAACAATGAGAAGCGGATGCTGCAGGAGGCCGTCGACGCGCTGTTCGACAACGGCCGCCGTGGGCGGCCGGTGACCGGGCCGGGCAACCGCCCTCTGAAGTCGCTGTCCGACATGCTCAAAGGCAAGCAGGGCAGGTTCCGCCAGAATCTGCTCGGCAAGCGTGTGGACTACTCCGGTCGGTCGGTCATCGTTGTAGGCCCGGACTTGAAACTGCACCAGTGCGGTCTGCCAAAGCTGATGGCGCTGGAGCTGTTCAAGCCATTCGTCATGAAGCGGCTGGTCGACTTGAACTTCGCGCAGAACATCAAGTCGGCCAAGCGCATGGTCGAGCGCACACGCCCGCAGGTGTGGGACGTGCTTGAAGAGGTCATTCGTGAGCACCCCGTACTGCTGAACCGTGCGCCGACGCTCCATCGCCTGGGCATCCAAGCGTTCGAGCCGAAGTTGGTCGAGGGCAAGGCGATCCAGATTCACCCACTGGTGTGCGCGGCGTTCAACGCCGACTTCGACGGTGACCAGATGGCGGTGCACCTGCCGCTGTCCGCGGAGGCGCAGGCTGAGGCCCGCATCCTGATGCTGTCCTCGAACAACATCCTGTCCCCCGCCCACGGCCGGCCGATCGCCACGCCGTCACAGGACATGGTGCTGGGCAGCTACTACCTGACCTTCGCGCGCGGCGTGGACGAAGCCGGCACGAAACCGACCGACGAGATCGTCGAGCAGGGCCGTGCTGGCCGCCTGCAGTGCTACACCGGCGCCGCCGAGCTGCTGATGGCACTCGACGCGAAGGACGTGGACCTGCAGCATTGGGTGCTCGCGCGGTTGAAGGACCGCCGGGTCCGAGTGAGTGACGTCGTGGGCTCGGTGGACGATCTCGAGATCGACGACGACGGGTGTGTCATGTCGTCGCGCGGCGTGCGGGTCCTCACCACGCCAGGCCGGGTGCTGTTCAACGAGATCCTCCCGGGCCGCGTGCCGTTCGTGAACCGTCTGGTCGGCAAGAAAGAACTCGCCGACCTGGTGAACCACTGCGCCGACCACTACACGCGCGCTGAGACCGCGCGCGTGCTCGACGATATGAAGGACATCGGTTTCCGCTATGCCACCAAGGCCGGCGTGACCGTCTCCATCAGCGACGTCGACACGCCACCCGAGAAGCCCGCGATCCTGGCCGAGCATGACGAGCGCGCTCGTGTGGTCGAGGCCCAGTTCGCGAAGGGTGTGATCACCAACGACGAGCGCCGGCAGGAGTTGGTGGACATCTGGACTGAGGCGAAAGAACGCGTCGGGCAGGCCATGGAGGCGAACTTCGACCAGCTCAACCCGCTGTACATGATGGCGCACTCGGGCGCTCGCGGGAATATGACCCAGATCCTGCAGATCGCTGGCATGCGCGGGCTGGTGTCCAACCCGCGCGGTCAGATCATCGAGCGGCCGATCAAGTCGAACTATCGCGAGGGCCTTTCCGTGGGGGAGTACTTCATCGCTACCCACGGCGCGCGAAAAGGGCTGGCCGACACGGCCCTGCGGACCGCCGACTCGGGATACCTGACCCGGCGGCTCGTCGACATCGCGCAGGACCTGATCGTCCGTCTGGAGGATTGCGGCACGGAGCGCTCGCTGCCCGTCCGGGTCGGTGAGCGCGACTCTCAGTCGCTGTTCGGACGCGTCCTTGCCTCAGACGTGCACTGGCCGGGATCCGGAGAGGTGCTGCTGCCGGCTGGTGCCGAGGTCACGGACGCCGAGATCCGGCTTCTGCGGAGGGTGCTGCGCGACGGCACGAATCCTGAGACCGGTCAGCCGCTGGACCCGCAGCCAACAGAGCAGGAGCGCTTTGTCCGCGTGCGGACTGTCCTGAACTGCGAGGCACCCCACGGGGTCTGCGCGGCCTGTTATGGTCGTGCGCTGGCCGAGGGGCAGGTGGTCCAGATCGGCGAGGCGGTCGGCATCATCGCGGCACAGTCGATCGGCGAGCCCGGCACCCAGCTCACGATGCGGACGTTTCACACCGGCGGTGTCGCCGGAGAGGACATCACGCACGGCCTCCCACGTGTGATCGAGCTGTTCGAGGCCCGCAGCCCCAAGGGCAGGGCCGAGATCGCCGCGCTGACCGGGACCGTTTCGATCGAGGAGACCGAGAAAGGCCTCGTCCTCACGGTCGATGACGGTGAGGAGTCGGCGTCGGTGACGGTGTCGCGCCGTGCCCGCCTGCTCGTCGCGGACGGAGACCACGTCCTTGTCGGCTCACAGCTGACCGAGGGCTCAATCGACCCGCATGAGGTGCTCGAGGTTCAGGGAGCCCGCGAGTGCCAGCGCCTGCTGGTCCGCGAGGTCCAGGAGGTGTATCGCTCGCAGGGTGTGTCGATCCACGACAAGCACATCGAGCTGATCGTCCGGCAGATGCTCCGCCGGGTGAATGTCATCGAGCCGGGCGACACCGGTTTCCTGCCCGGTGAGCTGGCGGATCGCATCCGGTTCCAAGAGCGGAACCGGCGCATCCTCGACGAGGGCGGCGCACCCGCCCACGGCCGCCAGATCCTGATGGGGATCACGAAGGCCTCCCTGGCGACAGAGTCGTGGCTGTCGGCGGCGTCGTTCCAGGAGACCACGCGCGTCTTGACGGAGGCCGCGATCGAGGGCAAGCGCGACCATCTGCTGGGCTTGAAAGAGAACGTGATCATCGGCAAACTCATCCCGGCCGGCTCGGGTCTCCGGCGCTACCGCACCGTGCAGCCCCTCCCGACCGAGCTGCCCCAGCAGGTCACGCCGGCACAGTTGTTGGATCAGTTCGGGGAGGGATACGCCTACCCCGACGACGAGGGCTGGACTCTCGGGGAGGGCGGCTACTAGCCGTCGGCTGGTCTCTGAGGCGCCGGGTCGCGTCCGCTTGCTGCCGGGGTCGCGCCCCCGTTGTCGCCAGGGGTCGCGTTGCTTGTTCCGGGGGTCGCGTTGCTTGTGCCGGGGTCGCGTTGCGTCGGGTTCCGCTCGCGCAGAGCCTTTTAGGTCGCTTCACCCGACGCAACGCGACCCCTCTCCCTCTTGCGCGACCCCTCTCCCTCTTGGCGGAGGAGCGACGCAACGCGACCCCTCTCCTTTGGGCGGACGTGGGTCGGGTCGCGACCCCTTGCCTCTCAGGCCGACGTGGGTGGGGGCCGTTCGCCTCGTGTGGTCGGTGGGCGCCCTCGTCTCCGTGTCGGACGGTTGAAAAGCTGAAAGCGCGCACGTCGTGGGTTGGGCGGTAGCGCCGCCTGTTCGGCCTCTGGTGGGGTGGGCGCGGTAGCTTTTTAGAGATGAGTGATTTGAGCTACCTCCGGTTTCCGCATCTGTACGGTGACCTGCTGACCTTTGCTGCTGAGGATGATGTGTGGCTTGCGCCCCTTGATGGTGGGCGGGCTTGGCGGCTGACCGCGGATCGGGTTCCGGTCGCTCATCCTCGGTTCTCTCCGGATGGAGAGTTGGTGGCCTGGGCCAGCCGGCGGGATGGTGCTCCTGAGGTGCATCTCGTCGGTGTGGAGGGCGGGCAGGCAAGGCGATTGACCTATTGGGGCGACTGGTCGACGCGGGTGCGGGGTTGGACACCTGAGGGCGAGGTGCTCGTGATCACGGCCGTGGGCTCGGCGCGGCACTCCTGGGCGCATGCGGTGCCGGTCGACGGGGGTCCCGCCCGCCGGCTGCCGTTCGGCCCTGTGGCCGACGTTGCGTTCGACGCGCAGCGCGGTGTCCTGCTCGGCAGCTTGACCAGCATGGAGCCGGCGCGGTGGAAGCGCTACCGGGGCGGCACGGCGGGCAAGATCTGGTTGGACCCTGACGGGTCCGGGGAGTTCTCCCGCATCCTGTCGGATGTGGACGGCCATCTGGTGACGCCGATGTGGGCGGCGGGCCGGGTGGTGTTCCTGTCCGACCACGAGGGTGTCGGCAACCTGTATTCGTGCGCTGCGGACGGCAGCGACCTGCGCAGGCATACGGACCACGTCGAGTTCTACGCGCGCCATCCCAGCACCGACGGCGCGCGGATCGTTTACCAGCATGCCGGAGAGCTGTGGCTGGTGGAGGATCTGGGGGACCCGGATGCGGTGCCGCGACGGCTGGAGATCCGTCTCGGCGGGCCGCGCACCGGCCGGCAGCCGCACGAGGTGGATGCGGTTGACCACTTGGGCGCGTTAGCGCCCGATCGCACCGGTCGGGCCAGCGTGGTCGAGGTGCGTGGCACTGTGCACTGGTTGACTCACCGGGACGGGCCGGCGCGGACGTTGGCCGCCCAGCCCGGGGTCAGGGCCCGGCTGCCGAAGGTGCTCGGCGACACTGGCCGGGCGGTGTGGGTGACCGACGGGGAGGGCGAGGACGCGCTGGAGGTTGCCCCGACTGACGGCTCGGCCGCGGCAAGCCGGTTAGCCTTCGGTCTGCTCGGCCGAGTGTTGGAACTGGCCGCCGCTCCCGACGGATCCCAGGTGGCAGTGGCGAGCCACGACGGTCGCGTGCTGCTCGTGGACATAGAGTCCGGCGAGGTGCGCGAGGCGGCGCGCACTGACGATGGGGACTGCAGGGGACTGGCATTCTCACCCGACTCTGCCTGGGTTGCCTGGTCGCAGCCGGGCCTTGCTCCCCTGCGCCACATCAGGATGGCGCGTGTCGCCGATCTGTCCACGGTCGATGTGACTGATCTGCGGTTCGTCGATACCAGTCCGGTCTTCACGTTGGACGGGAAATACCTCGCGCTTCTGTCGGTCCGCAGCTTCGACCCGGTGTATGACGCGCACTCCTTCGACCTGTCGTTTCCGAATGGCTGCCGGCCTTACCTCGTGCCGTTAGGAGCGACCACTCCGTCCCCGTTCGCCCCCGAACTCGAAGGACGGGCGGTCGAGTCGCCGGACCGGGACGACAAGAAGGACGAAGCCCCCGTCACCGTCGTCGACGCCGAGGGCCTGGCGCAGCGGATGGTGCCGCTCCCCGTGCCGGACGCGCGGTACTTCAGGCTGCTGGCGGCCAAGGACAGCCTGCTCTGGCTCGTGCAGCCGCTGGTGGGGGTCCTCGGCGATGGCCGAGTGGACGCTGACGGGGATGCTCCACGTCCCAGGCTGCAGCGCTATGACCTGAGGAAACGCCGCTGCGATGTGCTCTACGAGGGACTCGACGCAGCGGGGGTCAGCGGCGACGGCTGCCGCCTGGTCGTCCGAGACGGTCACCATCTGCTCGTGCTTCCGGCGGACCGCAAGAGCGATTCCAGTGATGGCGACAGAGTGAACGTCGATCTGGCCCGGCTGCGCGTCACCGTCGATCCGGCCAGTGAGTGGCGGCAGATGTACGACGAGGCCGGGCGACTCATGCGGGACCACTTCTGGGTGGCCGACATGGCCGACGTCGCCTGGGACAACGTGCTGCGTCGCTATCGATCGCTGGTGGATCGGGTCGGCAGCCACGACGATCTGGTTGACCTGCTGTGGGATGTCAACGGTGAGTTGGGGACATCGCACGCGTACGTGATGCCCGACGGGAGGCGGTACGACCACGGGCGCCCCCAGGGCCTGCTCGGCGCCGACCTGGAGCGGGATCCTGACGGCATCTGGCGGGTCACGCGAGTGCTTCCCGGCGAGTCCTCCGATCCGAGAGCGCGTTCGCCATTGTCGGCCCCGGGCGTCGCGGTGCGGCCAGGCGACGGGCTGCTTGCGATCGACGGCCGCCCGGTCGATCCCGTGGCAGGGCTGGGGCCTCTGCTTGCTGGCGCCGCGGGCCGGGCAGTCGAGCTCTCCGTCAGACGCGACGGCGAGGACCCCCGGCGGGTGGTCGTCGTCCCGCTGGCCGACGAGGGGCGGTTGCGCTATCAGGACTGGGTGGCCGATCGACGCCGGCACGTGCGCGAGGCGACTGGTGGTCAGGTGGGCTACCTGCATCTTCCGGACATGATGGCGGTTGGCTGGTCGCAGCTGCACCGAGACCTGCGTGTGGAGGCGGCCCGAAACGCCCTGATCGTGGACGTTCGCGAGAACCGCGGGGGGCATGTCTCCCAGTTGGTCGTCGAGAAGCTCTTACCGCGGGTGATCGGTTGGGCCATGGCTCGCGGCAGCAGCCCGTCAACCTATCCCAGAAATGCGCCACGCGGCCCGGTCATTGTGGTCGCCAACGAATTCTCCGGGTCTGACGGCGACATCATCGTCGCTGCGGTCAAGGCGCTGGGGATCGGCCCGGTCGTCGGTACCCGCACCTGGGGAGGGGTGATCGGCATCGATAGGCGCTACGCCCTCGTGGACGGCACTGTCGTGACCCAGCCGCGCTATGCGTTCTGGTTCGACGGCGGGGTCGGCTGGAGTGTGGAGAACCGCGGGGTCGAGCCGGATGTCGAGGTGATCATGACCCCACAGGACTGGCAGGCCGGGCGCGATCCTCAGTTGGATGAGGCGGTCCGGCTCGCCATGGACGCGCTGGCGCAGCGTCCCGCGGCGACGCCGCCCGACCCGGCCACCCGGCCCTCGCGCGTTCCCCCGCCTCTCCCACCTCGCCGTAACTCTGGGTCTCCCCGATAGGGAGCTTGAGCGGATCAAGCGGCTCATCGCAGAGCATCAGGGAGCCTTACCGGCCGGGGTGTCTGTCGCTGGGAAGCCCTGACTTCGATCTGATCAGGCGGTTCATCTCTACTGGGCGGGGGCTCCGGTTGACAGCATTGCCCAGGCCCCGTAGGCTTTCTCACGTGACGGCGCCCGGCTGTGTCCGGGCGTCCTTCACTGTCGGCAATCCCCAACGGCGCAACCAGGGACTTGGCCGTCCCCGGTGCAGCATGGCTGGCGGACTCCGTCACGTGCTGTCGCCGGCGAACGCTGTCTCTACTCCCGGCTTCGGCGCCTGCTCATGATCACCAGGCGAGCGTCAATCGTCGGTGAGAGGCTGTACCCCTTAACCGCGCAACGACATGGTGAGGACCGCAGACGATGCCCACCATCCAGCAGTTGGTCCGCAAGGGCCGGCAGGCGAAGACCGATAAGGCGAAGACACCCGCACTGAAGGGCTCGCCGCAGCGACGCGGTGTCTGCGTGCGTGTCTACACGACGACACCGAAGAAGCCGAACTCAGCGCTGCGCAAGGTGTGCCGTGTACGGCTGTCGTCGCAGATCGAGGTCACGGCGTACATCCCCGGAGAGGGCCACAACCTGCAAGAGCACTCAATCGTGCTGGTGCGTGGTGGCCGGGTGAGGGACCTGCCCGGTGTCCGGTATAAGGTCATCCGCGCGGCGCTCGACGCCAGTGGGGTGCGGGATCGCAAGCAGGCGCGGTCGAAGTACGGCGCGAAGAAGGAAGGATAACCGATGCCTCGTAAAGGCTCTGCCCCGAGGCGCCGGATCGTCGCCGACCCGAAGTATTCCAGTGTCTTGGTGGCTCAGCTCGTCAACAAGATCATGTACAGCGGCAAGCGATCCCTCTCGGAACACATCGTATATGACGCGTTTGACCTCATTCAACAGCGCACTGGGGCGGACCCGGTGCAGACGTTCAAGAGGTGTATCGATAATGTGAAGCCGGCCCTGGAGGTCAAATCCCGTCGTGTCGGAGGAGCGACCTATCAGGTGCCGATCGAGGTTCGTCAGGGACGCAACACGACGCTCGCCCTCCGTTGGCTCACCAATTTCTCCCGTGAGCGGCGGGAGCACACGATGGCCGAGCGGCTCGCCGGTGAGATCATCGACGCCAGCAACAATGTCGGCGCTACTGTCAAGCGCCGTGAGGACACCCACAAGATGGCGGAGGCGAATAGGGCCTTCGCCCACTACCGCTGGTAGAGAGATTCGTTCCCCACGGGCTTTTGGAACGTATCCCCCGCCCATACGACCACTATCGAGTAACAGTCACATGTCGAAGCGAACGGACCCGCTCAACCGGACCCGAAACATCGGGATCATGGCCCATATCGATGCGGGCAAAACGACCACTACTGAGCGCATCCTCTACTACACGGGCCGTAACTACAAGATTGGTGAGGTCCATGAGGGCGCGGCCACCATGGACTGGATGATCCAGGAGCAGGAGCGCGGCATCACCATTACCTCCGCCGCGACGACTGCGCCGTGGAAGGGCCATGTCATCAACATCATCGACACGCCCGGTCACGTCGACTTCACAGTCGAAGTCGAGCGCTCTCTCCGCGTGCTCGACGGCGCTGTTGCGGTGTTCGACGCGGTCAGCGGCGTGGAGCCCCAGTCCGAGACAGTGTGGCGCCAAGCGGACAAGTACGGCGTGCCTCGGCTCTGCTTCGTCAACAAAATGGACCGTGTCGGCGCGGATTTCTTTGCGGCTGTCGAGTCGATCCGCGAGCGCTTGGGGGCTACCCCTGTGCCGCTGCAACTCCCGGTAGGGGCCGAGAGCGACTTCGTCGGCGTTATCGATCTGCTTGAGATGCGGGCGCGGGTCTGGGAGGGATCAGGGGAGGACTACGGCACCAAATGGAACGACGTCGAGATTCCTGAGGATCTCGATGATGTCGCCCACACATGGCGAGGGCGGCTGATCGAGTCCCTTGCCGACGTCAACGACGAACTCTTCGAGAAGTTCGTCGAAGGCCAGGACATTACGCGGGAAGAACTCGCTGCCGCCATACGGGATGCGACGATCTCCAACCTCATCACGCCAGTTCTGTGCGGCTCGGCGTTCAAAAACAAGGGCGTACAGCTACTCCTCGACGCGATTGTCGATTATCTGCCGAGCCCGCTCGACATTCCACCAGTCACGGGCCTCGATGCGCGGACGGGTGGGGAGATCGAGCGCAAGGCGGACGAGAACCAGCCGTTCAGCGCCTTGGCCTTCAAGATTATGACCGACCCGTACGTCGGCAAGCTGACCTACCTCCGCGTGTACTCCGGCCAGGTCGACAAAGGCGAGGCAGTCGTCAACTCGACCAAAAGCCGTAAAGAGCGCGTGAGCCGAATCCTCGCGATGCACGCCAACCACCGTGAAGACCGGGAGGCCGCGTTCACCGGCGACATCGTTGCCATCGTCGGCCTGAAGTTCACGACCACTGGCGACACGCTCTGCGATCCCAAGTTCCCCGTTCTGCTCGAGACGATGGAGTTCCCCGAGCCAGTCATCCACATCGCCATCGAGCCCAAGACCAAGGCGGACCAGCAGAAGCTCGGCGCCAGCCTCCAGCGGCTGGCTGAGGAGGATCCGACGTTCCGCGTTCACACGGACTCCGACAGTGGACAGACGATTCTTGGCGGGATGGGCGAGTTGCACTTGGAGGTGCTCGTCGACCGGCTGCTGCGTGAGTTCAAGGTCGACGCGAATGTCGGGAAGCCCCAGGTTGCCTACCGTGAGACGATCGCCAGGCCGATCCGCGATTTTCCCCTGCGGTTCAAGCGCCAGACGGGCGGCGCCGGCCAGTTTGCCGAGATCGAGATCACGTTGGAGCCCACCGGCAGGCTCGCCGAGAAACCGCGTGCGGTCCTAGACGATAAGGGCGAGCCCACCGGCCAGGTCGGCGGCTACGAGTTCGTTGATGCGGTCACGGGTGGGGCCATCCCGCGAGAATTCATCCCCGCGGTCAACTCCGGAATCCGGGATGCGATGGAAAGCGGTGTCCTGGCGGGTTACCCACTCGTCGACCTCCGTGCCATCCTGACTGACGGCTCGTACCACGAGGTCGACTCATCGGAGATGAGCTTCAAGATCGCGGGATCGATGGCGTTAAAGGAAGCTGCCCGCAAATCCGGGGTCGTCCTGCTTGAGCCGATCTTCGCTGTCGAGGTCGTCACGCCAGATAACTACCTGGGCGACGTCATCGGTGACCTCACAGCCCGGCGGGGCCATGTTGGGGCAATGAGCCAGCGCGGCAACAGCCAGGTGATCAACGCGCTGGTACCGCTTGCTGAGATGTTCGGCTATGCAACCGATCTGCGTTCCAAGACGCAGGGTCGGGCTACTTACACGATGCAGTTCAGTGGCTATGAAGAGGTCCCTGCCTCTCTGGCTAAAGAGATCGTCGCGAAGGTTCGTGGCGAGTAGGGCATGAGGAGAAAAGTCGATGGCCAAGGCGAAGTTTGAGCGGACGAAGCCGCACTTGAACATCGGGACGATCGGTCATATCGATCATGGCAAGACGACGTTGACCGCCGCGATCACGAATGTGTTGCACAAGCGTGATCCGAAGGTTGCGTTCACGCCGTTCGATCAGATCGACAAGGCGCCTGAGGAGCGGGCGCGGGGGATCACGATCGCGGTGGCGCATGTGGAGTATGAGACGGGTGCCCGCCATTA
>JBOGEA010000092.1:0-16963 GCA_050743205.1 Egibacteraceae bacterium | reverse complement strand
CCCCCCACAAAACTGCGGCTAACTCCGCGCGCTGCCGCCCCTCCCGTCCATGACTCGTCGGGCCGGGGCGAAGCCCCGTTAGCGTTTGCGGGTCGGCAACGACCTGGCTCGACTGTGAGGGTGATAGGAGCCTGACATCGCCGCTGCTTGGACGCTGCTGGGCAAGCCTCAGGCGGTCTGTTCTACGCCGGCCACTGGGCGGGCTGCCCCGCGTGGATCCAGCACGCGCGTACCGCTCACCGCGCTTTCGGCGCGGGGAGGCCCGCTGCGGGGCGGTGGGGGGAGAGGATGGCGGCGAGCCGCTCGGCGGTGAAGCCGACCAGGTCGCCCGTGCGCGGCATGCGCAGCTCCAACGCGCCCGCCGCGGGGTTGTAGACGGCGGTCGGGTCGGTGCGCCGCAGGCGCACCTCCTGCCAGTCGGCCAGCATCACCGGCGTCACCCGCACCGTCCGCCGCGGCGTCGTGGTGATCTCGGTGACGCCCCACCGCCGCGCCGCCGCCCGCAGCGCCGCCACCGCCAGCAGCTGCGCCGCCGGCTCGGGCAGCGGCCCGTACCGGTCCGCCAGCTCGGCGCGGACCGCCTTGACGCCCCTGGCGTCGCGCACCGCCGCGATCTTGCGGTACGCCTCCAGCCGCAGGCCCTCCTCCGCGATCCAGTCTTTGGGGATGTGCGCGTCGACCGGCAGGTCGATCCTGATCTCCGGCTCAGGCTGGGCCGGGCGGCCCTCCCGCAGCTCGGCCACCGCCTCGGCCATCAGCTGCGCGTACGCGTCGAACCCCACCGCCGCCACGTGGCCGGACTGGTCCCCGCCCAGCAGGCTGCCCGCCCCCCGGATCTCCAGATCCCGCAACGCGATCGACAGCCCCGACCCCAGACGGGTGAACGTCGCCACCGTCTCCAGCCGCTTGTACGCCTCCTCCGTCATCGAGACGTGCTCGGGGAAGAACAGGTAGGCGTAGCCGCGGTCGGCCGCCCGGCCCACACGGCCGCGCAGCTGGTGCAGCTGCGCCAGGCCGAGCAGGTCGGCGCGCTCGATCACCAGCGTGTTCGCGTTCGGGATGTCCAACCCCGACTCGATGATCGTCGTGCACACCAACACGTCGTAGTCACGCTGCCAGAACCCGATCATCACCTGCTCCAGCTGCGCCTCGGCCATCTGCCCATGCCCGATGCGCACCCGAGCGCCAGGCGCCAGCTCCGCCACCCGCGCCGCCGCCTGGTCGATCGTCGCCACCTGGTTGTGCACCCAGAACACCTGGCCCTCGCGCAGCAGCTCACGCCGCACGGCCAGCGCGGCCATCCGCTCGTCGAAGGCGCCGACATGCGTGACGACGGGCTGGCGGTCCTCGGGCGGCGTGTCGATCGTGGACATGTCGCGGATCCCGGCGATCGCCATCTCCATCGTCCGCGGGATCGGCGTCGCCGTCATCGTGAGCACGTCGACCTCTGTGCGCAGCTGCTTGAGCCGCTCCTTGTGGCCGACCCCGAAGCGCTGCTCCTCGTCCACCACGACCAGGCCCAGGTCCTTGAACCGCACATCAGCGCTGAGCAGGCGGTGCGTGCCGACCGCGATGTCGACAGTCCCGGCGCACAGGCCGTCGAGGATCCCGCGCTGCTCGGCCACAGACGCGAACCGGCTCAGGACCTTGACCTCGACAGGGAACCCCGCGAAACGCTCGGAGAACGTCTCGCCGTGCTGCTGGGCGAGCAGCGTTGTGGGGACCAGCACCGCGACCTGTTTGCCGTCGAACACCGCCTTGGCCGCCGCGCGCACCGCGATCTCGGTCTTGCCGAACCCGACATCGCCGCAGATCAGCCGATCCATCGGCAGCGGCGCCTCCATGTCGCCCTTGACCTCGTCGATCGCCGCGACCTGATCGGGGGTCTCGGTGTAGGGGAAGGCGTCCTCCAACTCCTGCTGCCACGGCGTGTCCAGGCTGAACGCGTGACCCGGCGCGCGCATCCGCGCCTTGTACAGGCGGGTCAGCTCGCCCGCCATCTCGCGCACGGCCTTGCGCACCCTGCCCTTGGCCCGCTCCCAGTCGGCGCCGCCCAGCCGCATCACACGCGGCTGCTCTCCCCCGACGTACTTCGCGATCGCGTCGACCTGGTCGCTGGGGACATACAGCCGGTCCTCCCCCGCATACTCCAACACGACGTAATCCCTGGTCACCGTGCCCGCCGCCTGACCCGTCACGGCGCTGGCGGGCCCCTTGATCCGCCTGGTCACAATGCCGACGTAGGTGCCCACCCCATGCACCCGATGCACGACCGGGTCGCCGGGCGCCAGGTCGAGCACCGTCTCGCCCGCCGCCCTGCGGCTGGGCAGGCGACGGGCGGCGCGACCGCGGCGCGGGCCGAACAGATCCCACTCACCGAGCACGGCCACGCCCAATCGCGGCGCGTGGAAGCCCTCGCGCAGCGTGGACTCGACGATCGCGATCGTGTCGTTGAAGGCGGCGCGCTCCCGGACGGGGGCGGCGACACCCTCCTGCCGCAGCACCTCGGCCAGCCGGAGCGCGGGACCGTGGCCCACGGTCGTCAGGATCACCGTCGTGCCCTCGCCCGCCAACCGGCGCACATGGGCGCTGGCCGCCTCGACGTCCCCGCGGAACGAGTCCCAGCCCAGGCCGGGAACACTGGTGGCATCTGGGTCGCCCGTCAATGCGTCCAGGCGCCACACGCCGCCGCGCGCCCTGCGCTCGACCGCCTCCCAGTCGGCGAACCCAGCCTCTTGGCCCAGGGGGATCTCCCAGCCGGCGACGAGCAGCTCCTCGGCCTGCCGCTTGAGATCCCCGGCGCGGTCCGCGACCAGGACAGGGTCGACGATCGCCATCCCGGCCGAGGGCGGGAAGAAGTCAGGCAGGTAGGCGGGGGTGGGATGCAGCGTCGTGACCAGCGCCTCCGCGCCCTCGAACGCGACCCCGTCGGCCAGCAGCCCGAACTGCTCGGCCAGCGCCGGCACCCGCTTGGCGAGCAGCCGCGCGGTGTCCACCGTCTCGGCGTCCAGGACCAGCTCACGCGCGGCGTCGATGACGACATGCTCCACCGACTTCAGGCTGCGCTGGTCCGCAGCCGCGAACGTGCGGAGCGAATCGACGTCGTCGCCCCAGAACTCCACGCGCACCGGATGGTCGGCCGCGGAGGGGAACACGTCGATGAGCCCCCCGCGCACGGCGAACTCCCCCCGCCGCTCCACCAGCGTCGCGCGCGTGTAGCCCAGCGCGGCGAGCTGCTCCACCAGCCCGTCGAGCCCCCCGGCGTAGGTCTCGTCCAGGCGGACCGGCTCGCGCTCGGCCAAACGCGGGTCCATCGGCTGCACCAGCGCGCGGACCGGCGCCACGACCGCGTTCAACTCCCCCGCCCGCAACCGGTCCAGCACCCGCAGGCGCTCCCCCACCGTCGCCGCCTGAGGCGACAGACGCTCGTGCGGCAGCGTCTCCCACGGCGGGAACACCGCGGTCCGCCCGAGGAAGGCACCGAGGTCCGCCGCCAACGCCTCGGCGTCCCGCTCCGTCGGCGTCACCACCAGCAGCGGCGCCCGCCTCTCGGCGATCAGCGCCAGCGCATATGCCCGCAGCGGCGGGGCGACCCTCACCGGGCCGGGGATCGCCAGGTCCTCAAGCGGCTCACGCCCGGGGGCGAGCAGCGCGGCAAGCGGCCCAGAAGAAGGAGGGGACATAGCCCTATCGTGGCGCGGCGGGCGAGGTTCAGCAAAGCGAGGCACGTGCATAGTATTGTAGTCGCCATGGATGTGTCGCTGCCCCTGTCCGTGCTGGCCCCCGGCGTACGAGGCAAGGTGCTCACCGCGCTGGCCCGGGCGACCGAGCAGCTGTCGGGCCGCGAGGTCGCGCGCCGCGCCGGGGTCTCTCAGCGCGGCGCGGCGCTCGTGCTCCACGACTTGGAGGCCCACGGCCTCGTCCGCGCCCACGAGACCCGCTCGGCGGTCTACTACTGGCTGGTCCGCGAGCACATCGCCGCCGACCTCGTCCTCGCGCTCGCCGATCTGCCGGCCACCCTCCGGTCGTTCGTGCGGGAGCGGGTCGCCGGTTGGGCCACTCCCCCACTGTCCGTGGTCCTGTTCGGCTCGACCGCCCGCGGCGACGGCGACGTCGACAGCGACATCGACCTGCTCGTCATCCGCCCCCCCCACATAAACGAGGATGACGACGATGATCAGTGGTGGGCCGACGCTTCCGACCTCTTCATCGGTCTTTACCAACTGACAGGCAACCCCACCAGCATGTTTGACTGGACCCCCGCGAAGCTGCAAGCATGCAGGCCTGAATTCGTCGAGAACGTCTTGCATGACAGCATCCTGTTGTGGGGCCGTCCGTTGCACGAACTGCTCAGCCAAGCTCAGGAGAACGTGGCATGACGCTGCGCACTCGACCCGGCGGCGCGCACGAGGCACGTCGACGCCTCGCCAAAGCACGCGAATTCTTGGAGATCGCAGAAGTCGCGCAATCTGGTGGCTTGCACAACGGCGCGGCGAATGCAGCGGTAGCCGCCGGCATTGGGGCCTCGGACGCGATCTGCTGCATCAAGCTCGGCAAATACAGCCGCGCTCAGGCGCACAGCGAGGCCGTCACCTTGCTCGGACAGGCCGAACCAGCCGTTGAGCGCCACCTTCGGCGCCTTCTGGGATGGAAGGACGAAGCCGCGTACGGCATGGACGACATCCCTCCACAAGAGGCGTCGACGGCGCTGCGGCACGCCCGGGTGTTGGTCGAGCGCGCCGAGGCGGTGGTTGCCGAACAGTTCGACTCCGAGCTGTGAACCCGCGCACAGCGGTCGTCCTCGGGCTCGCGTGCGAGATGCCCGTGCGGGACCGGCCTCAGTGGTAGCGGTTCTGCGTGGCTTCCAGGCCGTCGGCGATCAGCATGAGGAGCGCGTCGGCGGCCTCCTCGACGGTGACGTCGATCTCCTCGCGCTCTTTGGCGGAGAAGCGGCGCAGGACGTAGTCGGCGGGGTCCTGGCGGCCCGGAGGCCGGCCGACTCCCAGCCGGACACGGTAGAAGTCGGGCGTGCCGAGGGCCCGCTGGACATCCTTGAGCCCGTTGTGCCCGGCGGTGCCGCCGCCGAATTTCAGCCGCAGCACGCTGAACGCCAGGTCGATCTCGTCATGGACGATGACGAGGCGATCCGGCGGGATCTTGTAGAACGCCGCCAGGCGCTGCGCCGGCCCGCCCGAGTCGTTCATGTAGCCGAAGGGCACCGCGAGCGAGAGCGGCGTCCCGCCGGCCCGGTCGAAGGTGTCAGCGACCTGGGCGGAGGCCTTGTGCGCCTTCAGCGACGCGCCCAGCCGGCCCGCGAGGAGGCGTACGACGTCCGCGCCGAGGTTGTGCCTGGTGCCGCCGTACTCGGACTCCGGGTTGCCGAGACCGACCACAAGCCATCGCGAAACACCAGGATCGGACGCCACTTCCGGTGCGGCGCGGTGCGCGAGCCGTGAAAGCAGCCCCACGCTACGCCTCCTCTTCAGCCTCCTGCGCGCCCTCGACCTCAGCCGTCGGGGCAAAGACGCTGCAGACCGCGCGCTCGGGGTCGTCGAGCACCTCGACGCCGGAGGGCAGGACGAGGTCGGCGAGTCGAAGGACGCCGCCGATCTGCAGGGCAGAGACGTCGCAGGTGATCTGCTCCGGCACCTGCAGCGGCAGCACCCGGACATGCACGGTGTACAGCTCCTGGCTGAACACGCCCCCCTCCTGCGCGCCGGGAGCCTCACCCTCCAGCACGATTGGGACCTCAACCTCGACCTCGACGTTTCGCTGCACCACGACGAAGTCGACATGCATGACATCTCGGCGCACGGGGTGCCGCCGGATCTCGCGGGCGAGCACCAGCTGGGGCGCCCCGTCGAGGTCGAGCGAGATCACGGCGTTGTCGCCGGCCCCGGTGTGCAGGACGTGATAAAGCGCCAGCGCATCGACTGACAGGGGCGTGGCCTCCATGCCCGCCCCGTACGCGATCGCCGGCACGCGCCCGGCACGCCGCAGCTTGCGCGCCTCACCCTTCCCGCTGCCAGCGCGGGGCTGCGCCGCAAGCGCAATCTGCTTCGCCATGCCGAACCACTCCTACGTCACATGAAGAACGATGACCGCACAGGCGCACGCACGCCATAGCGCGGGAGCCCGAGTGTAGCGCGGCATGAAGCGAGCGACGAGCCAGGCCTGGTCGGCTCAGCAGGAGCGCCGCGGGCGTCGCGAGTCACGTCCTCTGGGTGGGTGGGTCGCTGGATCCGCGACGTATACGTCGTGGATCCAGCACACAACTGCCGTCAACCTGCGCGCCCCCGCCCCTCCCGCCCATGACTCGTCGGGCCGCGCGCAGCCCCTTTGGCCTCACGCTCGGACGCAGCGCGCGGGTGGTCACGAGCGACCCCGACGACCTCATGCGGTGGGGTGTTCCCAAGGACGCGATCCTGCGCTGCTGATCGCCTCGACGGCCTGATCAGCGTGACGCCAGCGTGGAGCGGATGAAGTCGGTCTTGGCGTCCGTGTAGGCCTCGCGGTCGTTGCGGAACCGCGCGGCGAGGTGCTCCTTCAGGCGCTGGTAGTCGGCGGCGGCCCGATGATCTTTGCGCAGGATCTCGCGGAACGCCAGCCGCGCCGCCCATTCGGGGTGACGCGGCTCCACCAGGTGCAGATGGTGGGTGCGATGGGAGAAGTGCGGCTTGCAGAACCACACGAGCCAGTCGCGGTAGGGCGCGTTGACGTAGCCGAGCGCGGCGAGCGGTGAGATCGCGGCCCGCGCCTCGTCCAGGTCGCGCACCCCGGCCATGATGTCGATCACGGGCTTGGCGGCCAGCCCGGGCACGGCGGTGCTGCCGACGTGATGGATCCCGCCGTCGAGCCACGGCGCGAGCACCTCGGCGAGGCCCTCCCGCTCCGCCTCGAACCGCCCCGGCCACAACGGGTCATACGGCACGATCTCAACCAGCGCGTCTTTCATTGGCCAAGGAGGATGGTGGCGCCGGGGAAGGGCTCGCCGTCGACCACGGGTGGGGCGAGGTAGACGCCGGCGGCGCGGACGGTCAGGAGGCGGTCGATGCCGGGCAACTGGCGGTCGGGGTCGCCGCCGAAGTTCGTGCGGCCCAGCCAGGTGGCCTGCGTCAACATGCGGAACAGGCGCTCGGGGGTGTCCTGGAAGCTGACGAAGTTCAGGCCCGGACGCAAGCCCGGGGCCTGCTCCAAGGACTCGAGGAACTCGTAGCCCTGGCGGTAGACCCGCAGGCTGTTGCGGGAGTTCACCGGCCGCTCGTGGTGGTTGGCCCGCTGCACGTGGCTCTGCCGAACGACCGGGTCGCTGACCGCCGCCGGCTCACGGAACGCTTGGTTACCCTGGTTGACCCCCGGCTCGATCGCTTCGCCGGTGCCCGCGACCGGGCAGCCGGGCTGGACGACCGGCCGGCCGTCAGCGCCCACCGCCCGCAGCGGGCAGCCGGTCAGCTTGTCACGGCCGACGAGCAGCTCCTGCTGGTCACGGGTGAGCGCGTCCCAGCTGGCCAGATCGACCGCGACCCGTACAAAAGCCAGGTAGCTGCCGCCCTCCGTCCAGCCGTCCTCCGGCGTTCCCGACGGTTTGATCGCGATCGCGCCCTCCCGCTCGCGGCTGTCCATGTTGGACACACCGTCGTGGAAGTCGATCCAGCTGCGCCCGTCGTCGCGTTGGAAGCCGCTGTAGAAGCTGGTCAGCAGCAGCGGCGCCATGCCCGTCCGCGGGTCGGTGAGCGCCGCGAGCGTCCGCCAGGTCTCGACCACCGCCCGGCTGGTGGCCAGCTGCGTGTCGGCGATCAGCTGGACCGCGATCTCCTCGGTGGCCAGGTTGGCGCGCACGTCATCGCCGTAGCGCAGGCCCGAGCCCACCAGCAGCGGTCCCCCACCGGTGGGCAGCGGCGAGCGGAACCGGGACTGGGAGCCGAGATCGGCCGGCAGCGGGCGCCCCGCTCCGGTGAGCGCAAACGCCTTCGGGCCGTATCCCACCAGGACGGTGAGCGCGCCCGCGGGGACCGGATGGCCGGGCAGTTCCCGAACGTTGCCGGCTTTGAGCCCCTGGTAGACCCGCCACAGCTCGCCGAGCGCCTGCCCGACTTGTGCGGCGGTGCAGGCCGGGGCGGCGCGGAGGAAGAGGATGGTGAAGAACGCTCCGGGCCTCTGGCCCGGAGCGTGGGAGATGCCCTCTTGGAGTGCCGCCATCGGGTTACGCCCCCGGCCGTCCCATGGTGCGGGGCGCGACGCGCACCAGCGGCTGGCTGGCCTCGAGCTCGTCCTCCAGCCGCCGTATATCCCGGCAGATGCTGGCCTCCTGGCAGCGGATGGGGGCCGGGCTCGCGGTGAGCACCTCATACTCCCTGTCCCCGACCTGGGTCGGCGCGCCCGCGACGGCGTTCGGGCCGACCTCCAGCTGCTGGACGACCTGGTAGCCGCCGGTCACCGGCTCAACGGCGTCCCCCCGGGCCAGCTGGATGTCGTCGAGGAACGCGTCGTCCTCGTCGCCCGGGCCGAACTCGAGCCGCTGGTGCATGCCCGGCTCGCCGCGGCTGAAGCGCACCCAGCTCTGCGGAATCGGGTTGTCCTGGTAGAGGAACACGAAGTCCGAAAAGCTCTGGATGTACATCCCGAGCGGGTTCGCGAAGGCCACCGGCTGGCCGTTATAGACTGCGGCATGCGCCCCGAGCGCGGCGGCGGGGTCGGCGTGCCGGCAGGCCAGGTGCTCGACGCCGAACTGCCGGAAGATCTGCTCCCGCGTGGCCGGCTCCAAGCCCGCCGACGTCCGCCGCGCGTAGGGCTTGGCCCCGAACATCACGATGTAGAGCAGGTCGTCGAGGCCGTTGATCGGGTGGGTCATGAACAGCGCGTGCTCGGTGTTGAGCGGACCCACCGGCTGCGCCGGCACACCCGCCTGGGCCAGCGTGTTGTCGTTGCCGTGGCCGGCGACCATCCGGGAGAACGCCACCCTGCGCCGCTGGGGTGACAGGCTGGCCGGGTTGGCCACGCCGTAGAGGTCCTGCCAGGACGGCTCGAACCCGAGGATGCCCGCGGCGAGCGAGCGGACGGCGTCGGGATCCTCTGCCGCCAGGGTCACCCAGTACTCCCGCAGCTCCGTCGTGATCTGGACCCGCTTGGGCCGCAGCCGGCCAGTGGTGTCCGGCTGTGTCACCGTGTGGTACTCGCAGTACTCGTTCTGCAGCTCGTGGCGGCCACGGATGCCCCAGTCGGAGAGCTTCTGGGCCGCCTCGGGGTTGATGCAGAAATTCGGCTCGGCGGGGTCGCCGAACCACTTCACCACAGCCGGGCCGGCGCCCTGCACGGAACTGGGGTCCAGCGCGAAGAAGCGGCTGCCGAAATTCGGCTCCAGCTGCTCATACGCGGCCCGCACCGTGTCGTTCCATCGCGCGACCAGGTCGTCGCTGAGCTGGTCAGCGCGCCCGGGAACGTCATAGGCCATTCGTGTACTCCTGTTGATAGGGTCAGCTCGCGCCGCTGGCGACCACGTCCGCGAAGACCGGACCCTCGGGGCGCTCGAGCTGGTCAAGCGTGCAATCAGGTGGATCTTTGTCAGGGCGCCAGCGCTCGAAGCGGGTGGCGTGGCGAAACCGCTCGCCGGTGAGCTGGTCGTAGCTGACCTCGCAGACCAGCTCGGGGCGGACAGGGATCCAGGATAGATCCTTGCCGCCGGACCAGCGGCTGGGGCCCCCGGGGGCTCGGGCGTCCTCGCCGAAACTTGAGGCCTCGCGCAGGGGCAGCAGCCGCCCGAGCAGCGCGACGCGGTCGGCGTCGCCGAAGCCCGAGCAGTGGCCGATGAAGTGCAGCTGACCGGCCACGTTGTACAGGCCGAGCAGCAGCGAGCCGATTTTCCCGCCGTCCTTGTGCTCCCGGTACCCGCCGATCACGACATCGACAGTGCGGCGATGCTTCACCTTGACCATCGCCCGCTCACCCTCAACGTACTCGCCGTCCACCAGCTTCGCGACGATCCCGTCGCAGCCCGCGGACTCGAACTCGGTGAACCACCGCGCCGCCACGCCGACGTCCGGCGTGGACGGCGTGAGATGCCAGGGGGCCGGGAGTCCGGCCGCGAGCGCTTCGAGGCGCTGCCGCCGCTCGGCGAACGGGCGGGACCGCAGATCCACGCCGTCGAGCGCGAGCAGGTCGAAGGCGACCAGCTCCGCGGGGGTCTGCTCGGCGAGCAGGCGGATCCGGCTCTCCGCAGGGTGGATGCGGTTCGCCAGCGCGTCGAAGTCGGTCGCCTCATTCACCACGACGACGACCTCGCCGTCCACGACCGCGCCGGCGGGCAGGGCGTCCAGCGCTGGCGCCAGCTCGGGGAAGTAGCGCAGCAGGGGCCGCTGCTTACGGCTGTCGAGCCGGCCCAGCCCACCCCAGGCGATCGCCCGGAACCCGTCCCACTTGGGCTCGTAGGCCCAGCCGGGTGGGTCTGGCAGCTGGGCGCGGACCCGCGCCTCCATCGGGACGATGGGCGGGTCGAACGGGGTCATTGCGGCAGATCTCGCAGGTCGACGACGGCGCCGGAGGGCAGGCCGCGGTCGAGCAGGGCCCAGATGTCCCGCGCGACGTCCTTGGGATCTCTCAGCGCGCCGGTCTCGTGCAGCTCGCGGAAGTCGGCGACCGCAGGGAAGTCGGCCTCGTCCATGCCGCGCAGCTGCTCCTGCATCCTGGTCGCGACGACGCCTGGGGCGACCGCGAGCACGTGGCAGCCATTCGGTCGGCGCCGCTGCTCGGCACCAGCGACGCGCACCCACTGGTCCACGGCGGCCTTTCCGGCGCAGTAGCTGGACCAGCCCTCGTAGGGGGTCCTCGCGGCGCCCGAGGAGATGAGGATGAGACGGCGCTCGCAGCTCAGCTCGGCGGAGGCGGCGAGGAACGCGTGGCCCAGCGCCTGCGGCGCCGCCGAGTTCAGCGCGACGTTGCGGCGGTAGGCGGCGGAGTCGACCTCGCCGGCGAACCCGATGGGCTCCAGCGTCCCCGCGCAGTGCAGGAGCACGGCGCGCTTCCCGGCGAAGACGCCGAGCCGCGCGTGCAGGTGAGCCTCGACCGCCGCCCACGCCGCAGGGTCGGAGAGGTCGGCGGGCAGGTGCTCCGCCCCTCCCGGGGCGCCGCCCGAGCGCGAGACGTCGATGACATGCGCGTCGGCGAACGGCACGGTCTCGGCGAGCGCCGCCCCGATCCCCGACGACGCCCCGGTGATCCACACGATCGTGTCAGTCATAGTCCGCATGGTAGGCGCCCTGTGCCGGACCATGCCGTCAGGCCGGGCTCCCCTGGTGGGAAATTGTGTGCTGGATCCGCGCAGCATGGAGGCTGTTGTAAAATCTCACGGGCCCGCCAGTCGGGGCGCTCAGGCCAAAGATGCAGCAATCCTGGCGAATACGAGGGAAAGCTGCCCCTCAAACCCAACAGCGCGCACATGACCGGCAGCAATCCTGGCGAATACGGAGGAAACCTGCAGTGCGGCTGGCCCAAAGGCACCCACGGCCCGCGGCACTCGCCATTCCCGAGAGCCACTCCCGTTGATTCTGCAACAGACTCCATGCAGCGCGTATCCGCCACACAACCTCCGGCTAGGCTTGCGCGCCATGGCCTACCGGCTGCTGTTGGACACGTCCAGCCTCACGTACCGGGCGTTCTTCGCGCTGCCCACGAGCATCACCGGCCTTGGCGGGCGGCCGGTGAACGCGGTGCGGGGCTACCTGGACATGACCGCGTCGCTCGTGTCGGACCTGCGACCCGACGAGGTGCTCCACGTCTTCGACGACGACTGGCGCCCCGCCCCGCGGGTTGCGGCCTACCCCGGCTACAAGTCGCAGCGGGCGCCTGACCCCGACGGGCTGGGCGAGCAGTTCGACCTGCTGCGCGAGGTCCTCGACGCGCTGGGCCAGCCGGTCGTGATCGCGCCCGGTTGGGAGGCCGACGACGCGATCGGCGCGCTGTGCGCCCAACTGGGCGACGCCGACCGCGCCGACATCGTGACCGGTGACCGCGACCTCATCCAGCTCGTGCGCGACGGCGCGGTGCGCGTGCTGTTCACTCTGAAAGGCGTCAAGCAACTGGCGCGGTACGACGAGGCGGGCGTCCTCGCGAAGTACGGCATCCCGCCGGCGCGATACGCGGACTTCGCGACGCTGCGCGGCGATCCCTCAGATGGGCTGCCCGGCGTCAGGGGCGTGGGCGAGAAGACCGCCGCCGCCCTCGTCACTCGCTATCCCAGCTTGGACGACCTGCTCGCCGACGCCCCGACGCAGACGCCGCGCCTGGCCGCGGCGCTCCGCGACGCCGCCGCCTACCTCGCCGCGATGCGCGCGGTCGTGCCGGTCCGCACCGACGTCGGGCTGGTGACCTCCGACTCCGCGCGCGACGACGCGCGGCTGGACAAGCTGCAGGCCGAGCACCGCCTGGAGGGCCCGATCCGCCGGCTGCGGGAGGCCCTGGATGCGCCGTAGTCTCGCGGTCGCGCTGCTTCTGGCCGCTCTGAACGCCTGCGGCGAGCCGCCGATCCAGGTCGAGATTCCGCCCCGCCAGCCCGGCCAGCAGGTCCTGGACCTCGCCGGGCTCCTCGACGGCCAGGTCGCCGACCGGCTGCGGGCGATCGGCGAGCAGCAGGGCCTCGACATCGTCGCGCTGACCTACGAGACCGATGCCGCGAACTGCGGCGAGGCGTTCCGCGCGGGCGGCGCGTTCGTGCGCCAGTGGGGCGCCGAGGTCGCGATCGTGGCCGTCGCCGAGCCCGACGGGTTCACCCGGCCGGCCGACGATCGGCAGGCGTGCTTCGGCGTCCAGCCACGCGACGAGTTCGCCCTGCCCCGCAGCCTGCGCGAGGAGATCGTCGAGCGCCTCACCCCACCGCTGACACAGCAGAACCGCTGGTCGCAGGCCTTCCTGACGGCGGCGGACGAACTTGCGGCCCTCAGCGGCACCTGATCCGTTAGGCTGTCCTTAAGCAGGGGTGACAAGGTAAAAGGAGTGCGGGAAATGAGCAACAGGGTCCGATGGCACCTTGCCGCGGCGATTGTGCCGATCATGCTGATGGCGGTGGCGTGCGGCACCGACGACGGCGCGCAGGTGCGCCAGATCGACTCAGAGTCGCCGGGCTCGGCGAGCGCGAGCGGGTCGGCCAGCGCATCGGGCTCCGCCAGCGGCTCAGCGTCGGGAACGGAGGAGCCGACGATCGACCCCGCCACCGCTGATGTGACCGTGGCGGTCACCTTGGCTGAGTGGACGGTCACGCCAGACCCGATCGAGGTGGCCGGGGGCATCATCGCGTTCGAGACGACGAACGGGGGCAGCGTCCCCCACGAGCTCTACATCGCCCTGGCGGACAGCGTCGAGGACCTGCCGACGGCGTCGGACGGCTCCGTCGACGAGCAGGCGCTCCCTGAGGGATCATTCATCGGCGAGATCGAAGAGTTCGCCCCCGAAACCACCGAGACCGCGGCCTTCGAGATGGCGCCGGGAACCTACGTCCTGTTCTGCAACATCACCGGCGACACGGGCGTGCACTTCGCGGAGGGCATGCACACCACCTTCACGGCCACGTAACCAGAAGAACCCGCACCATATCGACCGCGGGCGAGGCGACCTGATCGCTGAGCGGAACCCGACGCGGCGTGGCCCTGGCGCCGGCCAACGCAGCATGCGGACGCCGGCGCAACCGACGGCGTAGGCGTCCCACGTGCTGTCGCCGATGGGCTGCCCCGGGCCCGCCACGAGGCGCATCGGCGGCCGTGGCATCGCGGTGGTGAGCATCAGCTATCGCTGATCGTCCGTCCACGCGCGGGCCGGCGGGGGTGAGCGCCACGCTGACACTGCCGTCGGTGTCCGTGCGGCGCACGACCGCGCCCCGCAGCGCGGCGAGCACCGCCGGGGCGGGGTGGCCGTAGTCGTTGTCCGCGCCGACGCTGATCACCGCCACCTCGGCGCCGACCGCCTCGAAGAACCCCGGCGCGTTCGTCGAGCCCCCGTGGTGGGGCACCTTCAGGACCGTCGCGCGGAGGCGGTCCGGCCGCTGGAGCAGCCGGGTCTGCGCCACGGCCTCGGCGTCGCCGGTGAGCAGGATGCTGCCGCCGTCACCCGAGACGCGAAGAATCAGTGAGTTCTCGTTCGCCTGATCGCCGAGGGAGCCGTCGCCGGGCGGGCCGAGCACATCGACCCCCGCCGACCCGAGCGTGAAGCGCTGGCCCGCCGTGACCGCCTCGATCGGGATGTGCCTGGCCGCGGCGGTCTGGTAGGTCGTGACCGCCGACGGCGCGACCTCGGTCAGCCGGTTGAGTGGCGCCGGACCCACGAGCAGCACGCCGACAGGAAGCGAGGCCAAGACCGCGGGCAGCCCGCCGCTGTGGTCGGCGTGTGGGTGGGTCAACACCACCGCGTCGAGCCGCCGGATCCCCCGTGCGCGCAGGTGCCGGAGCGCGAGCCGGGGATCCGGTCCCCCGTCGACGAGCATCCGCGCGCCCGGCGGAGCCTCGACCAGCAGCGCGTCGCCCTGCCCGACGTCCAGCGCGGTCAGCGTCAGCGCCGGCGGCGCCTCAGCGGAGCGCAGCATGGGCAGCATGCCCAACGCCGCGACGACGGCCACCGCGGCGACAGCCAACCGCAGCGCGCGCCCGCGCCCGCGCTCCCGCCAGCGGGCGAGGACAGCCAGCGCGAGGCCGACTGCGGCGGGGATGACCAGGTCCCGCAGGCCGAGCCGAACGCCGTCCGCGAAGCGCTGCCCCGCCCACAGGACCACCGCGAGCGGCGGGCCCGCGAGCGCCGCGACCACCCCACCCGCCGCGGTCCAGACCTGCGCGACCAGCGCGGCGGCGGCCCCGATCACCGAGGCGACCCCGGCCGCGGGCACCGCGATGAGGTTCGCCGGCAGCGTGGCGAGCGGCAGGGCGCCCTCAAGCCGCATGAGGAGCGGCGCGACGCCGAGCTGCGCGCCCAGGCTCGCCGCGACGAGCAGCCGCAACGGGCGTGGACCGGGCAGGCGCCCGGCGAGCGGAGGCGCGAGCACCAGCACCCCTGCGGTGGCCAGCACTGACAGCCCGAACCCGAGCTGCCCGGCCAGCGCCGGGTCGGTGAGCAGCAGCAGCGTGACCGCCACGGCCAGCGTGTAGGGCGGGTCCAGGCCGCGCCCGATCATGCCGGCCAGCAGGACGAGCGCGGCCATGACGCTCGCGCGCAGCACCGACGGCTCGGCGCGCACGAGCAGCGCGAACCAGCACAGCGCCGCCAGGCCGATCCAGCGGCGCTGCCGGGCCCCCGCGCCGGCCAGCCGGGCCAGGCCCAGCACCCCCGCCAACACAAGCGCCACGTTCGAACCAGACATCTGCGAATGCGAAGTGTCTGACCTTTTATGTCCAGTTCTTGCGCGCGATCGTCCCGGTCCTCCGCCGAGGCAGGGGCTGGATGATGGCGAGCTGCGGCGCGCGGCGTCCGAGGAGTCCCCGTCCGAAGTCGACGCTGGTTGAGAGGACAGGCGGTGGTCACAGCCGCGGAGGTGGTGGCACGTCGGAGGCTTGCGCGCGCGGCTTGTGGATACCGCGCGGGCGGTCGCCGAGCAGCTCGACCCGGGACTGGGTGTTCGCGCGGTGGTGAGCTTCGGGTCGGTCGCTCGGGGGACTTCATCGACACGAGCGACATCGATCTGCTCGTCGTTGCCGAGCAGCTGCCCGTCCGGGCGACCGATCGACTCGAGGTGCTGGGGAGTACCCCTGGATCGTGGAGCCGGCGGTGTGGACCCCCGACGAGTGGCGGGCGCGCCGCCGCCGCGGCGACCCAATCGTCACTGAGGCCCTCGACGCCGGAATCTGGCTGGTCGGTGATCCCTCCCATCTGTGAGCGCCGAGACGGCTGACTCCACCGGGTGGGCGGCATGATGGAGGCAGATGACTGAGCGGAACCAGGACGATGTCGAGCGCTTGAAGGACGCCGACGCGCTCGAGGCGGCGCGGGACGAGGCCTGGCAGGCGCACCAGCGGGGCGAGTCAGGCGCGGGGCTGCGCTATGCCCGCTGCGTCGACCGCTTGTGCAACCTTCGCCACGAGCGCCAGCGGTACGGCACCCTTCGTTGGGAGGACGGTTCCGAGCTGCGCCTGCATGAGGTCGATCCCGCGGTCGCAGACGAGGAGCGCGTGACCCTCGGGGTGCCGCCGCTGGTCGAGACCCGCGCAGAGATCGCCGCGGAGAACCGGCGGCGGGCGGAGTCGCGGGCGGCGGAGCAGGGCTTGCCTGACGGGGTGGAGGTCGCGCGTGTCTGGCGCCCCTGCTCGGCGCAGGCCGTGCGGGAGCGGTGGGACCGCGAGGGCGTCCCGGTGTGGGTCGACCCTCCGGCGCCTCGGCGTCGAGCACGTTCACCGCGAGCGAGTCTGCGGCCACGACCCTCTTCTGTGGGAGGAGGAGTTCCTCGCCGCTCTCGCCTGGGCCTTCGGCTCGGAATAGGGGGTCCCGACCCCTCTCGCCGCTCGTCTGGGCCCCCTATGTGGCGGGCTTGCAGATGGGCCACGCTGGCGCGATCGTCAAGCGCGGCGGCGACACCACCGAACCGCCACCCCTCATGATCGCCCGCCTCGCCCGCTGTTCGTCGTGACGGTACTTCCGGTGGCGACGCTGTCCGAGGTCATCGACCGGGTGGAGCGCTACCACGAGCGGGGTGGTGGTGAAGCGGCGCGGTCGCGGTGCCGCGGTCATCAGCACTGAGGATCTTCGCTCGCTGGAGGAGACGATCGCGGTCCTGTCCGATCTCGCGACCATGCGCCGTCTTGATGAGTCCGACGCCGCGATCGCCGCCGGTGACGTGGTCAACGCGGAGGGACTGCGCGAGATGGCCGCTCGCGCACGCCGCGGCGCGTGAGCGGCGCCTGCGCCTTGCGGCCGCTGTTCGGAAAACCTATGCCGCCAGGCGCGGCTCATCGGGGGTTTGTCGCACCGAGGGTGAGCAGCAGGAGGATCTGAGGTGTGT
>JBOGEA010000091.1:0-17512 GCA_050743205.1 Egibacteraceae bacterium | reverse complement strand
GCCGGCAGCGGCTTGAGAATACGCATGAACGGAAGTGGCGGCTGGGCCGAGAGCCCGACGGACGGTGGCAGCTGCACCCGCCGGACCGCCAATGACCGCCCGGCCGGCAGCGGCTTGAGAATACGCATGAACGGAAGTGGCGGCTGGCCCGCGAGCCCGACGGACGGTTGCGGCTGCACCCGCCGGACCGCAATGACCGCCATGCCAGCAGCGGCTTGGGAATGCGCATGAGCGGAAGTGGCGGCTGGGCCAGGGGTCCGATGGGCGGTTGCGGCTGCACCCGCCGGACCGCCAATGACCGCCCGGCTGGCGGCGGCTGCGGATTTCACGGTGGCCTCGCCGAGGCGCGGGCACCGGCACCGGCTGCGCGCGAGCCGCGGTTGGGCCCGCTGTACCTGTCAGCGTCCCACCGCGCGTGTGCGGGCGTTGCGCTTGGGGTGCGACGGGCATGCTCGGGCGACGACGCGGTCTGGGGTGCGGGAAACCGTCGGATGAGACGGATTTCTGCAGGTGACACGGACTCGGGAGTCGTTAGGGTGCGGGAAACCGTCGGATCTGACGGTTTCCTGTACCCCAGACCTAAGCGGCCCCGCCGCGCGTGGGGTGTAGCGTCGGGAGGCGATAGGGGGTCCGGGATGCGCGTGCTGGTGGTCGAGGACGAGCGGCGCCTGGCCGCTGCTGTTCGGCGCGGCCTGGAGGACCACGGCTTCGCTGTCGAGGTCGCTCACGACGGCGAAGCGGGGTTCTGGCTGGCGCGCGACGAGGCGTTCGACGTGATCGTGCTGGACATCCTGCTGCCGCAGATGAGCGGGTACGAGGTGTGCAAGCGGCTGAGGGCGGAGGGTGTGTGGACGCCGATCCTGATGCTGACCGCCAAGGACGGCGAGTACGACGAGGCCGACGCGCTGGACCTGGGCGCTGACGACTACCTGCGCAAGCCGTTCTCCTACGTCGTGCTCGTCGCTCGGCTGAACGCGCTGCTGCGGCGAGGCGCTCCCGAGCGGCCTGCCCAGCTACGGGTCGGCGATCTGGTCCTGGACCCTTCCCGGCGCAGCGTCCGGCGGGGCGAGACGCCGATCGAGCTGACCCGGCGAGAGTTCGCGCTGCTGGAGTATCTGATGCGCAACGTCGGCGAGCCCAAGTCGAAGTACGAAATCCTCGACCACGTCTGGGGCGCCGATTTCGATCGTGGCCCCAACGTCGTGGAGGTCTACGTCGGTTACCTCCGCCGCAAGGTCGACGCGCCGTTCGGGACCCACACCATCCAGACCGTCCGCACCCACGGGTACCGCGCCGCCGATGAGTAGACGGCGGTCCTGGCGGCGCGCCTCGCTGCGGTCGCGCATGGTCGTGCTGGCCGCGGCGGCCGTGACCGGCGTGCTGCTCGTAGGAGGGCTGCTGCTCGGCGAGAGTCTGCGAACAGCGCTCGTCGGCAACGCGGTCCAGACCGGCCGGCTGCGAGCGCGTGACCTGTCCGCCCTCGCCGAGCAGGGCAGCCTGCCGCACCCGATCGCCATCGCGGGCGACGACGAGGCGTTGGTACAGGTTGTCGGCCCATCTCGTCGGGTCTTGGCGGCCAGCGAGAACATCGAGGAAGAGCCTGCCCTCGGCCTGCCCTCGGTCCCTCCAGGGCGTGAGCAGGTCTGGACCGTCAACGGGCTGCCGGTCGACAAGGGGGACTTCCGCGTGGTCGCGAGAGGGACCCGGACGCCGATGGGTCCGGCGACCGTCTACGTCGCGGTGCCGTTGGAGGACATCCTCGACACGGTCAGCGCCGCGCTCACGCTCGGGTTCCTCGGGCTGCCGCTGTTCGTGCTCGCCCTGTCCGCGGTGATGTGGGTGGTGGTCGGGCGAACGCTGCGGCCGGTCGAGGCGATCCGCAGGGAGGTCGACGAGATCGGGGAGCGCCATCTGGCCAGGCGCGTGCCCGAGCCCCCGCGGCTGGACGAGATCGGCCGGCTGGCTCGCACGATGAACGCGATGCTCGACCGCTTGGAACTCAGCGCCCAGCGGCAGCGGCGGTTCGTCGGGGACGCGGCTCACGAGCTGCGCAGCCCGATCGCGAGCCTGCGAGCCCAGCTGGAGACCGCGCGCGAGGCGCGGAGCGGGGTGGATTGGCGGCAGGTCAGCGGTGAGCTGCTGGACGAGACGCTTCGGGTCCAGCGGTTGACCGAGCAGCTGCTGCTGCTCGCGCATGCCGATGACGATCCCGGCGCGCGGCGCGCGGCGGTCGATCTCGACGACCTGGTCGACGAGGTGGTGGCCAGGGCCCGGGAGCAGGCTCCCACCGGGCTGGTCATCGACACCGCCGCGGTCGAGCCCGCGCAAGTCCTCGGCGACGCTCACCAGCTCGAGCAGGTCGTCCGAAACCTCGTCGACAACGCCGCACGCCACGCGCGCGGCCTGGTCACGCTGACGCTCGCCCGGGACGACGGCGCCGCGGTGCTCATCGTCGACGACGACGGACCAGGGATCCCCGAACAGCGTCGCGAGGAGGTCTTCCAACGCTTCACCCGGCTGGACGACGCTCGGGGCCGCGACGCAGGCGGGGCTGGCCTCGGGTTGGCGATCGTCCGCGACGTGGTCGCCGCGCATGGCGGCACGGTCACCGTGTCCACGGCCCCGGCGGGAGGCGCCCGATTCTCTGTTCGCCTACCAAATATTTAGGTGTACACCACCCCGGTTTGTGCCGGCTGAGCGCGCGGGCGCCTTTCACTTTCAGGGTAGACACAGTGATCGGGGAAGCGGAAACTGCCATCATCAGTCGAGCGTGGACCGAACAGGAGTCGGTCGAAAGCTCGAACGGGTGTAGTTGCATAAATTGGATAGGGTCGTCGGTGGGGGCTGACGGACGGCGTGCGGTGCTGCGCACAGGGCGAATGTGGTCTTCGGTGCTATCTGAACGACCCAGACATAACCATATCACCGTGCGCGTAACCACCATATCCAACGAGTCTGACGACTCGAGGGCGCGGAGTCATCCACTGTCTGGCATTTCGGTTGTTTTGCCATATCGATGTTCGGAGCTGAAATGCGTTGGATGATTGGGTCGAGCCTGAAATTCCGGCGCTTGGTCGTCGTCGTGGCCGCCGGCCTCATGGTCTTCGGCATCACGCAGCTCGGCAACATGCCAGCGGACATCCTTCCCGAGTTCAGTCGACCGACGGTCGAGGTTCAGACCGAGGCCCTCGGGCTGTCCGCGGAAGAGGTCGAGCAGTTGATCACGGTCCCACTCGAGCAGGACCTGCTCAACGGGGTGGCGTTCCTCGAAGAGATCGAGTCGGCGTCGCTGCCCGGCCTGTCGTCGGTGGTCTTGACCTTCGAGCCCGGGACCAGCCTGCTGGATGCGCGCCAGGTCGTGGCGGAGCGGCTCACGCAGGCGGTCGGGGTGGCCGGTTTGCCCGAGGTGGCGAAGCCGCCTCAGATGCTGCAGCCGTTGTCCTCGACGAGCCGGGTCTCGATGGTCAAGCTGTCGTCGGCCCAGCTGTCGCCGATCGAGATGTCGCTGCTCGCTCGGTGGGTGATCGTCCCACGGCTGGTGGGGGTCGACGGCGTGGCGAACGTGGCGATCTGGGGGTTCCGGGACAGGCAGCTACAGGTGCTGGTGGACCCGCGGCGGCTGGCGGCCGCGAACGTCTCGCTCGACCAGGTCATCAGCACCACGGGGAACGCGCTGGAGGTGTCACCGCTCAGCTTCCTGGAAGCGTCGTCGCCCGGAACCGGCGGGTTCATCGACACCGTGAACCAACGGCTCCACGTCTTCCACGAGCAGGCCATCTCGACGCCCGAAGAGCTGGGGCAGGTCCCGGTCGAAGGGGCCGACGGCGGGCCGGCGCTCTCAGGCGACAGGCCGCTCACCCTGGGTGAGGTCACCGAGATCGTGCAGGACCACCAGCCGCTGATCGGCGACGCGGTCTGCAGTGACGGGCCGTGCCTCCTGCTCGTCGTCGAGAAGTTCCCTGAGGCCAACACGCCCGAGGTGACGCGCGGGATCGAGGCGGCCCTCGACGCGTTGCGCCCTGGCCTGGACGGCATGGAGATCGACACCTCGGTCTACCGCCCGGCGACGTTCATCGAGGCGTCGTTCGACAATCTCGGCCGCGCCCTGCTGATCGGAGGGATCCTTCTCGTCCTCCTCCTGGGCGCCTTCTTCTTCGAATGGCGCGCCGCGCTGATCGGCGCCGTGGTGGTTGCGATGTCGCTGCTGACGGCGGGCCTCGTGCTGTACTTCGGCGGCGTCACGGTGCACACGATGACCCTGGCCGGTCTCGCGATGGCCCTCGTGGTCCTCGTCGACGACGCCGTCATCGACATCGACAGCATGGCGCGGCGGCTGCGTGAGCACCCCATGAGCGGGGCGGCCACGTCGGTCTTCAGGGCGTGCCTCGAGACGCGCGGCGCGGCCCTCTGCGCGACGCTGATCGTCGGCGCGGCGCTGCTGCCGTTCTTCTTCATGCAGGGCGAGGCCGGCGCGTTCCTGCCGCCGATCGCGGTGACCCACCTGACAGCGGTCGCGGCGTCCATGCTGGTCGCGCTGACCCTCACGCCCGCGCTGGGCCTGATGCTGTTGGCCAACGCACCGCCAGAGCGTCGCGAGCCGCCGGTGGCGCGCTGGCTGCGGCGTGGCTATGGCAGGGTGGCCGGGATCATCATCCGCCCCGGCCTTGCGTTCATCGCCTTCGGCGCGGTCTTGGTGGTCGGCCTCGCCGCCGTCCCGTTCCTGGACCAACGCTTGCGTCCAACGCTCGAGGAACGGGACGTGCTCGTCGACCTGCGGGCCCCGCCTGGCACGTCCCTTCCCCGGATGGACGCGATCACGGCGCGGGCCGTCGACGAGCTGCGGTCCCTTGCGGGTGTCGCGGGCGTCGGCGCTCATGTCGGACGCGCCGTGACGTCGGACCAGATCGTCAACGTCAACGCCGCCCAGATCTGGGTCAACCTCGATCCCTCGGCTGACTACGACGCCGCAGTGGCCGCGATCAAGGCGGTGGCAGACCGCCAGAGCGAGGTCTCCAGCGACGTGCTGACCTACTCGGCGCAGCGGATCACCGACGTGCTCCGCCACAGCGGCGACGAGATCGTGGTGCGCGTCTACGGCGAGGACCGAGATGTCCTTCGGAGCAAGGCGGTCCAGGTGCAGGGCCTCCTCGCCGGCATCGAAGGCGTCGAGGGCCCGCGTGTGGAGCTGACGGCCGACGAGCCCACCCTCGAGGTCGAGGTGGACATCGCCCGGGCGCGGGCCTTCGGGCTCAAGCCCGGCGACGTTCGCCGCGAGGCGGCGACCCTGCTGGGGGGCATCGTCGTCGGAAACCTGTTCGAGGAGCAGAAGGTGTTCGACGTCGTGGTCTGGGGAGCGCCCGACCTCCGGCGGAGCGAGAGCGAGGTTCGCGCGCTGCCGATCGCAGCGCCTGAGGGCGGGCTTGTGCGTCTCGACCAGGTCGCGGACGTGCGGACCGTGCCGAGCCCGAGCGTGATCCGGCACGAGTCGGTCGCGCGCTACGTCGACGTCAGCGCCGGCGTGGCAGGGCGTGACGTGGGTGACGTGGTGGCCGACGTCCGATCGGCGCTCGCGCAGGTCGAGTTCCCGCTCGATCACCACGCGGAGCTGCTCGGCGGGTTCGCCGATCAGCAGGCCGCCAGGGCACGCGTGCTCACGGTGGCGCTGGCCGCCGCGATCGGCGTCCTCCTGCTGTTCCAGGCCGCGTTCACCAGTTGGCGCCTCGCGGTCCTCGCCTTCGTGACCCTGCCGATGGCCCTTGTGGGAGGCGTCCTGGCGACGCTGATCGACGGCGGTGAGATCACGCTCGGCTCGGTCGCCGGGTTCGTCGCCGTCCTCGGGATCGCCGCGAGGAACAGCATCCTCCTCATCAAGGGCTGCCAGCGCCTCGAGCGGCACGAAGGCCAGGCCTTCGGTCTGGAGCTGGTCGTCCGGGGGACCCGGGAGCGGCTCGGGCCCATCCTGTTGACCGCGCTGGCGTCGGCACTGGTGTTCGCGCCGGTCGTGATCGCCGGCGACGCCGCCGGGTTCGAGATCGTGCGCCCGCTGGCCGTGGCCGTCCTTGGCGGCCTGGTCACCTCGACGGCGCTCGGCCTCGTCGTCGTGCCCGCCGCGTACCTGCGGTACGGGTTCGTCGCCGAGCCCGACACGTGGAGCGAGGACCTGCTCGTCCCCACCCGGGACGAGGAGGCGGCAAGGATAGGAGCAGGCGATGAGGCGAGGTAGTCGAGGGATCGCGGCGATCCCGCTCGTCGCCGCCGCGCTGCTCCCGGCGTGTGGAGCGGCCGTCTCGGACAGCCACGAGATCGACGAGCCGGTGACGGTCGAGCACGTCGAGGGAACGGACGTCGCGCGCCTCACCCTGACGCAACGGGCGGTCGAGCGGCTCGGCATCCAGACCGCCCCGGTCGAGACGGACGGGGACCGGACGGTCGTCCCCAGCGCGGCGGTGTTCGTGGAGCCCGACGGCACATGGTGGGTGTACACGAGCCCCGAGCCCCTCGTCTTCGTCCGACACCGGATCAGCGTCGAGCGCGACGACGGAGAACTCGCGTTCCTCACGGAGGGGCCGCCTCCTGGTACGCGGGTCGCAACGGTCGGCGTGCCCGAGCTGTTGGGCGCCGAGTACGAACTCGGTCATTGACGCAGTCGTGAAAGGGCGGGAACCGCGATGCTCCGCTGGGTCATCGGCTCGAGCCTGAAGTTCCGTTACCTCGTGGTGGCGCTGACCGCGGCGCTGATGTTCTTCGGCGTCGCGGAGCTTCGCCACACGCGGATCGACGTGTTCCCCGAGTTCGCTCCGCCGCGGGTGGAGATCCAGACCCCCTCCCTCGGGCTGTCGGCGTCCGACGTCGAATCACTGGTCACGGTCCCGCTCGAGCAGACGCTCAACGGGATCCCCGGGCTGGAGACGATCCGCTCGAGGTCGGTCGAGCAGCTGTCGTCGATCGTGCTGATCTTCGAGCGTGGGACCGACCTGCTGACCGCGCGCCAACTGGTGGCGGAGCGCATCGCCACGATCACGCCGACCCTGCCGACCTGGTCCAGTCCCCCGTTCATGATCCAGCCTCTGTCGGCGACGAGCCGCGTCCTGAAGATCGGGCTCACCTCGACCGACCCCGAGCTGGATCTGATGGACCTGTCGATGACGGCGTACTGGAAGATCCGCGCCCGCCTCCTGCGTGTCCCCGGCGTGGCGAACGTGCCCATCTGGGGTGAGCGCCTGGAGATGCTCCAGGTGCAGGTCGATCCCAACCGGCTCCGCGAGCACGACGTGACGCTCGAGCAGGTCCTGAGCGTCACGGCGGACGCCCTCGACGCCGGATTGCCCACATACTCGTCGGGGCATTTCATCGGCCGAGGAGGGTGGATCGAGGCGAACGACCAGCGGATCGGCATCCAGCACGTCCCGCCGATCGTGACGACCGAGGACCTGGCTGGAGTGCCGATCGAAAACGGCAGGGGAGAGACCCTGCGCCTCGGGGACGTGGCCGACCTGGTCAGGGATCATCAGCCGCTGGCCGGCGACGCGGTCATCAACGACGGTCCCGGCCTCATGCTCATCGTTGAGAAGCTCCCGTGGGCGAACACCCTGGACGTGACCCGGGGAGTGGAAGAGGCGCTCGCGGGGCTGCGGCCCGGTCTTCCGGGGATCGAGATCGACTCCACGATCTTCCGGCCGGCGACCTTCATCGAGGACTCGATCGCCAACCTCAGCACGGCGATCCTCATCGGCGCGCTGTTGATGATCCTGATGCTCGGCGCGTTCCTCTACGAGTGGCGGACCGCGCTGATCAGCGTCGTGGCGATCCCGCTGTCGCTGATCGCCGCCGGCCTGGTGCTGCACGCGCGCGGCGCCACGATCAACACGATGATCCTCGCGGGGTTCGTGATCGCGCTCGGCGACATCGTCGACGACGCGATCATCGACATCGAGAACGTCGTACGACGTCTGCGACAGCACCGCCAGCAGGGGGCTGGGGCTGGGGGGAGTCCCCCCTCCACACAGGGGGCTGGGGGGAGTCCCCCCTTCGCACAGGGCGGCGCCCGCTCCACCGCGAGGGTCATCCTGGACGCCTCGCTGGAGGTCCGCAGCGCCATCGTCTATGCGACCCTGATCGAGGTCGTCGCCGTCGCGCCGATCTTCATGCTGCAGGGGCTGTCAGGGTCGTTCTTCCGGCCGTTGGCCACGTCGTACGCGCTGGCGCTGCTCGCGTCGATGATCGTCGCGCTGACGGTCACGCCGGCGATGAGTTTGATCCTCTTCCGCAAGCCCAGGACCCTCCAGCACCGTGAGTCGCCGCTCGTCGCGCCGCTGCAGCGCGCCTACCTCGCGCTCCTGTCCCGGATCGTCAGCCGCCCCCGCAGAGCCTACGTCGCGGTCGGCGCCACCACGATGATGGGCCTGGCGGTGCTGCCGCTCCTGGGCCAGTCGCTGCTCCCGTCCTTCAAGGAGCGCGACTTCCTGATGCACTGGCTGAGCAAGCCCGGCACCGGGCACCTCGAGATGGTCAGGACGACCGAGCTGGTCAATCGTGAGCTGCTCTCGATACCGGGCGTCCGGAACGCCGGATCGCACATCGGGCAGGCGCTCTTGATGGACGAGGTCGTCGGGATCGACTTCGGCGAGAACTGGGTCAGCGTCGATCGTGGCGTCGACTACGACCAGACGGTCGCGCGGATCCAAGAGGTGGTCGACGGCTACCCAGGGCTCTACCGCGACGTGCTCACCTACCTGAAGGAGCGGATCAGGGAGGTCCTGACGGGATCGAGCGAGGCGATCACCCTTCGCATCTACGGACAGGACCTGGACCTGCTGCGGGCGAAGGCGGAGGAGATCGACGACATCCTCGCCAGTATCCCCGGCGTGGTCGAGAACCATGTGGAGCGCCAGGAGAACGTGCCGCAGATACGGGTGGAGGTCGACCTCGCGGCGGCCCAGCGGTACGGGCTGAAGCCGGGTGACGTCCGCCGAGCGGCCGCGTACTTGGTGGCGGGCGAGGAGGCCGGCGACATCTTCCGTGACGGCAGGGCGTACGACGTGCAGCTCTGGAGCACACCCCAGACGCGTCAGAGCCTGACCGACATCGAGAACCTGCTGCTCGACACGCCCAGCGGCCAGCACGTGCTGTTGAAGGACGTCGCGGATATACGAGTCGTGCCCACCCCGAATGTGATCCACCACGAGGGCCTCTTCCGCAAGATCGACGTCGGCGCCAACATCGACGGCTCACGCGATCTCGGCGCCGTGGTCGGCGACCTCGAGCGTCGCCTCGCGGAGGTCGAGTGGCCGTCGGAGTTCCGAGCGGAGCTGCTCGGGGAGTTCGCGGAACGGCAGGCGGCGCACAACCGCCTGCTGATCTTCTCGATCGCCGCGGCGATCGGGATCCTCGTGCTGCTGCAGGCGTCGTTCGCCAGTTGGCGGTTGGCGGCGCTCACCTTCCTCACCCTGCCGATCGCGCTGGTCGGCGGCGCGCTGGCCGCCTACGTCGGCGGCGGGGTCATCTCGCTCGGCTCGCTCGTCGGCTTCCTCACCGTGCTGGGGATCGTCGCGCGCAACGGCATCATGCTGATCAGCCACTATCAGCATCTCGAGCGGTTCGAGGGTGTGCCCTTCGGGCCGGAGCTCGTCCTTCGCGGCGCTCGGGAACGGGTCGTGCCGATCATGATGACGGTCCTCACGACGGGGCTCGCGCTGCTGCCCCTGATCATCGCTGGACAGATACCGGGTCAGGAGATCGAGCACCCGATGGCCATCGTCATCCTCGGTGGCCTGGTCACGGCCACGCTGCTCAACCTGTTCGTCGTCCCCTCCCTGTACCTGCGCTTCGGGAAGAGCGAAAGGGACAGCGCGCCTGTCGGCGGCCACGGTTTTTGACTTCGGGTGTGCTGACCGCCCGCGGTTCGGCGCTCATCGTGGGCTCATGTGCGCACGTTACGCTGTTGAGTCGGTGCGTGTGCTGGTCGTCGAGGACGAGAGGAAGATGGCCCTCCTCCTGAGACGGGGTCTCGAGGAGGAGGGGTACGCCGTCGACGTCGCCGGGAAGGGCTCGGAGGCGGTGTGGCTGGGGACCGAGACCGCGTACGACGCCGTGGTGCTGGACCTCATGCTCCCGGACCTCGACGGGGTCGAGGTGTGCCGGCAGCTGCGTGCCGTCGGGCGGTGGTCGCCGGTGCTGATGCTCACCGCCAGGGACGGGGTGCCCGATCGGGTCGCCGGGCTCGATGCCGGTGCAGATGATTACCTCGTCAAGCCGTTCTCGTTCGCTGAGCTGCTCGCGCGCCTGCGAGCCCTGCTGCGCCGAGGCGCGAGCGCGCGTCCGGCGGTGCTGCGGGCGGGCGACCTCACGCTCGACCCCGCGACGAGGAGCGTGTGCAGGGGAGCCGCGCCGATCGCGCTCACCTCGAAGGAGTTCGCGCTGCTCGAGTACTTCATGCGCTGCCCCGGGGAGGTCCTGACCCGGACGAGGCTGATCGAGCACGTGTGGGACTTCGCCTACGACGGGGACTCCAACGTCGTGGACGTCTACGTCCGTTACCTCCGGGAGAAGATCGACCGCCCGTTCGGGCGGCACTCGATCGAGACGGTCCGGGGGTCGGGTTACCGGTTGCTGCACACGCCGGCCGATGCGGCTGCCGATCCGCACTAGGCTCACGCTGATTTCGGGGGCTCTGATGGGCGCCCTGCTCGTGGCCATGGGCGCGTTCATCTACCTGCGGCTGCAGGTGCAGCTCATGGCGGCGGTCGATGCGGGCCTGTCCTCCCGCGCCGAGACCCTGGCACAGGCGGCCGACCGCGAACGTCTTCTCGGCGGTCCCACGATCGTGGACCCGACCGACGCGTTCGCGCAGCTCCTCACGCCCGACGGGCAAGTGCTGGAGTCCTCCCCCGGCCTGGCCGCCGGACCGCTCGTAACCCCGGCCGCTGTGCAGGGGCTGCGCGGGCCTCGTTTCTTCGACGTCCAGGCCCAGACCGTTGAGGAGCCGGTGCCCGCGCGGGTGCTGGCCGTGCCTTCCACTGACGGCTCGGTGATCCTTGTGGCGGCCTCGCTGGATGATCAACGGGAGGCTCTGGCCACGCTGCGCGCGCTGCTTGCGGTCGCCGGCCCGGCGGCGGTGGCCCTGGCCAGCGGGGTGGGGTGGCTCGTAGCCGGGACCGCCCTGCGTCCCGTTGACCGCATGCGGGTCGAGGCGGAAGCGATCTCGGGCTCGGAACCGGGTAGGCGCCTGCCCGTCCCGGCGACGGGCGACGAGCTCACTCGGCTCGGTGACAGCCTGAACCGGATGCTCGGTCGGCTGGAGGACGCGATGGAGCGGGAACGCCGGTTCGTCGACGACGCCAGCCATGAGCTGAGGACACCGCTTGCGAACCTGAAAGCCGAGCTGGAGCTCGCCCTTCGGAGGGCGCGCCCACCCCAAGAGCTGTTGGAGTCGTTGCGGAGCGCCGCGGAGGAGGTCGAGCGGCTCACGCGCCTCGCACAGGACCTGTTGATCCTTGCGCGCGCCGATAGGGGGCGGCTCCTGGCAAGGCCTGAAGCGCATGATGTCGCTGCCCTTGTCCGCGCGACCGTCGACAGCTTCGCCGGCAGGGCGGCGGGACTGGGGATCGCGCTCGAGACGTCGATCGAAGGGCCTCTGCCCGCCCGAATCGACGCCGACCGCGTGCGGCAGGCGGTCGGCAACCTGATCGACAACGCCCTGCGGCACTCCTGCAGGGGCGGGACGGTGACCGTCAGCGCCGCCCGCCAGGACGCCGGGCTCGCGATCACGGTCGCCGACACGGGGGAAGGGTTCCCGCCGGCGTTCCTTCCCGCGGCGTTCGAGGCCTTCAGCAGGGCCGACGCGGCGCGCGCACGAGGCGAAGGCGGCGCGGGCCTCGGGCTCGCGATCGTCCGGGCCGTGGCCGAGGCCCACGGCGGGTCGGTCGAGGCCGCCAACCGGCCACACACGGGCGCGATGGTCGTCATGCGCATTCCCGCGTGAGCCGGCCCCCTTGTTGCGCGCTTCACGGTCCTCTCATCGGCTGCCCGGCATCGTCGGGCCACCGAGACGAAAGGACCAGGCAATGAACCGCAAGACCACGTGGATCGTCAGTGGGGCGCTCGTCGTCGCCGTGCTCAGCGGCGGCGGCGCCGCCGCTGCGACCGGCCAGACCGAGGCGCCCGACCGGCCCGAAGCGCCCGACCAGCAGATCACCGGGACCGCGCTCGACCAGGCCAGCGCCGCGGCGCTGAAGGAGACCGGCGGCGGCCGGGTCACCGACACCGAGGTCGGCGACGAGGAGGGCTACTACGAGGTCGAGGTCACGCTCGACGACGGCCGCCAGGTCGACGTCCACCTCGACGAGCGCTTCACAGTGATCGGGCAGCAAGCCGACGAGGGCCGCCCTGGCGACCAGGACGGGGCGTAAAGCCATGCGGACCGTTCTCAGCATCGTGTTGGCCACGGCGCTCCTCGTGAGCGCGTGCGGCGGCACGAACTCAGCCGCCGAATCGACGAGGGCACCGGATCCGTTGGAAGGCCTGCCACTCGCACCGGACAGCGCCCGGGTCGATCTCGCTCAGCCCACCTTCTCTAACCCCACCACCGTCACGCACCCGCTGTTCCCCATCAGCGACCTTCGCTCGGTTGTGCTGTTGGGCAACGTCGACGGCCACGAGCTGCGAACCGAGACCACGCTCCTACCCGGCACGAAGACCATCGACGTGAACGGACAGCCGGTGGAGGCGCTGATCTCACAGTACGTCGCCTATCTCGACGGTCGCATCGAGGAGGTCGCGCTCGACTGGTACGCGCAGGCCGACGACGGAGCCGTCTGGTACCTCGGCGAGGACGTGTCCAACTACCAGGACGGCGTCGTCGCCGACAAGGAGGGCACCTGGCTCGCCGGCCGGGAGGGTCCCCCCGCGATGATCATGCCCGCCGACCCGCGGATCGGGAACGTGTACCGCTCCGAGAACGCCCCCGGCATCGTGTTCGAGGAGGTCACGGTCTCCGACGTCGGCCAGACCGTCGACGGACCGAGCGGCGCGGTGGCCGGCGCGATGGTCGCTGATGAGCTGCACATGGACGGCACGCGCGAGGACAAGATCTTTGCGCCCGGCTACGGTGAGTTCTCGACCGGCCGCCACGGCAGCCTTGAGGCACTCGCGCTTGCCGTGCCGACCGACGCCCTCCCCGGACCGCCTCCCGCCGAGCTGGTGAGCCTGTCGGCCGGGGCGGCCGAGATCTTCGACGCCGCCGAGGCCGGGAACTGGGACGCGGCCTCAGCCTCGCTCGACAGGATGCGGGCGGCCTGGGACACCTACCGGGCGGCCGGCGTGCCGCGGCTGCTCGGCGATCAGATGAGCCGCGCCCTCGACGCGCTCACCGGAGACGCGCTCGCGCCGGCCGTGAACGGCCGCAACCCCGCAGGGGCTCGCAAGGCGGCCATCGACGTGGCGATGGCCAGCCTCGACCTGCAGCTGCGGCACCGGCCGCCCGCCGAGATCGACCTCGGCCGCTTCGACCTGTGGACGCGCCAGCTCGCCGTCGATGCCGCGGCCGACGATCCCGGCGCGGTCTCGGGCGACGTCAGCACCCTCGAATGGGTCTGGGACCGCATCGCCCACACCCTCAACCGCACGGTCGCCGACGACATCGATGCCCAGCTCGGCGACCTCCGTACGGCGGCCGACGACGAGGATCTCGCAGCCGCGGCCGACGGAGCCCAGGCGCTGGTGGACACACTCGCGGGGCTCCAACCCTGACGGACTGTGCGCGGGTGCTCGTCTTCAGGCCGAGCACCCGCGGATCCTCTCGGCCGGCGCTCTGTCCGTGGGAGCGCCGGCCGAGGCCCGCATCCCGGCGTGGAGTTTCGCGCAGCACACGCGTCGAGCTGGTCTCGATCGCCAGCCAGCGGGGCTTCGCCCCGGCCGACGCGTCGTGGGCGGGAGGGGCGGCAGCGCGCGGGTTGACCGCGGTTTTGTGCTGGATCGCGGCGGAATACCGCCGCGATCCAGCACAAAACCTTGCCCGACATGACCCGCGACGCGTGCAACCCGATCCCGGCCAACTTGACTCACGCGCAACGCGGGGCGGGCGCACCCCCGCGCGAGCAAGGGCCTGTCGTGGGCGCCTGCAGCCAGCGCGTGATTGTCCGAGTCCACCAGCTCGGGCCTGGTCAGGCGGTGGGGGGGCGAACGAGCCGCTTGCGCAGGAACCGGGGCGCCGACTCGGGACTCGTGTCGGCCAGCGCGAACGCTCGGCGGACCTTCGCGGTCTGTCTGCCACGGACAAAGATGCCCTTCGACACCCTGATCCACGGCTCGTGGCGGCAGCCTCCTGACGTCACGCGGAGGCGGCTCACAGCGATGTCTGCGATGTCCTCGGTCACGTACCAGTAGGACGCGCCGGAGGTGACCTCTGCCACCACCTCGACCTGCTTGTACGGCTTGGGATCCGGCGGATCCCGCAACAGCTCGACCCACCTCCCATCGAGGTCGTAGAGCTCGGGGCCGCCGTCCAGGGCAGCGGTGTACGTGCCGAGAGAGATCCAGACCATGTCATGCGTCCCTGCCGACGTGAGGCGGTGCGTGCCTGGCCGCTCACGATACGCAACAGCCGCTGAGGACTTGCTGAGAGCCGGCGCTCCGCGCACGCTTCGGAGTGAGGATCTCCTGTCAAGGCCCGTTTGAAGGTTCGAGGGGAATCGGAGATGCCGCGACCTGCTCGGCTGGTCGCCGTGGGTGCGTTGGCTCCGCTGATCGCGGCCGTGCTGGTGCTCGTCGGCGGTTGGGACGCTTCCCTGACCAGCGAACTCGCCAGCGAACGGCCCGGCTGGGCCATCCCGCTGATGGTCGCCCTCACGACGCTCGGCAGTACGCCGGTCCTGCTGGGGGTCGTCGGCGGCATGACAGCTCTGGTGCGGTCACACGGGCGGAGCGCCGGCGCCATCGCTCCGCTCCTCGCCGTGCCGGCATGCTCAAGCGCGACCGTGACCTTGGTCAAACTGCTTGTTGCCCGGCCGCGCGGCCGGGCCCCGGACTCGCCGTGACGGCCGCGTACGGCTGGGCGTTCCCGTCCGGGCACGCCACGAGCGCGGTCCTCGTGCTCGGCCTCGTCGCCGCTGTCTCCTCGGCCCGGCTGCACCGCCGGGTCGCGCGGGTGGCGCTGCGCGTCGGCCTGCTCGGGCTTGCCGCAGCGATCGGCGTCTCGCGGTTCTGGCTGGGCGTGCACTGGATGAGCGACGTGCTCGCCGGGTTCGCCCTTGGCGGGCTCTGGCTGGCCGGCGGTCTGGTGTGGCTGCACGCGAGCGCCAGCCGCGCCGGGAGCCCGATCTCGACCATCGAAGACACCGGGTAGCGGCCCGGCGCAGCTCGTTGTTGCAATGAGGCGCCGTCGGGACGCTGTGGGGAGGCTGACGTGTCTGTGGAACGGTGCAGAGGCGACACCTGGCAATGAGCGCGCCGAAGGACGGTCGCCCGATGCCGCGTCACGCTCTTTGAAGGCAGCGGCGTGCTGTTGCCAAAGCTCAGGTCGGGCGGTGGCGGCTGGCCAGGTACTCCCGCACTCAGTTTCGGGTGCTGCGCCACTGTCCGTCTGCGCGTTCGTGGCCGCAAGCCGGCCACGAACGCCCAGCGGCACGCACGGCGTCCGCGCTGATCCGTGAGTTCGCGAGCGCGGCGATCGGCACCAGGCGGCCCGGTCCTGCGACGGCTGGCACAACGAACGCAAACAGGGCTCTTGGCATGCGCGGTGGCGGCAGTGGGGACACGGGCCGAGGCCGAGGTTGTGAATGCTGACCGCCGGATCCGGCGGTCAGGACTCACAACCTCGCCCGCCGTCTGCGAGTGAAGACCGTTTAACCGTTTAGTCCAGTTCTTGCGCGCCTGATCGAAGTCCGTTCGACAGCGTGGCGCACGGGGTCGGCCCCAGCGGCCGGACCGCCGGAGCAGGCCCGGTCCGCCGCTCAGTGCGACGGCAGGACTCCCCGCCGTGGCCCGTACTTCGCGGCCTTCAACCGCAACGCCGTCGACGCGCCAGACTGGGTGCGTGGCGTGGTCCGCAACGACTCGAACCACATCGTCTTCACGAGCCGCACCATCCGACGTTTCCGCTGACCGCTGACGATCCAGGAGAGCGACGCGATGCCCACCATCGAAAAGCCGGAGAGCGATCCGATCGAGCGCGCTCGCGGAGTCATCGAGTTCGGGCTGACGGCCGATGACCTGGGCCCCAGGCAGGTGGAGGCCGAGCCGGCGGCGCTGGCTTCCCTTGGCCTGCCCTGGCCGGGGGGACTCGCGCCCCAGCCGCAGCCGCTGGAGATCGAGCCGGACACCGCCGATCCTCTGCCTCCCGCAGACGTGCTGGTGGTCACGTGGACCGTCGCCGAGGTCGAGGCGCTCGCCGACACCCTGACGCCGGGCTTCACGCGGAACAACTGGTACCGCTATGACCGGTTCTTCGACGCGACGTACCGGCCGCGGATCCGCAAGGGCGCTCCCGCGCTGCGGGTCAACCGGCTGGGGAGCTATTTCCCCACCCGGATCGGCGACAAGACGGTGCTCTGCTTCAAATCCGAGCTGCACCTCAACCAGGACGGGATCAGGACCGGTGAGGGCACCGCGACCCTGCCGGTGGCTGACCTGTTCCGCCAGATGGTCGACGAGGTCCAGCCCGCGCTCGTCATCACCGTGGGCACCGCCGGAGCCACCTTCGGCGACCACGAGCTGGGCGACGTCATCGTCACCCGGGCGGCGCGCTTCCGCCTGAGCCAGGAGTTTCGCAACGAGCCGTTCAACGGCAGGACCTACGCCTGCGACTTCCCCGTCCCACAGAGCCGGCTCGCGGCGGCGAAGTCTCTGATGGACCTGCACAAAAGCCGGCTCATCGAGCCCGACTTCGGTCCTCCGACCAAGATGTACGCGTTCGACCAGCCGTTGATCCCCGGCCCCAGACCCGACCCGGACCTCAAGATCGACGGCCGTGACTTCGAGGCGTTCCTCCCCATGCTCACCACCGACTTCTTTGAGTTCGGCACGTCGAAGAACGAGCTGTGGAAGGTCGGCTGCGGCGTCGAGATGGGCGACGCCGTCCTGGGCATGGTCATCGAGGACCTGCGGCACGCCGGCCAGCCCGCGCCCCGTTGGCTCGTCATCCGCAACGCCTCGGACCCGCAGATCAACGGTGACCTGCCGGACTCGCCACGCGCCCTGAACATGCAGGCGCACTGGGCCGTCTGGTACTACGAGACATACGGCTACTGGACCAGCGTCAACAGCGCCATCGCCACCTGGGCCATGACCGCCGACGACTAGCCGGGCTGCGCCCCAGCCCGACGAGTCATGGACGGGAGGGGCGGTCGCGCGCGGAGTTGACCGAGGTTTTGTGCTGGATACCCGACGTATGCAGGCTGTTGCGGAATGTGTCGGTGGGTTGTGGGTGCCGGGGCTGGGTTGTGAGCGGGGTCGGCGTGGCAGGTAGGCCGGTGGGCGGGTTTCTCCATGATGGGACGAAAGTCCTGGTGAGGGGGTT
>JBOGEA010000090.1:0-17667 GCA_050743205.1 Egibacteraceae bacterium | reverse complement strand
GCACCTCCTCGACCGCGCCAGCCGCCAGAGCTGGCTCGACGCGTAGGCGCTCGAGCTGGTCGGGGTGGCGGAGCAGCGCGAGCATCCCGTTGGCGATGAGGTTGAGCGTGGTCGTATGTCCAGCGCTTAGCAGCAGCCGGCAGATCGCGTTGAGTTCACCGGTAGTCAGACAGTCGCCTTGGTCCTCTGCGGCGAGCAGGCTCGACAGCAGATCGTCACGTGGGTCGCTGCGACGCCGAGCGATGAGCTCCTCGAAATACGCGCTGAGATCCTCGAACATCTGGCGAATACCCTTGCGGTCTTCAGCAGTCAACATGAATGGAGGATCCACGCTGCGAATGAGATGTCGGGTCCAGAACGGGAACCTCGGGTGGTCCTGTATGGGGGCGCCGAGCAGCCGGCATATCATTGTGGTCGGGAGAGGATAGGCAAAATCGGCGATAAGTTCGATGTGGTCTCGGCCGGCGGCGCGGTCGATGAGAGCGTCTACGTGCTGCTGGATCATCGGCCGTAACTGCTCGATCATCCTCGGGGTGAACGCCTTGGTCACCAGCCGCCGCAGTCGAGTGTGGTCGGGCGGGTCGCGGAACAAAATCACCCGCTCTTCGAGCACCGCGCGGTCGCGAGGGCTCAGCTCACCGGATGCGACTCGTGCCTGGTACGCATTTGAGTTGCGCTCGTCGCTGCTGACACGCGGATCGCGGAGGGCGGCGGCGCAGTCGGCGTATCTTGAGAGCACGATGCCGCCTAACGGCCACTCAGAGACGGGACGCTCCTCCCGTAACTGTTGGTAGAGGGGGTATGGATCGGCACGCACGACCGGGTCACGCAGCTGCAGAAGCGACGGACCTGCTGCTGTTCGGACGACTTCGTGGGCAGAAGTGGCCTGGTCACGCATCTTTAATGTTCCCCAGCAATCCCGGAGTCGGAGGCCCGCAGGTACAATCGGATATCCTATATTACAGGAACTCCATTGACAGGAATGACCGGAACTGGACAGGAGTGGAGCGGCGGCATTCGAAGTAGCTCGAAAGCCGGTCCATCTGCACTTACATGCATATGGAGGTAAATCCACGATGGATCGCCTACGCGACTTCCATCTCGCAGTTCCTGTCAGACGAGCTGCGCAGCGCTGTCGGACGGTTCTTGAGGTCATCGTTCAGCTTGTCGCGCAACAGCAGCACTACCCGAAAGGCCGAGCGCACAGCCTCCTCGCTTGGATCCAGGCGGGGGTCGACCGCTAGGAGATTCAGCATACCGATCAAGACGTCGAGGCGATCGGCGGGATCCTGCGGCAACCCCTCGATCATCCTGTCGCTGGAACCAGAACAGCGGTCACCCTTGACGATCGTTCGCCGAAAGGCCCCATTCTCGTACAGCGCTTTCTCCCCGTAGCGCGCGATCAGGATCTTCCTCACCCAGTAGGCGACCCCGGCAGTGAGACGCTTCGGTATCGGGACGCCCAGCTCGACACTGGCTGCGGCCTCATACGCTTCACGAACCGCAAAGCGATAGGACGACGAGCGTCCTTGCAGATCATGCGGCTCACCGTTGGGGCCCGGGAACTCGTGGCGAAGCTCGATGAGTAGCTGGGCAATCCTCTGATAACAACTTTGCGCCCGTCGCTTTGCCTCGTCGAGATTGACCTCGACCGGAAGAGCCTCATGAATCGCTGTGGTCAACCTCGACTGCAGATCCCTTTGCCTAATGGTCAATCCGTCAGGCCACGATGATTCCGGTGTATTGCTCATGTCCACTGCCCCCAAAGGTGTCAACACTGCCCGCTTGGCAAAACTCCCCCACTCCACTCTCAGCTTCCTCTTCCTCTATACGGACCCCTCTCACGACGGGTCGTCGTGCTTCCAGGACAGGGCGGAGGAGACGCGCCCTTTCCGGTAGGCGACCCCAGCCTTCCACAATCATGGTCTCTCGCACAAGTGGAGTTTCGCGGCCCTCCTGTACAACTAATCGGTCCTTGGAGGGGTCGGGAGCGGGAAACCGCTGGTAGAAGGCCAAAATCGGGGCCGGTGAGGGCGGCGGATGACGTGTGCGGGCGACCTGCGGCTTTCGCGGGGTATCTGACCGAATCACGGAAAGGACATTCCGTCCGGTTCGCGCCTGTTGCAGTCAACTAGCAGAGAATTGGTCAGATCTAATCTTTCCACGACTCGGCGGGAGCGCGACGCCCTCACGGACAGGCTCCTGACCTCGCTATCTGTCGGCGGCCTCACCGGAGGTGAGGACCGCCGGTGAGGTCTGATGGTGGGGTGCGCCTGGGTATGGCGGACCCGTGTGAAGGCTGTGCGCTTCGCATCTCCGCCCGCCATGATTTCACTTTTTGTGCTCTTAGTGTTTTGTGGTATGAGTGCGAGATATGGCAAAATTGGCGACCTACAGAAGCTACAAAACACCCCGAAAACACGCAGACCCTGAGGCCGCCCGCGCGTTCAAGGGGGCCCGCTGGGCGCTGGGCGAAAAACCCCGACGACCTGACCTGCCCGCAGGACGAGAAGCTGTCCGCGATCAGACGGACCGGCGGCGCGACCTGGCGCGCCTACAAGCTCAAAGAGAGGCGCTGCGGGCGATCTTCGACCGCGATCTGGAGGAGGGCCAGGTGACCAAGCTGTCAGACCGCTGGCTGTCGTGGGCGCAGCGCAGCCGCATCGAGGAGTTCGTCAAGCTGGGGCGCACCATCCGCGCCCATCGCGACGGCATCCTGGCCGCAATCCGTCTGGGGTGCGTCCAACGGCCGGGTCGAAGGGTTGAACAATAAGATCCGTTTGATCATCCGTCGCGCGTTCGGGTTTCATTCCGCCGAAGCCGCGGCGGCACTCGTCATGCTGTGCTGCGGCCCCGTCAATCTGCTTCTTCCACACGACAAGTGACTATAACCCCTCACCTACACATTCTTCAATAGACCCGGTTATGCGGCTCGGACTGGTGCGGACAGGCTCCTGACCTTGCCATCTGTCGACGGCCTCGCCGGAGGTGAGGACCTGGTGAGGACCGCCCTCATGGGCGGCCGGGCACGCGCCATGGAAGGGTTTGCCGGTATGAGTATGAGTACGAGATATAGAAAAATATGCGACCAGACATTCTTCAATAGACCCACGAATCACCCTTGACGACTACCCTGTGCGTTCAGCCGGAACGAGGGCAAGCCTGAACGGCTGCCGAGGGCCTTGACTGACGCGGCGGATCGGCGGCGAGGCGTCCCACCGGCCACGGAGCGTCCGCCGGAGCTTCACGGCTGGGTCCGGCAAAATTCTTGCCGACACCGGAGCTTCACGGCTGGGTCCGGCAAAATTCTTGCCGACACTCGACGGCCATCGCGGTCCGACTAGGCGACTTCCCCCGGCCCGACACGGCTGGCTGCGTGCCGCCGCCCTGAGCGCAACCTCTGGCGCCCGTTACGCCAACTATCACTATCATCAGCGGGTGGGGGTGGATGAAGGTCGTTAGGTGTGCGCTGGATCGGACACCGTGACGAACGTTGCACACTTCCTGTTCGACCCAAACACCCTAAAGGCCTCTAAAGCAGGGGGATTGACATCTTCTCAAGCGCATGATGATATGGGACCCTTAAGGACAATGACCAGTCGCTTGAGAGGACTTCACTCGTCGAGAGCGGTGGAGCGCGCATTATCCGCAGGAACGGTCTGGGACGTGAGTATGGCAGATTTTATGTCGCTGACAAAACGGGCTTGCCTCATCAGGCTTGCCGTGGCAAGCTTCCCTAGGCTGTGACAGGTCCGACCTGAGCTAATTCATCTCGCTGAGCCTTAGGGCTACGCATCACCCAACAGATTGCGTCCGAAGGAGGATTTATCTTCCGCAGCTCACCTCTGCGCCTCGCAGCCATCCCGCGTATTAGAGATGCAGTCATCTTCTTGTTTATGACGCTCACAACCTCGGGCTTGGTCTGTCGACCAAAGGTTTGCCCTGACTTGGTCGCACCGGCCATGCGAGCCGTGCGAGCGCACCTCGGCAGGCCCGAGATTTAAACTACCAATACTGCCTGCCGGCACTTTAATTCTCACGATGCTCGCATACGTCGAGAGAATGGTGTAGCGGGTCCAGGGTCGTAAAGGCAGGGAGAATTGCAATGATGGCCGATTTTGAGGCTCACATATCTGAATCCGAAGCGCGCGCAAGCCACTGCGACATGATCGCAATCATTGGACTATCCTGTCGCCTTCCTGAGGCGCCTGCTCCGGACGCGTTTTGGCGGCTGCTGCGGAATGGGATAAGCGCCGTCACGCGGGTACCGGAAGGCCGGTGGGACTGGGAGGCGGGTACGCCGCGTGATGGGGGGTCCTCTTCGCCTCGCGAGGTCAACCCGTTTTGGGGCGGATTCCTTGACCAGGTCGATCATTTCGATCCAAGTTTCTTCGGGATTTCTCCCCGTGAAGCTGCCGTCATCGACCCGCAGCAGCGGTTGATGTTGGAACTCGGCTGGGAAGCCTTAGAAGATGCCGGGATCGTTCCTGGGAGACTCGCGGGCAGTCGCACAGGCGTGTTTATAGGCACGCTCGGGGACGACTACGCGAGATTGTCTCAACGCTACGGTGCGGAAGCGGTGACGCAGCACACCGCAACCGGTCTTGGGCGCAGTATCATCGCAAACCGAGTCTCCTATCTGCTTGGCGTACATGGCCCTAGCCTCGTAATAGACTCAGCGCAATCGTCGTCGTTGGTCGCGGTGCACATGGCTTGTGAGAGCCTGCTCAGGGGCGAATCCGCGCTTGCGCTGGCTGGTGGCATAAACCTGAACATCGTCCCTGAGAGCTTCGACATTGCAGATAAGTTCGGCGGTCTGTCTCCAGATGGCCGTTGTTTCACTTTCGATGCGCGAGCAAACGGGTATGTCCGTGGTGAGGGGGGAGGCGTCGTTGTACTCAAGGCGCTGCGACAGGCCCTCGCTGACGGTGACGCTATCTATTGCGTGATCCGCGGCAGTGCGGTGAACAACGATGGTGCCAGCGAGAGCTTGACCACACCCAACCAATTGGCGCAAGAAGAGGTGTTGCGACTCGCGTACACACAGGCGGGTATTGAACCGGCCGCCGTGCAGTATGTGGAATTGCACGGAACTGGGACCCCAGTGGGCGACCCTATCGAAGCGGCGGCTCTAGGGTCGGTGTGTGGCAGCGCCAGAGCGGCAGATTTTCCGCTACTGGTCGGTTCGGTCAAGACGAACATCGGGCATTTGGAGGGTGCCGCGGGCATCGCTGGGCTTCTCAAGACTATCCTTTGCATAAAAGAACGAGAGCTTGTCCCCAGCATCAATTTTGAGTCACCGAGCCCGCGGATTCCGCTGGATGCATTAAACCTCCAGGTGCACACGGGGTCCGGGCCGTGGCCACGCATGGACCGTCCCCTCATTGCTGGTGTGAGCTCATGGGGTATGGGCGGCACGAACTGCCACGTCGTGCTGTCCGAGTGGATACCGAGCGACAACGAGCAAGAAGAGGGAGCACCTTCGCCCGCTCGACGCCCCGCTGTGGCTGCGCCGACGCCGCTGCCGTGGGTGATTTCAGGCAGGAGCGAGGCGGCGTTGCGGGCTCAAGCGCAACGGCTGCGGGCGCATGTGGATGCCAACCCTGACGTGGAGCTGAAAGACGTTGCCTACTCCCTGGCGACGACCCGGTCTGCTTTTGAGCATCGTGCGGTGCTGGTCGCCCAGGACCGGGAGGATTTTCTTCAAGGGTTGGCTGCGCTGGCTCGGGGCGGGACCGCCGCGAACCTGGTGCAGGGCGTCGCGCGCGAGGGGGGAAAGGTTGCGTTCGTGTTCCCCGGCCATGGCTCCCAGTGGACGGGGATGGCGCTGGAGCTGCTCGACTCGTCCGCCGTCTTTCGCGAACGCATGCAGGACTGCGACGATGCGTTCGCGCCGCTTGTCGAGTGGTCGTTGGCGGATGTCCTGCGCGGTGAGCCAGGCGCGCCATCGCAAGAGCGGGCAGATGTGGTCCAGCCGGCGTTATTCGCGATGACGGTGTCCCTGGCGGCGCTGTGGCGCTCGTACGGCGTCGAACCGGCCGCCGTGGTCGGGCATAGCCTGGGTGAGATCGCCGCCGCGTGCGTCGCTGGTGCCCTGTCGTTGACGGATGCCGCCAGGGTGGTGGTGGGACGCAGCCAGGCGGTGGCTGACCTGGTCGGTCGTGGCGGGATGTTGTCCGTCCCGCTGCCCTTGGAGCGCTTGAGCCAACGCCTGGAGCAGCTGGGCGAGCGGATCGCTCTCGCCGCGGTCAACGGACCTGGCTCCGTGGTCTTGTCCGGTGGCCCCGAGGCGCTGGACGGGTTGCTCGGCGAGCTGTCGGCGCAGGGGGTTCGCGCTCAGAGGATCCCGATCGACTACGCCTCGCACTCGGTGCAGGTGGAGGCCATCCGCGAGCGGTTCCACCGCCTCGTGTCGCCGGTTGCTCCACGCACGTCGGAGATCCCCTTCTACTCCACAGTCACCGGGCAGCCGCTGGACACCCGCGTGCTGGACGCCGAGTACTGGTATGGCAATCTGCGGCAGACCGTTCGTTTCGACCAAGCGACCCGAAGCCTGCTGGAGCAAGGTCACCAGGTCTTCATCGAGGTCAGTCCGCATCCGGTGCTGACGGTAGGAGTGCAGGAGACGGCCGACGAGGCGGCCAGCGAGGCGGTCATCATCGGTTCCCTGCGCCGTGACCACGGCGGCTTGGACCGCTTCCTGACCTGCTTGGCCCAGGCGCATGTCCACGGCGTGACCGTGGACTGGGAGACGGTGTTCGCGGGGCGCGGTGCCCGGCGGGTGGAATTGCCGACGTATGCGTTCCAGCGACAGCGCTACTGGCTGCACGCCCCCGCCGCTGTGAAGGATGCGGCCCCCGCTGACCGTGATGCGGCCGAGGCTCGGGTCGGGGATGAAGATCCGGAGGCGACGTTCCGGCAACGCCTGTCCGGACTGTCAGAATTCGATCAGGATCGCGCGGTGCGGGAGTTGGTGTGCGCCCACGTGGCTGCCGTGCTGGAGCACGACTCGCCGGATGCGGTCGAGGTGGCATGGGCGTTCAAGGATCTCGGGTTCGACTCGTTGACCGCGGTGGAGCTGCGCAACCGGCTGGCCGCGGCGACCGGGCTGAGCTTGCCGACCGCTGCGCTGTTCGACCATCCCACGCCGCTCCTGCTCGCTCGGCATCTGCGGAGGAGCATTTTGGGGTTGGAAGCCGGGATATTCACCCCAGTGGCCGCGGCTGTCGATGACGAGCCAATCGCGATCGTGGCAATGAGCTGCCGGTTCCCCGGGGACGCGGGGTCTCCAGAGGAATTGTGGCAGCTCGTCTCCGCGGGCGTGGATGCCATCTCGGGCTTCCCCACCGATCGCGGGTGGGACCTGGAGCGGTTGTACGACCCAGATCCTGACCGGTCGGGCACGAGCTATGCCCGACAGGGAGGCTTCCTCGTCGACGCGAGCCAGTTCGACCCGCTGTTGTTCGGGATATCGCCGCGGGAGGCGTTGGCGATGGAGCCACAGCAGCGGCTGCTGTTAGAGACCTCCTGGGAGGTCTTGGAGCGGGCGGGCATCGACCCTGCCTCGTTGCGGGGCAGTCCGACAGGAGTATTTGTCGGTGCCACATCCTCGGATTATGGTCCGCGTCTTCATGAATCGGCGGAAGGGTTCGAGGGTTACCTCCTGACGGGCACCACACCGAGCGTCGCCTCGGGTCGTGTCGCCTACACCTTTGGTCTAGAGGGGCCGGCGATCACGGTTGACACGGCCTGCTCGTCCTCGTTGGTGGCGTTGCATCTGGCCTGCCAAGCGCTGCGCCGCGGCGAGTGCTCGCTGGCGTTGGCCGGCGGAGTGACGGTGATGGCCAACCCTGGCATGTTCGTAGAGTTCTCTCGTCAGCGTGGGTTGTCCCCGGACGGGCGGTGCAAGGCGTTCTCCGCCGACGCGGACGGCACGGGCTGGTCTGAGGGTGCGGGCATGCTGCTAGTGGAGCGGCTGTCCGACGCCCAACGCAATAACCATCCGGTGTTAGCGGTGGTGGCCGGCTCGGCGGTCAACCAGGACGGCGCCAGCAACGGGCTGACAGCCCCCAACGGGCCGTCCCAACAGCGGGTCATCGCCCAGGCGCTGGCCAACGCCGGGCTGGCCCCGGCGCAGGTCGACGCGGTCGAGGCGCACGGCACCGGCACCGTGCTAGGCGACCCCATTGAGGCGCAGGCGTTGTTGGCGACGTATGGTCAGGGGCGGTCGGGGGATAGGCCGTTGTGGATCGGGTCGCTGAAGTCCAACATCGGCCACGCCCAAGCGGCGGCCGGGGTGGGCGGGGTCATCAAGATGGTGATGGCCATGCGTCACGGAGTGCTGCCGCGGACCCTACATGTGGATGAGCCGTCCCGACACGTGGACTGGGCATCGGGCGGGGTGCGGCTGCTGACGCAGGCCATCCCCTGGCAATGCAACGATCACCCTCGCCGCGCTGGGGTGTCCTCGTTCGGGATCAGCGGCACCAACGCGCATGTCATCCTCGAGCAAGTCCCACCCGCCGGCAACGAGATCTCAGTCGACGATGCTGCCCGCGAGCCTGGGGCCGCGCGGTCTTTGGCGGTGCCGTGGGTGGTATCGGCGAAGAGCGAGGCGGCGTTGAGTGCTCAGGCGCGACGGTTGTGGGCGTATGTGGACGCTCACCCCGAGCTGCGTCGAACCGATATTGGGTATTCGTTAGCGACGGCTCGGGCCGCTCTGGAGCATCGTGCGGTGCTGGTCGCCCAGGACCGGGAGGATTTTCTTCAAGGGTTGGCTGCGCTGGCTCGGGGCGGGACCGCCGCGAACCTGGTGCAGGGCGTCGCGCGCGAGGGGGGAAAGGTTGCGTTCGTGTTCCCCGGCCATGGCTCCCAGTGGACGGGGATGGCGCTGGAGCTGCTCGACTCGTCCGCCGTCTTTCGCGAACGCATGCAGGACTGCGACGATGCGTTCGCGCCGCTTGTCGAGTGGTCGTTGGCGGATGTCCTGCGCGGTGAGCCAGGCGCGCCATCGCAAGAGCGGGCAGATGTGGTCCAGCCGGCGTTATTCGCGATGACGGTGTCCCTGGCGGCGCTGTGGCGCTCGTACGGCGTCGAACCGGCCGCCGTGGTCGGGCATAGCCTGGGTGAGATCGCCGCCGCGTGCGTCGCTGGTGCCCTGTCGTTGACGGATGCCGCCAGGGTGGTGGTGGGACGCAGCCAGGCGGTGGCTGACCTGGTCGGTCGTGGCGGGATGTTGTCCGTCCCGCTGCCCTTGGAGCGCTTGAGCCAACGCCTGGAGCAGCTGGGCGAGCGGATCGCTCTCGCCGCGGTCAACGGACCTGGCTCCGTGGTCTTGTCCGGTGGCCCCGAGGCGCTGGACGGGTTGCTCGGCGAGCTGTCGGCGCAGGGGGTTCGCGCTCAGAGGATCCCGATCGACTACGCCTCGCACTCGGTGCAGGTGGAGGCCATCCGCGAGCGGTTCCACCGCCTCGTGTCGCCGGTTGCTCCACGCACGTCGGAGATCCCCTTCTACTCCACAGTCACCGGGCAGCCGCTGGACACCCGCGTGCTGGACGCCGAGTACTGGTATGGCAATCTGCGGCAGACCGTTCGTTTCGACCAAGCGACCCGAAGCCTGCTGGAGCAAGGTCACCAGGTCTTCATCGAGGTCAGTCCGCATCCGGTGCTGACGGTAGGAGTGCAGGAGACGGCCGACGAGGCGGCCAGCGAGGCGGTCATCATCGGTTCCCTGCGCCGTGACCACGGCGGCTTGGACCGCTTCCTGACCTGCTTGGCCCAGGCGCATGTCCACGGCGTGACCGTGGACTGGGAGACGGTGTTCGCGGGGCGCGGTGCCCGGCGGGTGGAATTGCCGACGTATGCGTTCCAGCGACAGCGCTACTGGCTGCACGCCCCCGCTCGGGTGGGAGACGTCGCCTCGGCGGGGTTGGGCTCGGTCGATCACCCGTTGTTGGGCGCCGCGGCGGCGTTGGCGGATGCTGACGGGCTCTTGCTTACGGGCCGCCTGTCCGTCCAGACGCATCCGTGGCTTGCCGACCATGCGGTGTGGGACACGGTGGTATTGCCGGGAGCGGCGTTTGTGGAGCTGGCTGCTCGGGCTGGTGAGGAGGTCGGGTGTGGCGGGGTGGAGGAGCTCGTCTTGGAGGCTCCGCTGGTCCTGCCCGAGCATGGTGGTGTTGCCGTGCACGTGCGGGTGGGAGCGGCCGATGAGTCTGGTCGGCGGTCACTGAGCGTGCACTCCCGGGTGGAGGTTGCGGGACCTGAGGCGCCTTGGACGCGCCATGCCCGTGGCGTGCTTCTTTCGGGTGCGCCGCCGGCGCCCGCCGGTTTGGCCGTGTGGCCGCCGGTTGATGCGGTCGTGGTGGATGTGGGTGGTCTTTACGACCGTCTGGCAGAGCAGGGTTATGGCTATGGGCCAGCGTTTCAGGGGTTGGAGGCCGTGTGGCGGCGCGGGGACGAGATCTTCGCGCAGGTGCGCTTGCCTCTGGAGCTCGAGACTGATGCCAACCGGTTCGGGTTGCATCCGGCGCTGCTGGACGCCGCGCTCCACGCCGTGGGGCTAGGGACCTTCGTCACGAGCGCGGACGCGGGCCAGGCGCTGCTCCCGTTCGCTTGGAGCGACGTGCGGCTGTACGCCACAGGCGCCTCGGCGTTGCGTGTCCGCCTTTCACCGGCTGGCCCGGGCGCACTGTCCCTACAGCTGGCCGACAGCTCTGGTCGGCCAGTGGCTTCGGTGGGTTCCCTGGTCATGCGGCCGGTATCCGCGGCGCAGCTCACACGCGCTCACCATGATTCGCTGTTCCGCGTGGCCTGGACCACGTTGCCATCACCTGCTGCCCCCATATCGCCTTCGACCTTGTGGGCTGTGGAGGGAGCCGATGGGCCCGGGCTGAGCGCGGCGCTGCACACCGCCGGGAGCTCCCCAAACCTGGCTTCTTTGGGCGAGGCGATCGCCTCAGGCTCGCCCGTCCCGGACGTGGTGGTCGTTCCTTGCGTCGCGGGCTCTGACGGCGATGGTGCGGGGGCTGCACATGTGGCTACTCATCAGGCGCTGGCATTGGCGCAGTCCTGGCTCGCCGATGATCGATTCGGCTCTTCCCGGCTGGTGATCGTGACTCGCGGCGCCGTGGCGGTCAACCCCGGGGACGATGTACCGGACCTGGCCCACGCCCCGGTATGGGGATTGGTGCGGTCGGCGCAGTCCGAGCACCCTGACCGGCTCGTGCTCCTGGACATCGACGATCAAGATTCGTCATATCGGGTGTTACCGGCGGCGTTGGCCTCTGGCGAACCGCAGCTCGCTGTCCGGGCCGGTGTCGTACGCATCCCTCGGCTGGCCCCATTAGCCTCCTCAGCGCCGGAGAGTGCTCCTCGGCTGGACCCTCAGGGCACGGTCCTGATCACCGGTGGTCTCGGCCTGTTGGGTGGGTTGGTCGCCCGCCACTTGGTGGTCGAGCTTGGCGTGCGGCATCTGTTGATGACCAGCCGCCGTGGGCGCGAGGCCCAGGGCGCCGCGGAGCTCGAGGCGGAGCTGGCCGAGCTGGGGGCCAGCGTGGACGTCGTCGCGTGCGATGTGGCCGACCGGGATGCGCTTGCAAGGCTGCTTGCGTCAGTGCCCGCCGATCATCCGCTGACGGCGGTGGTGCACGCCGCGGGCGTGGTGGATGACGGGGTCATCGACGCCTTGACTCCAGAGCGGGTTGATCGAGTGTTGCGGCCGAAGGTGGATGCCGCGCTGCACTTACACGAGCTCACCCAAGATCTGGATCTCTCGGCATTTGTGCTGTTTTCCTCGGTCTCGGGCACGTTTGGCAGCCCGGGTCAGGGCAACTACGCGGCAGCCAATGCGTTCATGGACGCGTTGGCCCACCATCGCCGCGCACGGGGTCTTCCCGCCACATCCCTCGCCTGGGGACTATGGGCTCAGCACAGTGCAATGACCGGCCGCCTCGACGAGGCTGATCGCTCACGCATGGCGCGTGGGGGCGTGGCCGCGCTGTCCACGCGAGAGGGGCTGGCGCTGTTCGACGCCGCCCGCACCGTAGACGAGGCCCAGTTGATCGCGGCGCGCCTGGACATTGCGGCGCTGCGTGCACAGGCCGGGTCTGGGATGGCGGTTCCGGCGGTGCTCCGAGATCTTGTGCGGGCCCCAGCGCGGCGGGCCGTCGATGCTGGTTCACCGGGGTCTGGCGCCGTGGACACGTTGAGGCAGCGCCTGGCGGGCCTGCCCGAGGGCGAACGCAACCGCATGCTTCAGGAGGTGATAAGGACGCATGTCGTGACGGTGTTGGGACATGTGGGACCGGATGCGGTCGATGCGGGGCGAGCATTCAAGGAACTCGGGTTCGACTCGCTCATGGCGGTCGAGTTGCGCAACCGTCTGAGCGCGGCCATTGGGTTGCGGTTGCCGACGACGCTGGTTTTCGATCACCCCACACCCACTGCGCTGGCCGAGTACCTGCAGGCTGAGCTGCTGGGCTCCCAAGACCGGGTTGTGGCCCCGGTGCCGATGGCGCCAGCTGTCGATGAGCCGATCGCGATCGTGGGGATGAGTTGCCGGTTCCCGGGGGGTGTGGGGTCTCCGGAGGAGCTGTGGCAGCTCGTCACCGTGGGTGGTGATGCGATTTCTGCGTTTCCTGCCGATCGTGGCTGGGATGTGGAGCGGTTGTATGACCCCGATCCTGATCGGGCGGGGAAGTCGTATGTGCGTGAGGGAGGGTTTCTCTACGACGCCAGCGAGTTCGACTCGGGGTTCTTCGGGATTTCCCCGCGTGAGGCGCTCGCGATGGACCCGCAGCAGCGGCTGCTGCTGGAGATGGCGTGGGAGGTGTTCGAGCGGGCAGGTATCGACCCAGTGTCGGTGCGGGGGAGCCAGACCGGGGTCTTCGCCGGCGCGATGTACCACGACTACGCGACAGGCCTGCGGCAGATACCGGACGGCGTCGAAGGTCTTCTGTTGACGGGTAACACCGGCAGCGTGATATCGGGCCGTATCGCGTACGCCTTCGGGTTGGAGGGGCCCGCGGTCACGGTGGACACGGCGTGCTCGTCGTCGTTGGTGGCGTTGCATCTGGCCAGCCAGGCGTTGCGTCGGGGAGAGTGCTCGTTGGCGTTGGCGGGTGGGGTGACAGTCATGTCGACTCCCGGCACGTTTATTGAGTTCAGCCGGCAGCGTGGCCTGGCGCGGGACGGGCGGTGCAAGTCGTTTGCGGCGGCCGCGGATGGGACGGGCTGGTCTGAGGGTGTGGGGTTGCTGTTGGTGGAGCGGCTGTCCGACGCGTTGCGTAATGGGCATCGGGTATTGGCGGTGATGCGGGGCAGCGCGGTGAACCAGGACGGCGCCAGCAACGGGTTGACCGCGCCGAACGGGCCGTCCCAGCAGCGCGTGATCGCCCAAGCGCTGGCCAACGCCGGGCTGGTCCCAGCCCAGGTGGACGCGGTCGAGGCACACGGCACCGGCACCGTGCTCGGCGACCCGATCGAGGCGGGCGCGTTGGCGGCGGTCTACGGTGCGGATCGGCCGGCCGGGCGGCCGTTGTGGGTCGGGTCGTTGAAGTCCAACATCGGTCACGCCCAAGCCGCGGCCGGCGTGGGCGGGGTCATCAAGATGGTGCAGGCCATGCGTCACGGGCTGCTGCCGCAGACCCTGCATGTGGATGAGCCGACCAGACATGTGGATTGGGCGGACAGTGGGGTGGCGCTGCTGACCGAGGCGATGCCGTGGCCGGACACCGGCCAGCCGCGCCGGGCCGGGGTGTCCTCGTTCGGGATCAGCGGCACCAACGCGCACGTGATCTTGGAGCAAGCCCCACCCGCCCAAGACCAACCCGCTGACGGTGGGTCTGTTCCCGACGCTGGTGGGGTTGGGGTGTGGGTGGTGTCGGCCCGCGGTGCGGGGGCGGTGGCGGGGCAGGCGGGGCGGTTGGCTGAGTTCGTGCGCGCTCGGCCGGAGTTGGACGTGGCGGATGTGGGTCATGCGTTAGTCACGACTCGGGCGGTATTGGAGCATCGCGCGGTGGTCGTGGGGCCCGCGGCAGGAGCTGCGGATCTGGGCCTGGACGCTGTCGACGCGTCCGGGGCTGATCGTGAGGGGCTGTTAGCCGGGTTGGACGCGTTGGCCTCGGGCAAGCCGGCGCCGGGGGTGGTCCAAGGCGCGGCGGTCGCCGGACGCAAGATCGCGGTGCTGTTACCGGGCCAGGGCGCGCAGCGGGCGGGGATGGGCCGCGGGCTGTATACGGCGTTCCCGGTGTTCGCGCAGGCGTTGGACGAGGTCTGCGCCGAGCTGGACGGACACCTGGGTCGCTCTTTGCGGCACGTGCTGTTCGCCGAGGACGGCTCAGCCGACGCGGAGCTGTTGGACCAGACGACGTTCGCGCAAGCCGGGCTGTTCGCGGTCGAGGTCGCGTTGTTCCGCCTGGTCGGGTCCTGGGGGCTGACCGCCGATTTCCTGGTCGGCCACTCCGTCGGCGAGCTGGCCGCCGCGTATCTCGCCGGGGTGTGGTCGCTGGCCGACGCGTGCACGCTGGTCGCGGCCCGCGGCCGGCTGATGCAGGCGTTACCACAGACGGGGGTGATGGCCTCGGTCCAAGCGAGTGAGGACGAGGTCGCCGCGCTGCTGGCCGGCCGCGAGCAACAGGTCGCGATCGCCGCGGTCAATGGGCCCGCGGCCACGGTGATCTCCGGCGACGCGGACGCCGTCGCCGAGGTCGCCCGACAATGCCAGGCACAAGGACGCAAAGTCACCCGGCTGCGGACCGCTCACGCGTTCCACTCCCCCCACATCGACGCGATCCTGCCCGAGCTACGCGAGGCGGCCGAGGCGCTGACCTATCACCCGCCGGCCATCCCGGTCGTGTCCAACCTCACCGGGGCGCCCGCCGAAGAGCTGTGCACCCCCGACTACTGGGTCTCCCATGCCCGCCACACCGTCCGGTTCTCCGGCGCGCTGGGCTGGACGGACGCTCAAGGCGTCACCGGCTTCCTAGAGCTAGGCCCCCAGGCGCAACTGTGCGCCCTGGGCCCCGACTGCCTCCACGACCCCACCACAACGGTGTTCGCCGCGGGGCTGCGTCAAGGCCGGGACGAGGCACAGACGCTGGCCGCCGCAGTCGCGCAACTGTTCGTACGCGGCCACGACGTGGACTGGACAGCGGTGCTGCCCGGGCCGGGGCGGCCGGTCGAGTTGCCCACCTATGCGTTCCAACGCCAACGCTACTGGCTCCAGGCTCCTGTGATCACGGGGGATCTGGACGCGGCCGGGGTGGCGCCGGCAGGTCATCCGCTGTTGGACGCCCAGGTGGGACTGGCCGATGGTGGGGTGTTGCTGACCGGCCGGCTGGCAGTCGAGTCTCATCCGTGGCTGGCCGATCATGAGGTCGCGGGGGTGGTGGTGGTGCCGGGCACCGCCTTTGTGGAGTTGGCGGTGCGCGCGGGTGACCAGGTCGGCTGTGACCAGGTCTCCGAGCTCGTCCTGGAGGCGCCGTTGGTGCTGGGCGAGGACGCCGCTGTGGTGGTGCAGGTGGTGGTGGGTGGGCCGGACGCGTCTGGCCGGCGCGAGTTGAGCGTGCACGCCCACCCAGAGGGTGATGACACGGGGTGGGCGCGGTATGCCCACGGTGTCCTGGCTCGTGATGGTGCGGCGGATGGTGCGGCGGATGGTGCGGGGGTGTGGCCTCCGCCGGGCGCGGTGGCGGTTGAGGTGGAGGGGGTGTACGAGCGCCTGGCCGGGCGGGGTTTGGGGTACGGGCCGGCGTTCCAAGGACTCCGCGCGTTGTGGCGGCGGGGTGAGGAGCTGTTCGTCGAGGTCGCGTTGCCATTGGGTATCGAGGCGCAGGCGGGCGGGTTTGGGTTGCACCCGGCGTTGTTGGACGCCGTCTTGCATCCATTGGCGTTGGACCTGCCGGCCGATCCTGATGGTGAGGCGGGGATATGGCTGCCGTTTTCTTGGTCTGGGGTGTGTGTGCATGCGCCTGGGGCGAGGGCGGTGCGGGCGCGGTTGTGGCCGGTGGGGCCCGCGGCGGGAGCTGCGGATCCGGCCCTGGACGCTGTCGACGCGTCCGGGCCTGAGGCGTTTGGGTTGGCCCTCACTGACCCGGACGGGCGGCTGGTGGCCTCGGTCGCCTCGTTAACCCTGCGGCCGTTGCCCTCCCAGGCGTTGGCGGCTGCTGGTGGGGCGCAGGCTGATTGGTTGTGTGGCCTGGATTGGGTCACGCCGGTCGGGCCGGTCACGCCGCTGGCGGGGGCGGTGGCGATGGTGGGTGATGACGGGCTGGGGTTGGCCGCCGGGTTGGCGGCGGCCGGGGTGGCGGTGGAGGGCTATGCGGATCTGGGGCCGCTGGTTGAGGCGGTCGCGGCGGGCGGTGCGGTCCCTGAGGTGGTGTTGGCGGGGTGTGCCTCCGACGTTGGCGCGGGTGGTGTGGTGGGGGCGGCGCATGCCCTCACGCATCGGGTGTTGGCCTTGGTGCAGTCGTGGCTTGCCGATGAGCGGTTCGCCGGCTCGCGGTTGGTGGTGGTGACCCGCGGCGCGGTCGCGGTCGAGGCGGGGCAGGGTGTGCCGGATTTGGGCTGCGCGCCGGTGTGGGGGTTGGTGCGCTCGGCGCAGTCGGAGCATCCCGGCCGGCTGGTGTTGGTCGACCTGGACGGCCGAGACAACGCCGACGGCTCCTGGCAGCTGTTGGCGGGGATACTGGCCTCGGGCCAGCCGCAGGTGGCGCTGCGCCGCGGCGAGGCGCTGGTCCCCCGGTTGGCCCGGATCGTTTCTGACGCCGACGGGCGGATGTCGCCTCCGCCCGGGGTGGGGGCGTGGCGGGTGGACGTTGGGGATCAGGCGACGTTGGACGGTCTTTGTGTGGTCGCCGCTCCTGAGGTGTTGGCGCCGTTGGGGGCCGGGCAGGTGCGGGTCGCGGTGCGCGCGGCGGGGGTCAACTTCCGCGACGTGCTAGTCGCGCTGGGGATGTACCCGGGCTCGGCGGTGTTGGGCGGGGAAGGCGCGGGAGAAGTCGTAGAGGTCGGCCCTGACGTGGCTGGGCTGGCCGTGGGCGATCGGGTGATGGGCCTGTTCTCGGGCGCGTTCGGCCCGGTCGCCCTCACTGATCACCGGCTGCTGACCCGCATCCCCGCCGGCTGGTCGTTCACCCAAGCCGCGTCGGTGCCGATCGTGTTCCTCACGGCCTACTACGGACTGGTGGACCTGGCCGGGCTCCGCGGGGGCGAGACGCTATTGGTGCACGCCGCCGCGGGCGGGGTAGGCATGGCCGCGGTGCAGCTGGCCCGCCATCTGGGCGCCCAGGTGTTCGCCACCGCCAGCGCGGGCAAGTGGGACACCCTCCGCGAGTTGGGACTGGACCAGGACCGTATCGCCTCGTCTCGTAGCGTGGAGTTCGCCGAGCGGTTCCTCGCCGCCTCCGGCGGGCGGGGTGTGGACGTTGTCCTCAACTCCTTGGCGGGAGCGTTCGTGGACGCGTCGTTGCGGCTGCTGCCCCACGGCGGCCGGTTCATCGAGATCGGCAAGACCGACATCCGCCCCGCCGCGGACATCGCGAGAGCGCATCCCGGCGTCGCCTACCAAGCGTTCGACCTCATAGAGGTGGCTCCCGATCGCATCCAGGCGATGCTGGGCGAGCTGGTGGGCCTGTTCGAACGCGGCGTGCTGGACCCCCTGCCGGT
>JBOGEA010000089.1:0-17895 GCA_050743205.1 Egibacteraceae bacterium | reverse complement strand
GGCGTATACGCCCCAAAGTCGGAGTTGGGGGGCCCTACGGGTTCACCGCGGCGCCGCATTTTGTCAGCCAACCCTATGTGCGGAAGACGGGGCTAGCTGATGACGCGGCGCACGAAGCTTCGGACGCCGATCCATACCAGGATGCCGCTCGCGACGAGCAGCGCCCCGAGGAAGGCTGCCGGCGGCATATGCGGCACGTCGGGGGTGAGCGCCGCGCGTAGTCCTTCGCTGACGTAGACGACGGGATTCACGAGCACGGCTATCTGGAGCCAACGGATTGAGGCCAGACGCGTCCACGAGTAGTACACGCAGCCCAAGAAGGTCAAGGGCATGACGAGGGTTGAGAAGATCAGGCCGATCTGCTTCGGCGGTATCAACGTCCCGAGGCTCAGCCCGAGCGCGCCAGTGGCGAGGGTGGAGAGCAGCGCCACGCTGATGAGCAGGGGCCAGCTCGCGACGTGGACCGAGACTGGGACCACTGGGACGACGGAGACCAGCGGGAAGACGATGATCGCGGCCATGATGCTCTGAAAGCTGCTGAATACGATCTTCTCAATCGCGACCAGGGAGACGGGAAGCGGCGCCATGAGCCGATCCTCGATCTCACGCGTGCCGCCCAACTCGACCGACAGTGGCATCGCGACGCCCGTGATGCTTGGAAAAAACAGTGACGCTGCAACGAGCCCGGGAACGAGGATCCTGGTGAAGTCCGCCTCGCCGCCGGAGATCCCGTGGCCGGTCAGGGGAAAGACGTAGGTGAACACGAATACGAACAGCAGGGGGTTCATGATCGTGCGGATCAGGAAGGGGACGATCTCCCTGACGAGCACCCGCGCGTCGCGCAGCAGCAGCCCCGCGAAAGCACGCGTATAGATCCCGGCACGCACGGTCGCACGTACCGAAGCAGTGGGGCGGGCGTTGTCGAGCGCCGGCTGCGCCGAAAGCTGCGCGTTACTCACGAAGCTCTCTCCCGGTCAGCGTAAGGAAGACGGTCTCGAGGGTGGGTGTGATTACCGACACGTCACGAAGGTCGTGGCCCGCCGCCGCAACGATCCGCGGCATCACCTGCCCGTCGTTCTCGGTCAACACCTGCACGCCGTCCACTGTGGAATGGGCGGCCTGGACGCCGGGCAGGCGCAGGAGGGTCGCTGGCAGATCGTTCGCTGGCCCGTCCAGGCGCAGCTCTATGACGGTGGACGCCCCGACGCTGCGCTTGAGCGCGGCAGGGCTGTCGCACACGAGGATCCTGCCATGGTCGATGATGGCCACACGATCGCAGAACTGGTCTGCTTCCTCCATGTAATGGGTCGTGAGCAGCACCGTGAGGCCCTCACGGTGGCGCAACTCGGCGAGGATCTCCCACAGCACCAGCCGGCTCTGCGGATCGAGGCCGGTGGTCGGCTCATCAAGGAACAGCACGCGTGGGCGGTGGGCGATGGCGCGGGCGATCTGCAGACGCCGGGCCATCCCGCCGGACAGCTCGGACACCATCGCCTTGGCCCGCTCAGCGAGCTTGAAGTCGGCCAGCAGCTGGTTCGTGCGCTCTACAGCGGCTCGCCTGCCGATGCCGAAGAACCGGCAGTGGAAGTAGACGTTCTCGAACGCGGTGCACGAGCGGTCCAGCGTGTTGGACTGCGAGACGACGCCGATCGAGCGCTTGACCATGGCCGGGTCGGCGGTGACGTCCAGCCCGCAGACGAGGGCTGTGCCGCGTGTCGGCTTGACCCGAGTGGTGGCCACGCCGACGGTCGTGGTCTTGCCCGCTCCGTTCGGGCCGAGCAGCCCGAACCGCTCGCCGTCGGCGACCGCGAAGTCGATGCCGTCGACCGCGTTCGGCTGGGTTGGGGAGCCGTAGCGCTTCACGAGTCCGCGCACCTCGATCACGGACGACGTGCCGGACAACGCGTCACGCATGGTCGCTGCCTGCGCCTTCACTGTGCCCATCATTGGACCGGTCCGGGCTGCACGCGGACGGTGCCGGCGTCGCCGTCGACCTCCACGAGCTGACCGTCGAGCAGGGTCGATGTGGCGTTGCCGGTACCGACGACCGCCGGGATTCCGTACTCACGGGCGACGACCGCGCAGTGGCTGAGGACGCCACCGGTGTCGGTGACCACCGCGGCGGCGGTCGCGAACAGCGGCGTCCACGGTGGGGTCGTGGTCTCGGTCACAAGGACGTCACCGGGGCGCAGCCGGCCGGCTTCGGCGAGAGACCTGATCACCCGCGCCGTGCCACGTGCGCTGCCCGGCGATCCGGCGGTGCCGCTGAGCGTGCCCGGCGCGGCCGGCTCCGCGGGCAGGACACCCTGGAACTTCTCGGCGAAGCTGGAGCCGCTCTTCGAGCGGCCCGCGGCAGAGGGAGGAGGCGGAGTGCCGAGCTCCTTGGGGGGGCGCACGTCGCGGAAGCGCTCCAGCTCGGCCTTCCGCTGGTCGACGATGGCCCGGCAGTCCAGCTTCGGGAACGACGCCATCGCCTCACGAAGCTCCGCGAGCCCGAGCAGGAAGATGTCGTCAGGGCTGGTGATGACGCCTGCCCCGGCCAGGCGGCGGCCGATCTCGACGACCACCCTGCGCCCCTGGTAGACGACGTTGATGTCGATGTGGAAGGCATGGTCTTCACTCAGGACGGTGCCCGTCTGTGCTGCCCTGAGCCAGGTCTCGAACTCTTCGACAACCGGTTTCGGGTAACCGGCAAGGCGCGCTCGGGCGGCGGCGATCGCCTCCTCCCGGTCGCGGGCCGCGGTCTGTGCGGCAAGGGCGGGGTCGGCGTCGTCGGGCTGGATGACGTAGCTCTGCAGGCTGCCGATGACCGGCGTCGGGTCCTCGATCCAGCTCACGCATGACATCGAGCCCTCAGATCGCTCTCCGTAGCGGGCGAGGTAGGCGCGTAGCTGTTCGATGAACACCCTGCCCTCGTCAGAGGCCTCCAGCGCCGCCATGACCTCGGAGGGCGCCTCGCTCTCCAGCGCCCGGCGCACATCGGGCACCGCCCGCGCGCGCCGGCTGAGCCGCCACAGCGCTTGCCCCATCTCCATGCTCGTGTTCGAGAACCCACCCAGCAGGCGGTACGCGTCAAACGCGCCGTCAGCGCTGAACAGATCGTGGTACAGGTCGTCGAACTCGCTCATCGCGAAGTAGACGCCCATCGACAGGAACATTGAGATCTGCCACAGGCGTGTGACCCGGTCCAGCGCATCGTCGAGGTGCGCCAGCAGCTCAGGCATCGTTGCCGTGGCGACATCGAAGCGCCTCATTGCGTCGATGTGCTCCGCGGCCTCGGGCAGCCACTCGCGTTCCCACGCCTCGCCCAGGCGCAGGGCGAGCGATCGGAGGTTGCGCTCCATGCGCTGTCCCCGCGCCGCCATCTCCCGCGGCGGCGCCTTCGCCGGAACGCGGGCGCGATACGCGTAGGTATTGAAAAGCCGCGCCTCGACGCCCCGGATGGGCATCTCAAGGCGCGTGAATGCGTAGCTGAGCCCTGCGGTCGTCCGCTGTCCCATGATGTCGAATGTCAGCGGCAGCTGCTGACCGGGCATGTGCTGAGCCTCCAGCGTCCACAGCAGCCGCTCGTCCTCAGGGGCTTCCCACGTGACCGGGAAATCCTCCGGTGTCGGCAGGGCCCGGTGCGCGGACTGTTCTTGTACGATCACGAATCGCTCGCTTTCCTGTTGAAGTTCAGTGCCGTCACCGGCCGGCATTGCAGCAGGTGGAGCACCCCACCCGCCCACGCCAGCTCGAGGTCGACGGGCCATCCCATACGGCGCTCGAGATCCAGTCCGAGCCGCGCCATCTGTTCGATCTGGCCATCGTCTGAGCTCGGAAGGTTCCGCATCCGGCGTGGGACATCGACTTCTCGGGATCCGCCCGGGACCGCGACGGTCATGCGCCGCTTCTCGGCGATCTCGGCGCGGATCGAAAGATCCGACCGCGCGACGATGAACGTGTCGGGGGTGACGGTGCCGCCGACGATGCTTTCGCCGAGGCCCCAACTGGTGTTGATGACGATCTCGTCACGGTCGCCGGTGATCGGGTTCAAGCTGAACAGCACCGCGGACACGTCCGACAGCACCAGCTGCTGCACGAGCACCGATGATCGCGCCGGCGCGTCTGGCAGGCCGTGCCGCCGCCGGTACTCCCGAACCTGATCGGAGAAGAACGATGCGATGCACTCCCGCACCCCGTCGAGCACAGCCTGGGGGCCCTCGACGTTCAGCAGCGTCTGGTGCTGCCCCGCGAACGACGCGGTCGGGCCATCCTCGTCAACGGCGGACGACCGGACAGCGACGCGCGGATCCGGCTGGCCGCAGCGTTCGCCGAGCTCGCGGTAGGCGGAGGCGACCGCTGGCTCGTCCGCTGCGCTCACACAGAACCCCGGCGGGACCGTGAAATCAGCGGCGAGGCGGCTGAGGTTCGCCACCTTGCCGCCGACGATCGCGGGATCTCGGCTGTTCGAATCACCCAGCCAGCGGACCTGGGCTCCTCCATTCGACGTCACGTCGCCTCCCCATCGCGTCACAGGGACCACAGGGACACGACCGCGGCGGCGTTCGCGATCAGCGCCAGCGTGGCGAACGTGTACCGCACGTAATGCCACTTCCGCCAGCGCGGGCGGGGGTCCTGCCATTCGGCGGGGAGCGCGTTCGGGTCCAGCCGCGCCAGCCAGCGGTTGATGGGGACGTTCAGGGTGCTGGAGACCAGCCCGACGCCGATGAGCAGCGCCGTCGCCACCGCGAACAGGGTGCGCGCCCCAGCGGTGGGCGCGATGAACGCCAGGACCAGGCCGATCGCCGCGGACGCGGGCACGATGAGCGGCATCGCGCGGTCCAAGTTGCGGTTGATCAGTTGGTGCACCTGCGTGTAGCGGTCCGCGGGAAGCGTGAGGAGCGTGGGCAGGATGGCGAGTGTGATCGAGAACAGCACACCCGCCACGATCCCGCTGCCGAGCAGTTCGACGACGCTCAAGATCTGCATCCACATAGTAGTAGCTATCTCCATTCTTGATCTGCTGTGCCGCTGGTAAGGATCGCCCCTCGCGCTCAAGGATCACTCAAGAACCGCTGGAGGAAGGCAGCCCTCAGCGGAGCTGCCGGGCATCGTCGATGCGTTGTGCGAGGCGGGGCAGCAGGCGCAGCGCATTGTCGCGATAGATCTCGGTGCGCGAGGACGCGTCGAGCAGCGGGTCCTTGTCGAGGTTTCTTATGGCGTTTGAGATGGACTCGGCGGGTAGCTGGTGCCAATCGCTGCCAAAGAGGATCTGTGACACCGCGGTCGCCTGGAGCAGGGAAGGAGTGCTGTACGGGGACATGGGTCCGGCGGTGTCATAATAGAACCTCGGCAGATGACGGCAAATGGCATCGGCGTCAGGCGCTGCGCCGATTTCTGCCGCGACGAGCAGGCGGCCGGCGATGTAGGGCAGAAATCCGCCGCCGTGTGGGAGGATCACCGACACGTTGGGAGCACGGTCGAGCGATCCCGACGCGATCAGGTTCAACGCCGCCCGTGTCGTGTCGAGCATGAAGTCGGCGATCCAAATCGGTACCGCTGGTGTTTCGACTTGCGTTCCCGGAAGGGCGTTCGGGTGAGTGAAGACAACGGCGTGACGGTCATTGAGCTCTGAAAAGATCTGGTCGAACATCACGTCGCCGAGATAACAGCCAGCGGCATTGGTCATCGTCAACACGCCATCCGCGCCGAGTTGATCGAAGGCGTATGCCGCTTCGCTGACGGCGAGGGCCGGGTACGCGATGGGGAGGTAGGCGAAGAAGCCGAACCGCGCGGGATTTTCGGCGACGACACTGGCCAAGCCCTCGTTGAACACTCGGACGCCCTGCTGCGCCGTCTTCATGTCGCCGAAACGAGAGCTGGGCGCGGGTGCTGACAGGACCGCCGCGACAATGTCGTTGCTGTCCATGAACTCCAGCGTGCGGCTGCGGTCCCAGTTCGCCCACGGCGGGCCACCCTTGGGCGGAAGGTGACCGTGGTCGACAAGCCACCGTTTCAAGGCTGGAGGCAGCGCGTGCTGATGGGTGTCGATTCGACCGTATGTCATTGATGCGCCTCCTTGATGCCATGAAGGGGTTATCGCAATGGCGGCTGTCAGGAGATGGGACGGTGGCGCCACATGTCGTCAGAGCTGGTCGATGACCTCATAGATCCCATACCCCCTGCCGGAGCGGTCGTCCCGATAGGGACGCAGCCCCGAGGTCTGCCCCTTATGCCGCGTCCCCTCCTCCCAGGTGCGGAATTCGCACAGACTCGTCCACTCGCTGAGCACCGCGAACTCGCCGGGGTCCAGCGTCGATCGCAGCAGCTGGCTGCTCAGCAGACCGGACGTCCCGCGCATCCCGTCGTTGACGCGCTGGTAGGCGTCGAGCACGGCGCCGGTGTCCTCGGAGGGGGCCGCGTAGTAGACCAGGACGCGGACCCGTCCGGTCATCGCGGTGCCTCCGCGCGTTCCCGGCCGAGGTCGAACACGACGTGCATCGTCGTCATGGTGCCGTGCAGGCGGTACGGGTGAAGCTTTTTCCGGTGCTCGACGTGCTCCTCGCTGCGCTCGAACTCGCGGAACCTGGCCTCGTCCACCCAGTCGCTCATGATGAAGTAGACGCCGTCCTCTTCGGCGCTGCGCAGCAGCCACTGACCGACGTTGGCCGGGTTGCCGCAGACCACGTCTGCGACGGAGTACCAGACCCGCTCGAACTCCTGCTCTCGACCGGGGACGATCTGCATGCGCAACAGCACGCGGAAGACGTTCACGGGCTCCATGTCACACTCCTCCGTCTACGTGGATGGTCTCGCCGGTCACGTACCGGGACCGGTCGCTGGCCAAGAACAGCACGACGTCGGCGATGTCCTCCGGCTCGCCGAGCCGCCCGAGAGAGGTCATCATGCGGTACCGCTGCTCCTGCTCGGGGCTGAGGCCGGCCGCGGCATCGGTCGCGATGATGCCGGGGGCCACGACGTTGACCCGGATGCCGAGCGGGCCGAGCTCCTTGCACAGCGAGCGCGCGAAGCCGAGCATGCCGGCTTTCGATGCCGTGTAGTGGGTGCGCAGCGGCACGCCGATCATGGCCGCCTTGGATCCGATCGCGATGATCGATGCTGGCGTGGACAGCAGCGGGAGGCACCCGTGAACCACGAGATACATGCCGGTCAGGTTGGTGTCGACCACTCGCCGCCACTCGTCCAGCTCCAGCTGCGCGAACGGCACGTGGCTGATGACGGCCGCGTTGTGGACGACGACGTCCAATGAGCCCAGCCGTGTCCGGCACTCGTCCAGCAGCCGGCTCACATCCTCAGGGCGGCCCACGTCGGCCTGCATGACGCTGTGCTTGCCTGGCGTGTCGGCGAGTTCGCGCTCCAGGCGCTCGGCCGCCTCGGCATCGCCGCGGTAGCAGGTGACGACGTTGCAGCCCTGTTGGGCAAAGCCGAGGACGATGGCCCGGCCTATCCCCCGGGTTCCGCCGGTGACCAGCACGTTCTTACCGTCGAGTCGGAAGCTCATGAAGTACTCCTAAGAAGGGTCTTGCTCGCGGGTCGGGCGCGGTGGGTGCTCGGGCACCTCGCGGTGGTCTTCCCATCCTGAGTCCGCTGTGTCGTGCTCAGGATCGCCGCCCGCGCTCAAGGACCGCTGGAGAACCGCTGGAGGCTCGATCCACCAACGTTCCTCGACCGGCCTTCGAGCGGTCGCTGCCATTCTCCGAACACATAGAGAGCAGAGCGTTCGTCGAGACAGGAGACAGTGTGCACAGGACCCTCATCGTTGCGAGGATGAACGCCGCCGACGCCGCCGACGTCGCGAGCGCCTTCGCCGAGTCGGACGCGACCGAGCTGCCGCATCTGATCGGCGTCGCCCACCGCACCCTCTTCCACTTCCAGGGGCTGTACTTCCAACTCATCGAGGCGGAAGAAGACATCGCCCCGAAGCTCGACAAGGCACGCGGCAACCCGCTCTTCCATGAGATCAACCAGCGGCTGGGCCAGTACATCTCGGCGTTCGACCCACAGACGTGGCGAGAGCCCAAGGACGCCATGGCCACCCCGTTCTACACCTGGTCGGCCTCCTGATGTCCACAACCGCACCGCACGAGGAGAACACGATGTCCACCACCAGCCCCGTGAAGATCGCGATCGACGATGTCGCCTCGAACCGCCGCAGAGGCGGCGACATCCGCGTCCTTCTCAGCCCGAAGTCAGTGGGGTCGACGTCAGGCTTCATGGGCACCCTGCTGCTTGAGCCCGGCGAGTACGTCTCCGAGCACTACCACCCGTACTCCGAGGAGTTCCTCTACGTCGTGCGCGGCTCGCTGATCGCGCGCATCGACGGAGAGCCGATCACGCTGAATGCGGGCGAGTCGCTGATGGTCCCGAAGTACGGCCGGCACCGGCTGGACAATCAGGGCAGCGAGCCGGCGTTCGTGGTGTTCCACCTCAGCCCGCTGGCGCCGCGTCCTGATCTCGGCCACGTCGACACCGAGCCGCAGCCGAAGCCGCTCGAGGCGGCGATGGACGTGGGAGGCACCGCATGAGCCGCCACGCGGTCATCACAGGGATCGGCGTCGTGGCGCCGGGTGGGATCGGGACCAAGGCGTTCTGGGAGCTGCTCACTGCTGGCCGCACCGCGACCCGCACGATCTCCCTGTTCGACCCGACGGGATTCCGATCACGCGTGGCGGCTGAGTGCGACTTCGACCCCGCCCGGCACGGCCTGACGCCGCAGGAGATCCGGCGCATGGACCGCGCCGCGCAGTTCGCGGTCGTCTCCACGCACGAGGCCCTGGCAGACAGCGGCCTCGCGCTTGAGGGGCTCGTGCCCGAGCGCACCGGCGTGAGCCTCGGCAGCGCCGTCGGCTGCACGACGGGGCTGGAAGACGAGTACGTGGTCGTCAGCAACGGTGGCAAGAACTGGCTCGTCGACCACACCTACGGGGTCCCTCACCTGTACGGCTACCTCGTGCCGAGCACGTTGGCGGTCGAGGTCGCGTGGGTCTGCGGCGCGGAGGGGCCGGTGACCCTCGTCTCCACCGGCTGCACGTCCGGCCTGGACGCGGTGGGGCACGGCGCCCAACTGATCGAGGATCAGACCGCGGATGTCGTGATCACCGGCGCCACCGATGCGCCGATCTCGCCCATCTCGGTGGCCTGCTTCGACGCGATCAAAGCCACCTCCCCCGACAACGACGACCCCGAGCACGCCTCACGCCCCTTCGACCGGGACCGGAACGGCTTCGTCATGGGCGAGGGCGCGGCGGTGTTCGTCATGGAGGAGCGGGAGCACGCCCGCCGCCGCGGCGCGCGCGTCTACGCCGAGGTCGTCGGCTTCGCCAACCGCAGCAACGCCTATCACATGACCGGCCTCAAGCCCGACGGCCGGGAGCTGGCCGAGGCCATCAGCGCGGCGATGCGCCAGGGTCGGGTCGGACCCGACGACATCGACTACATCAACGCGCACGGCTCCGGCACCAAACAGAACGACCGCCACGAGACGGCCGCGTTCAAGCGCAGCCTGGGCGAGCGCGCGTACCGGGTGCCGGTCAGCTCGATCAAATCGATGGTCGGGCACTCGCTGGGCGCGATCGGCTCGATCGAGGTCGCGGCATGCGCGCTGGCCATCGAGCACAACGTCGTGCCCCCGACGGCCAACCTGCACAACGCCGACCCTGAGTGCGACCTCGACTACGTGCCGCTGACCGCGCGTGAGCAGAAGGTCGACGTGGTCCTGAGCGTCGGCAGCGGCTTCGGCGGCTTCCAGACCGCGGTGCTGCTCGCCTCCCCGAAGCGGGCGGCAGAGCTGGAGAGAGGTGGTTCAAGATGACCGGAGCGGAAGTGGTCACAGGCGAGAGCCGGAGGGCGGTGGTCACAGGCGAGAGCCGGAGGGCGGTGGTCACAGGCGAGAGCCGGAGGGCGGTGGTCACAGGCGAGAGCCGGAGGGCGGTGGTCACAGGTATGGGCGTCGTCGCGCCCACCGGCATCGGTACGGAGGCGTACTGGTCGGCGACGCTCGACGGCAAGAGCGGCATCGACCGCATCACTCGGTTCGACCCGTCGTCCTACCCGGTGCGCTTCGCCGGCGAGGTGCGCGACTTCGTCGGCGCCGATCAGATCCCCAGCAGGCTCCGAGTCCAGACGGACCACTGGACGCACATGGGCCTCAAGGCAGCGGAGATGGCGTTGGCCGACGCCGCCCTGGACGTGACCCAGCTGCCCGAGTACGAGATGGCCGTCGTCACCGCCGCCTCCTCGGGAGGCGCGGAGTTCGGCCAGCGCGAGATCGAGCGGCTGTGGAGCAGAGGCCCCCGGGCCGTCAGCGCCTACCAGTCCATCGCCTGGTTCTACGCGGCCACGACCGGCCAGATCTCGATCCGGCACGGGATGCGCGGCCCGTGCGGCGTGCTCGCGTCCGAGCAGGCCGGCGGCCTGGACGCCGTGGCCCAGGCCCGCCGGCTCCTGCGGGCGGACGCGAGGATGGCCGTCACCGGCGGCACCGACGCCTCGCTGTCGCCCTACGGGCTGGTCACCCAGATCCCGAACGGGCTGCTGAGCCGCCGGGACGACCCGCGGCGGGCCTACCTGCCCTTCGACGCCGACGCCTGCGGCTATGTCCCTGGCGAGGGCGGCGCGATCCTTATCCTGGAGAGCGCCTCGGCGGCGAGCGCGCGGGGGGTGGACCGGCCCTACGGCGAGATCGCGGGCTACGCGGCCACCTTCGACCCGAGGCCCGGGTCGAACCGTGAGCCTGGCCTTCGCCGGGCGGCCGAGCTGGCGCTCGACGACGCCCGCATGACCGCCGCCGACATCGACGTCGTGTTCGCGGACGCCGCCGGAGTCCCCGAGCTGGACCGCCGCGAGGCCCAGGCGATCACCGGAATCTTCGGGCCGTACGGCGTCCCGGTCACCGCGCCGAAGACCATGACGGGGCGGCTCTACGGGGGCGGGGCGGCGCTCGACCTGGTCGCCGCGCTGCTGTCCATCCGCGACGCGGTCATCCCGCCCACGATCGGCGTCACCGCGCCTGTCCCTGACGATCAGCTCGACCTCGTCCTGGACAGGCCCCGGGAAGCCCCGGCGCGCGCCGCGCTGGTGCTGGCCCGCGGCTACGGCGGCTTCAACGCCGCGATGGTCGTGAGGGCCGCCGATGCTCAGTAACCAAGCTTCGTTCTTAAGGAGGAACACATGCGCGAGTTCACGCTCGACGATCTGAAATACATCATGCGGACCAGCGTGGGGGTCGACGAGTCCGTCGACCTGGACGGCGACATTCTCGATGTGCCGTTCACCGAGCTGGGCTACGACTCACTCGCCCTGCTCGAGATCGCCGGTTCGATTGAGCAGCAATTCAATGTATTAATTCCCGACGACGCTGCTCTGGATATGCAGACGCCGCGCGCGGCGATCGACTGCATCAATCGACAAGTTGTGGGAGTGTGAGACCATGGCAGGAAAGACCGAGAACTCGGTCGTCATCAACGCGCCCTTGGAGCTGGTGTGGGACATGACCAACGACATCGAGTCATGGCCCCACCTGTACAGCGAGTACGCCTCCGCTGAGGTCTTGGATCGCGAAGGCGACACCGTGCGCTTCCGGTTGACGATGCATCCGGACGCGAACGGCACGGTCTGGAGCTGGGTGTCAGAGCGGACAGCTGATCTGGCGACCCGCACCGTCCGCGCGCACCGCGTGGAGACCGGCCCGTTCGAGTACATGAACATCTTCTGGGAGTACCGGCCGGTCGACGACGGCGTCGAGATGCGCTGGTTCCAGGACTTCCACATGAAGCAGACGGCACCCGTCGACGACGTCTGGATGACGGACAACATCAACCGGAACTCTCCGATTCAGATGGCCCGCATCAAAGGCCTTATCGAGCAGGCCGCGACCGAATCAGGAGCATGAGCCCCATCGTGCGGATCCTGTAGCCCGGCGCTGCTGGCCAGCGGGCTCGGGGGTGTTCCCCCGGGCCCGCTGCCATTTGCGCCGCTGCCTTTGGATCGGCCACGAGGCACAGCCGAAAAGTTGAATCAGGACCGCGGGTCCGCGCTCTTACATAGTAGCAACTGGAACAAGCAGTGCGACGTCCATAAAGATACCGCAACCTCTTCAACGTGTAAGGCAAACCGCTATGACCGACACGCTCACCCCAATAATTCCCGCCACCGCCGAGTGGGTCACCTGCTCGGGGTGCCGGACGCTCATCTACGGCAAGCGCTTCGCGCGCAACCACCATGTCTGCCCCGACTGCGGGTGGCATGCGCGGCTGACCGCGCACCAGCGCCTGGAGCAGCTCCTCGACCCGGGAACGATCGAGGTGCTCGACACCCTGCCATCGGACGCGGACCCGCTCGGGTTCGTCGACACCGCGCCCTACCCGCAGCGCCTGCGAAAGGCGCGAGCACAGACGGGCCTGGACGAAGCGGTCGTCTGCGCGCTGGGCGCGATCGATGGCCATCGGGTCGCGGTCGCGGTCATGGACTTCGGGTTCATGGGCGGCAGCCTCGGCAGCGCCGTCGGTGAGCTCATCACGCTCACCGCCGAGACCGCTCTGTGCGAGCGTATCCCGCTGCTCATCGTCACCGCGTCCGGCGGCGCGCGCATGCAGGAGGGCATCCTTGCGCTCATGCAGATGGCGAAGACGAGCCAAGCCCTCGCCGCGCTCGACGAGGCCGGCATCCTCACGATCTCGCTGGTCACCGACCCCACCTACGGCGGCGTGGCGGCATCCTTCGCGACGCTGACCGACGTCATCATCGCCGAGCCCGGCGCCCGGATGGGGTTCGCCGGCCCTCGCGTGATCGAGCAGACGATCCGGCAGAGGCTTCCGAAGGGGTTCCAGACAGCTGAGTTCCTGATGGAGCACGGCCTGATCGACGACGTCCAGCCACGGGCCATGCTGCGCCCTGTGCTCGCGAACCTGCTGGCCACCCAGAAGCCGCGGCGCCCCCGGCGGGTGACACGCGACAGCGCGGGCCTGATCCGCTGGCCCGAAGAGCTGCCCGTCCGCGACGCCTGGCAGACCGTGCAGCTCGCGCGTCACATCGACCGGCCCACGGCGCTCGACTACATCAGCCATCTGCTCCACGGTTTCCAGGAGCTGCACGGTGACCGAATGTCCGGCGACTGCCCGGCGATCGTCGGCGGTCTCGGCCTGCTGGGCGACCTGCCGGTGATGGTGATCGGCCACCAGAAGGGCCACAGCACCCGTGACCTGGTCGCTCGGAACTTCGGCATGGCGACGCCCGCCGGCTATCGCAAGACGGCCAGGCTCATGCGGCTTGCGGCCAAGCTGGGCGTGCCCGTGGTCACGCTGATCGACACGCCGGGCGCCTATCCGGGCGTGGAGGCCGAGGAGCACGGCCAGGCCATCGCGATCGCGGAGAACCTGCGGCTCATGTCAGGGCTGCCCGTCCCCATCGTCGCGGTCATCACCGGCGAAGGCGGGAGCGGAGGCGCCCTGGCGCTGGGCGTCGCCGATCGCGTGCTCATCTGCGCCAACGCCGTCTACTCGGTGATCAGCCCGGAAGGGTGCGCCTCCATCCTGTGGAAGACGCCGCTCGCCGCGTCCACCGCCGCCGCCGCGCTGCGGCTGGACGCGCGCGCGCTGCTGGCGGACAGGATTGTCGAAGGGGTCGTGCCAGAGCCGGAGGGCGGCGCCCACCGGGATCCGGTGCTGGCCGCGGACCTGCTGCGCGACGCGCTGACCGCCACGCTCGACGACCTGCTGTCCCGGGGCCCGAAGCAGCGCAGGAGCGAGCGCCACCGCCGGTTCCGCCGCTTCGGCGCGAACGTGTTGACAAGAGATGAGGAGGCGTGCGCGTGAGCGACGCAGACTACCCAAGCGCAGACGGCCTCCTCGAGGCCGTCTGCCGCACCGCGACGCAGCTGGCGAAGATCTCGAACCGTCCGCTGCGGCGGATCAGCGCGCAGTCAGGCGACACCACCGTCGAGGTGGAGTGGGCTGAGGCGGTGGTGACAGCGTTCCCCCTGCCTCTGGCCACCTACGAGCCCGCGTCCAACGGGGCGACGAGCGATGAGGCGGACGTGGGGCTGCACTACATCTGCTCGCCCATGGTCGGCACCTTCTACGTCGCCCCGGAGCCCGGCGCGAAGCCGTTCGTGGTCGAGGGCGACATGGTGGAGCCGGGGCAGCCGGTCGGCATCCTCGAGGCCATGAAGCTGATGAACGCGATCGAGGCCGACCGCGCTGGCCGAGTCGCCGAGATCCTCGTGCCCAACGCCACATCCGTCGAATACGGGCAGCGCCTCATCGCGCTCGCCCCCCTTGACGAATCGTGACCCGTCTTCCGCTGTGGAGGCTCCCGTGTTCACCACCGTCCTGATCGCCAACCGCGGCGAGATCGCCCTGCGGGTCGCCCGCACCTGCCGCGAGCTGGGGCTGCGGACCGTGGCGGTGTACTCGACCGCCGACCGTGACTCGGCTGTGGTCAGGTTTGCCGACGAGGCCGTGCAGATCGGGCCGCCCGCGACGAAGCGCAGCTACCTGAACGCGCCCGCGATCATCGAGGCCGCCCTGCGCACCGGCGCGGACGCGATCCACCCCGGCTACGGGTTCCTGTCCGAGGATCCCGACTTCGCCGAGATCTGCGAGGCGCACGGCATCACCTTCGTCGGCCCACCGGCCTCGGTGATGGCCAACCTCGGCGACAAGGCGACGGCGCGCGCGCTCATGGCGGACGCCGGCCTCCCCGTGATCCCGGGGAGCCACCGCACCCTTGAGAGCGCCGCCGAGGCCAAGGACGTCGCTGGCGAGATCGGCTATCCCGTGACCATCAAGGCCGCGGCGGGCGGCGGGGGCCGCGGCCTGCGGATGGTCCGCGATCCGCGGGATTTCCTGCGGGCCTATAAAGAGACGCGGGCGACCGCGCAGGCGGTGTTCGGCGATGGCCGGGTCTATGTCGAACGGTTCATCGACGCGGCGCGCCACGTCGAAGTCCAAGTGCTCTGCGATCGTCATGGCAACGCCATTCACCTGGGCGAACGTGACTGCTCAGTGCAGCGGCGCCATCAGAAGCTGATCGAAGAGACGCCAGCGCCAGGCCTGCCCACGACCTTGACCACCCGCATGGGCGAAGCGGCGGTGCGCGGCGCGCTCGCCGTGGGCTTCGTCGGCGCGGGCACCTTCGAGTTCCTCGTCGACAGCGACGGCACCTTCTGGTTCATGGAGATCAACTGCCGGCTTCAGGTAGAGCACCCCGTCACCGAGATGGTCACGGGCATCGACCTCGTCAAAGAGCAGCTGCACGTGGCGGCGGGCTTTCCGTTGAAGCTGCGCCAGCGCGACGTGGAGCCTCGAGGGGTGGCCGTGGAGTGCCGTATCAACGCCGAGGACCCCAACAGAGGCTTCGCGCCCACCGCCGGTGTCCTGGAGGAGTTCGTGCCCGCCGGAGGACCGTTCACGCGGGTCGACACGCACGCGTTCGCCGGTTTCCGGGTGACGCCCGATTACGACTCGCTGCTGGCCAAACTGATCGTGTGGGCTCCCGACCGCGCGCAGGCGCTCGCGCGTATGGAACGCGCGCTGAGCGAATTCCGCGTACGCGGTCCAGGAATGCACACGACCATCGAGTTTTTGATGCAGGTGCTCGGTCACCCGCTGTTCCGCGACGCCAAGCACACGACGTCCTTGGTCGAGCGGATGCACGCTGACGACCGCGTATCCGCTCCAACCCCGTAGCACGACGCAGATCCGACGCCTTATGAACGGCCTCATGACGTGTTTGAGAACCGCGACCGCGCAACCTTCCCCACCCATCCGAAGAAGAACGCGCGACCGGTGGTGAGCAGGGGGTCGCGCCTCGTCCCGGAAGGAGGCTCCGGCCCAAAAGGGGTTCGCAACCGGAACCCGACGAGACGCGACGCTTCAGGGCGGTTCTCAAACGTGCTTTCAGGACACGAGCGCTCTTGACTGCGCCTTCGATGATGCGCATATATCGAGCGAGTGATCTCCCAGAAGGACGTCCCGCTGCAGGCGCCGCAGCTCCCCGGAGGGCTCCAGTCCCAGCTCATCGCCCAGGAGATGACGGACGCGCTGGTAGACCTCGAGCGCCTCGGCTCTTCTTCCAGAGCGGTACAGCGCCACCATCAGCTGAGCATGGAACCATTCATGCAGCGGGTGCACGGCGGCCAGCGCCTTCAGCTCACCGATCAGCTGCCGGTGCCTGCCGAGCTGCAGATCCGCCTCAATGCGCTGCTCCAGGGCATCGAGGCGCCGCTCCTCCAGCGCCGCGATGCGCGAGTGCAGGATCGGTCCAGCCACGATGTCTGCCAGCAGCGGTCCTCGCCACAGGCCCAAGGCCTGCCGCAGCACGCTTGACGCGAGCTCCGTGTCGCCGCCGCGCAGCGCCTCCTGCCCCTGGCCGAACAGCACCTCGAACCGGTACAGGTCGAGCTGGTCGGGCTGCACCTGCAGGCAGTACCCGAGCGGTTTGGTCAGGAGCACTCTTTCCAGCTGCGCGCCAGCTTGGTGATGATCAGACATCCTGCGAACGTCCAAGACCTTCCGCAGTTGATAGATATACGTCTGGATCGTCGTCAAGGCGCTGGCGGGCGGCTGCTCCTCCCACAGCTCTTCGGTCAAGGACTGCCTTGTCACCACTTGATTCGCGTTCAGCACGAGCAGAGCCAAGACACTACGCAGCTTCGGCGCAGTAGGAGTGCATATTCTGTCACCGTCGACCACGTCAAGAGTCCCAAGAACCCTGAATCTCATACCGCCACCAATCATGAGGTCTTCTTCTTATCTTCCGCAGGTCTCGCTCGGGTCGAAAGCCCACAGCACTGCCTGCCGCCCGACACGGCTCCTGGGCCGAACGTCAGCGGCAGCGGACTTCTCGCCAGATGCGACCACCCAGGATTATGGGCAGAAGAACTTCGACTGAACAGTCCGTGAAACACCTGACACGTACTTCTGGAAGGCAACGATGGCACGCTGCGCGCAATCCAATGCATGCGCTCAAGCGGTGACGCCTTCATAGCTGCGCTGCCTCCCAAGCCGTGAACAGACCCGGTGGTCCGCACGGGCTGCCAGGTGAGACCCTCACCCGTGGCATGAGCGCGCGGAGCGTCACTCTCGACGCTCGCGCCGCTGGGCGCTCCACGCGAGCCCAGCCGCATCCTCATGCATACGGAACTTTCCACTCGAACCACTGGGTATGAAGAGGACCGGGGAGCCGGCCCTGATACGAAACCGCAACGAGAGCCGCCGATTGGTCCCTACGATACCGGGCGAATGAGCAGTTCCCGCTACATCTGTTACGATGTGCTCATCACCAGGCCTGGATCAGCGTGAGAAGACCCTGATTTGAGTGGGGGGGCCCAAATGACCCCCACTAGGGGGTAACAATGCCCCTTGATCAGGGGATGCCGATACGGCATCGTAGTGAGTGGTCGCAGGTACGGGCGAACCGAGGAGGCGGGCGGCACCGGCAAGGTGCACTCCTCGAGTCAGCCACAACCGCCTGCGGGGCTGAGGGGCCTCTCCTGGGGGCGAGTGCGGGGGCGCTCCCCCCCAGGAGGCCAGGCCCTCGCCTTGCAGGCGTTCAGCGTCGCCCAGTCTGGGGTCGCGCTGCGTCGGGTTCCGCTCGCGCGCACCCTTTTGACCAGGGCTCTTGGCATGCACCCCTTACGACAATTCTCAAAGGGTGCGGCTCTCCTGGAGTGACGTCGCTGCGCCCTCGCCCTCGCGCCGAACAGCTGAAATAGACAGCGGCGCCTCACTGCCGCAGTCCCCTAACTCCGATTTTGGGGGGTATACCCCCCAAAATCGGAGTTAGGGGCAATACCGCCAACTTAGAGATTACCGGCACGCCCGGTCCTGCCGGAAACCAGATGCCAACGATCTCATTGCCACACTTTTCTGGACGTTGACCGGACATATAGTC
>JBOGEA010000088.1:0-17911 GCA_050743205.1 Egibacteraceae bacterium | reverse complement strand
GCCTCCACCACTGGGAACTGGGGCTCCCAGGGGCCGGGGGCGGCGCGCACTGTGTGGCGCGTGACGCGCCTTTGAGAGGAGACCCATTCCATGCCGGTTACCCCAGTGCTCGGCACCGTCGCGGCCTCGGCCACGATCGGCGGCGCCGAGATCCGCTTCGAGAGCGGCAAGCTCGCTGGCCAGGCGGGCGGCGCGGTCGTCGCCTACTTGGGCGAGACCATCCTGCTGTGCGCCGCCACAGCGAGCCGCAGCCCGAAGGAGCACCTCGACTTCTTTCCCCTGACAGTCGACTACGAGGAGAAGATGTACGCCGCCGGGAAGATCCCCGGCGGATTCTTCAAGCGTGAGGGGCGGCCCAGCGAGAACGCGATCCTGACGTCGCGCCTGGTCGATCGCCCGATGCGCCCCGCGTTCCCGGACGGCCTGCGCAACGAGATCCAGATTCTCATCACCACGCTGTCCGCGGACCAGGTCCACACTCCCGACGTGCTCGCGATCAACGCGGCGTCGATGGCGACGACGCTGGCCGGGATCCCCTTCGACGGTCCGGTCGCGGGCGTGCGGATGGGCATGCTCGCCGACGGGACGTGGATCCCGTTCCCGACGTTCCCCCAGTTGGCCTCTGAGGTCGTGTTCGACCTCGTCGTGGCCGGCCGGTTGAACACCGAGCGGGACGACATCGACGTGCTGATGGTCGAGGCCGAGGCGACGCTTCAGGCCGTGGAGCTGATCGAGGGCGGCGCGCAGGCGCCGACCGAGCAGGTCCTGGGTGAGGCCCTCGACGAGGCCAAGGGCTACCTGCGCCAGCTGTGCGACCTGCAGGTGCGGTTCCTGGCCGAGCAGCCCACCGCGCCGTCGGCGGACCTCCCGCTGTACCCCGCGTACGCGGAGAAGGTCTACAAGGCCGTCGAGCAGCTCGTCGGCTCGGAGCTGGCGGCGGCGCTCTCGGACGCGAGCCTCGACAAAACCGCCCGGAGCGAGCGCATCAGCTCACTCCGCGAGGCCGCCATCGACGCCGCGTTCCAGGATGCGGGCGATGTCCAGGTCAGCGACGAGGAGCTGGAGCGCCAGTCCCGCAACGCGTTCCGCTCGCTGGAGAAGAAGCTGATCCGCCAGCGCATCGTGACCGAGGGTGTCCGCATCGACGGCCGCGGGCCCAAGGACATCCGGCCCCTGTCGGCCGAGGTCGGCCTGCTGCCCCGCGCGCACGGCTCTGGCCTGTTCACCCGTGGCGAGACGCAGGTGCTCAACGTGCTCACCCTCGGCATGCTGCGCGACGCCCAGCGGCTCGACACGATCGACCCCGACACCGAGAAACGCTATATCCACCACTACAACTTCCCGCCGTACTCGACCGGCGAGACGGGGTTCATGCGCGGCCCGAAGCGCCGCGAGATCGGCCATGGCGCGCTCGCTGAGCGCGCGCTGCTGCCGGTCATCCCCGATGCGGAGATCTTCCCCTACGCGCTGCGCCTGGTGTCTGAGGTGGTCAGCTCGAACGGGTCGACCTCGATGGCCTCGGTCTGCGCCTCGACGCTGTCGCTGATGGACGCGGGCGTCCCGATCGCCGCGCCGGTCGCGGGCATCGCGATGGGCCTGATCAGCGAGGACGGCCAGTACACGACCCTCACCGACATCCTGGGCGCCGAGGACGCGTTCGGTGACATGGACTTCAAAGTCGCCGGGACCAGCGAGTTCGTGACGGCGCTCCAGCTCGACACCAAGCTGGCGGGCATCCCCGCCGACGTGCTTGCGCAAGCGCTGGAGCAGGCGCGCGAGGCCAGGCTGGCGATCTTGGAGGTCATCACCGACTGCATCGCCGAGCCGCGTCTTGAGATGAACCCGTACGCGCCGCGGGTCCTGGTCGAATACATCCCCGGTGACAAGATCGGTGAGGTCATCGGCCCCAAGGGCAAGATCATCCGCGAGATCACCGAAGAGTCCGGCGCGGAGATCAATGTCGACGACGTCGATGGCCGCGGGGTCGTGCACATCTACTCCAACGACTCGGCGCGCGCCCAGATCGCGCTGGACCGGATCCGGGCGATCGCCAATCCGGTCGTCCCGAAGGAGGGCGAGCGCTACTACGGCTCGGTCGTCAAGACCGCCGACTTCGGGGCCTTCGTCTCCCTGACGCCGGGCAGCGACGGCTTGCTGCACATCTCGAAGCTCGGCGGCAGCCGCCGCCTCGCCCACGCCGACGAGGCCGTGCAGGTCGGCGACAAGATGTGGGTCGAGGTCACCCAGGTCAAGGACGGGCGGAAGTTCTCGCTCGACCTCGTCGACGGGCCTGACGGCCCGTCCCCCGCGCGCCCCCCAGCCCGCGAGGACCGGTCGCCGCGTCCAGACCGCGACCGGGACCGCCCTCCCCGCGGTGACCGGGGAGGCGATCGGGACCGCGCTCCCCGCGGCGGTGACCGGGGCGGGGACCGCGGCGGCGGACCTCGAGGCGGTGGGGGGCCGCAGGACCGTCGCCGTGATGTCCGCCTCGAGCCCCCGCCGCCACCGCCACCGCCACCGCCCCCAGACCGCATACGCGACCGCGATCGCGAGCGCGTGCGCGATCGGGCTGAGCGGGTCGATGGCCCCTTTGACGACGACGGCGGCGACGGCGACGACGACGGGGCGATCCGGCGGCGACGGCGGCGCCGGACGTGACGTCTGAGCCTGCTCCGGCGACCGCGGGGGTGCAGCTGACCGACGGGGTGCGCCTGGCGACACTGCCGTCGGGCGTGCGCATCGTCACCGAGTCGATGCCGTACGTCCGCTCTGTGACGGTTGGGTTCTGGGTCGGTGTGGGGTCGCGCGACGAGCGCGATTCGGTGGCTGGGGCCAGCCACTTCCTGGAGCACCTGCTCTTCAAGGGGACGCGCCGGCGCACCGCCCGCCAGCTTGCCGAGGAGATCGACGCGGTCGGCGGCGAGATGAACGCGTTCACGTCCAAGGAGTGCACCTGCTTCTACGCGCACTGCCTGGACCGCGACCTTCCGCTGGCCGTCGATCTGCTCGGTGACATGATCACCTCCGCGCTGATCCGCGGCGCGGACGTGGACGGCGAGCGTCAGGTGGTGCTCGAAGAGATCCGGATGCACCTGGACACCCCAGAGGACCTCGTGCACAGCCTGTTCACTCAAGAGTTCTTCCGCACGCATCCGCTGGGCCGGGAGGTGCTGGGCACCGAGCACAGCATCACCGCCATGACCCGCGCGCAGGTCCACCGTTATTACAAGCGGCACTATGTGCCGGCGAATCTGGTCGTGGCGGTGGCGGGCAATGTCGAGCATGCGCGGGCCGTCGAGCTGGTCGCTGAGGCGTTGGCGCCGTTGGCGTCGTCGTCGGATCAGCCGACGGTCCGTCGCGCGGCGCCGCGGGGCGCGCCCCGGCCGCGGGTGTCGGTGCGGACCCGTCCTACGGAGCAGGCGCACCTCGTGCTCGGCGGCCGGGGTTTGGAGAGGGGCAGCGCGCAGCGCTACGCGGCGGGTGTGCTCAACCAGGCGTTCGGCGGTGGGATGGCCAGCCGGCTGTTCCAGGAGGTCCGTGAGCAGCGTGGCCTGGCCTATTCGGTGTACAGCTTCCACGGCATGCACGCGGATGCGGGCACGTTCGCGGTCTACGCCGGCACGGGCCCCCACCGGCTGGTGGAGGCTTTGGGCGTGATCCGCGCTGAGCTGGCCAAGGCGCTGCAGGAGGGGCTGACCGATGGCGAGCTGGAGCGTGCCCGCGGCCATCTGGCCGGGTCGCTGGTGCTGTCGCTGGAGGACACGGGCAGCCGCATGACCCGGTTGGGCAACGCGCTGGTGGCGGGGTCGCCGCTGCTGAGCCTGGACGAGACGATCGCGGCGGTTGAGGCCGTCACCGCCGACGACGTGCGCAAGGTCGCCGAGCTGCTGCTGGCGGGCCCGTTCACGCTGGCGGTCGTGGGTCCAGACGACGGGGTCGCGCCGGAGGGGCTCGACCGGTATGTGCGGGTGGCGTGATGGTGCGTGTGGCGGTGGTCGGCGCCCGGGGCCGTATGGGCGCGGCGGTGTGCGAGGCGGTTGGGGCTGATCCGGCGTTGGAGCTGGTCGCCCAGGTCGGCTCGTGCGACGGCTTGGACCTGGTGCTCGACGCGGGCGCGGATGTGGCGGTGGAGTTCACCCTGCCGACGACGGTCAGGGCCAACACGGCGTGGCTGCTGGGCCGCGGTGTGCACACGGTGGTCGGCGCGACGGGGCTGTCTGAGGAGGACCTGCGCGGGCTGGAGCGGCTGACTGGTCCGGCGAACTGCTTCGTGGCGCCGAACTTCGCCGTCGGCGCGGTGCTGATGATGCGCATGGCCGAGCTGGCCGCCAGGCATTTCGACCATGTCGAGGTCATCGAGTGCCACCATGAGCGCAAGCTCGACGCGCCCAGCGGCACGGCGGTGCGCACGGCCAGGATGATCGCGGCGGCCAGGGAGAAGAACGGCAGGGACCACGGCGTGCCGCTGCCCGGCCCCGCGGGGGGGCCGTCACGCGGCGTGGTCGTCGACGGCGTCGCCGTGCACAGCGTGCGGCTGCCAGGGTTCGTCGCCTCTCAGGAGGTGCTGTTCGGCGGCCCCGGCCAGACCCTGCGGATCCGCCACGACTCGATCGACCGCGCCTCGTTCATGCCCGGCGTCCTGCTGGCGATCAAGCGCATCGCCTCCCTCCCCGGCCTCACCATCGGCCTGGAGGCCCTCCTCGACTAGGCGTCTTCGGGTCCGCGAATCCCTTGCGCGTGAGCCAAGTTTCCCTAGATCACTCCTAAGTCCATGTACACCTGCGGGTCGTCCCTGACGGGCGATGCTACGCCAGCCTGCGGGTGTCACGTGTGCTGGAAGGTCTGTCCCGTCGCCGCCCGCGGTGGCCAAGAGCTGGCCGTTCGGCTGAACGCCACGTCATAGAGCGTGCTCACCGCGACCGCCGACGGCTCACCGTCGGCACGGTCGTCGTTTGGCGGAGGGCCATGGTCCCGTCCCGTCCGGCTGAACGCTGCCACCGCTACCGTCGCGACGCTGCGGCCGGTCAGCGGGCTGCCGATCGGCGCCACCGAGACTGCTGCGTATTGCCAGGTTGCACTTTTGAACGGATACTCACGGGTAGCATTGCCTTAATGTGACTAGGAGGGATTGGGTCATGAAGCACATACGACTGACCAACGACCCAAGGAAAGAGGGCTCGCCACACTTCTATCAGGCTGAGGACCCGTCGAAGCTGCTCGTCCAGGGCTGGCATGTCGCGGATCCCGGCTTCGTGCCGCCTGCCGATGAGGCTGTCGTTGAGGTGCCGGCGGCGCTGGTCGTGGAAGCCGTCTGTCGGCTCGCGGGCGAGGTCACCCGCACCGACTTGGTCCGCATGCTGCGCTTCTTCTCCAGGTCGGCATTTCGCCTCGAAACCCTCCTGGTGTATCGAGACGACGACGAGCAGCCCCTGTTCGACCATTGGCGCGCCACGGGAGAGATCGTGGTCGACACGGCTGACGAAGAGTGGCAACGGATGATCGCTGGCCATCTCACTGCGGGCCGGACGATGCGCCGCGTCCACCTCGTACGCCAACCGCTCACGGACTACCTGCGCTGGGAGTTCGGGTCCCAGCTTGAGTTCGGCGAGGACATCCGCGTTGTTGACCTCGCCGAGCACCCCGAGCTGGCCGACCATCCTGGTGACTATTGGCTGTTCGACGACCGCATCGGCGTGGCGATGCGCTACGACGCCGACGGCCGGCTCCTGCGCTGTGAGCCCATCGGCGACAGCGATATCGATCGGTGCCGCGACTGGCGTGACCTGACGTGGCAGGCGGGCACGCCCTTAGGCGACTTCCTCCGCCGCGCGGAGGCGGCGTAGACGCAGGTTGGGAGACAGCGACCGCGGCTCATCCGCCCGCGCGCGCAGCCGGCTCAGTGACGAGCTGCGTCGGCTGCGGTTGCATGCTGGCCTGTCCACCACTGACCTCGCCACCCGATTGAGTTGGTCGCAATCGAAGGTTTCGCGCATCGAACGCGCCGCCCAGGCCATCGCGATCCCCGATGTGCGAGTCTGGGCGGCGACTCTCGGCGCGTCGGCGGGCATGATCGACGATCTCGTGGCTTTGGCCGAGCGGGCGTTGACCGAGGCGCGAGATTGGCGCCTGGAACTCGCTGGCGGGCTGGCGGCCAAACAGGCTGTCGTCGGCGAACTCGAGAACGTCGTCCAGCGCATCCGCTCATTCACGGCGGACGTGATCCCTGGGCTCCTGCAGACCCTGGACTATGCGCGCCATCTGTTCGCTTTCACACACCCCGCTGGCGGCAGCGATGTCGCTGCCGCCGCGGCTGCCCGGATTGCCCGTCAGCACATCTTGTACGGCCAGGACCGTCGGTTCGAGTTCGTGATCGCCGAGCAGGCGCTGTGGTGGCGGCCCGGGCCGTGGCCGATGCTGGCCGCCCAGGTGGCCCACATCGCCGCCGTCGCGACGCTTGGCCACGTCGAGGTCGGGGTCATCCCCTTGGACGCCGAGGCGGTGGCGTTCTACGACAGCTTCGAGATCCTCGACGACAACTTGGTCACGATGGAGTTGCCCACCCGCGAGCTGCATCTCCGCGACCCTGACGAGATCAGCTTCTACGCCGCACGGTTCGCCCGCCTCAAATCCGCTGCCGTCACCGGTGACGACGCTGCCGGGCTGCTCGCCCGGCTGCAACGCCGGCTGCTTGCCGAGACCTGAACCCTGTGTGCGCTGCGAGTTCGATCTTGACGGCCAGGTGCTAACCGCTTACGGTCTTATCTAACCGTATTCAGTCTCTGATTGGTCCCCACCCCTCCCTTAACCTGAGGAGTTTGGCATGGCCGTGGTCGTCGCCGAGGGGGTCTCCGCCCGCTCATTGGTTCCCGATCGCCTTTCCAGCGCCTGGTCGCGCGCATCGTCAGCGACGAGCAGATCGCGTGCCCGCTCGCTAAGCGCATCATCACCCAGACGCTGGCGTTCGTGAAGACATGCGGAGACAATCCGGGGGTGCCCCTGTCGCCCAGCCACCTCGTCGACATCGGCTGGCACGCCTTCATCCTGCACACGCGCGAGTACGCTGCTTTCTGCCAGCGCGTGGCCGAGCGCTTCATCCACCACGCGCCCACCGACGGCGGGCCGCACGACATCGGCGATCCCCACGCGGTGCTGCATGACACGATCAACGCCATTAAGTCGTCCGGGTTCGCCGTTGACCCCGAGCTGTGGGGACCGTGCGCCAGCCCCGGCAGCTCCAGCGACAAGGGAGGCGGTAAGTGCCACCAGTGCTACGCCGGGTGCTACGACAGCCCATGACGCCGTCTCTCAGCAGGGTACTGTTCCATGATCCGTCGTGACTGGGATGACCTGCCCGACGGCGTCCGTCATGCGGTGGAGGCGCAGTGCGGGCCGGTGGCGAGATCGGAGCCCGCAGCGGCAGGATCAGCCGCCGACCTGACCACGACCCTGCACCTGGAAGACGGTCGCGCCCTGTTCTGCAAAGGCGTCAAGGCGGACAGCCCCGTCGCGTGGATGCACCGCAACGAGGCCCGAGTCAACCCGTGGCTTGGCGGCCTCGCCCCGCGGCTTCTGTGGCAGCTCGACACGGACGGGTGGCTCCTGCTGGGGTTCGAGCACGTCGATGGGCGACACGCCAACCTGTCCCCTGGGTCCGCCGACCTGACCAGGATCATCGACGTCATGGCTGTCATGGAGCGTGATCTGACGCCGTGCCCACAGATTCCACTGCAGACCCTCAGCCAGCGATGGGCGGGCCTGCCCGCATGGCGCCTGCTCTCCCAGAACCAGCCTGCCGACCTCGACGGCTGGGCACGCGAGAACCTGCGCCAGCTCATCGACTGGGAAACGTCGGCACCCGACCTCCTCGCCGGCCAGACCCTCGCGCACACGGACCTGAACGCCCGCAACTTCCTCATCGGCGACCGCGTGCGCGTGATCGACTGGGCCTGGCCGTGCCGGGCAGCCGCCTGGGTCGACGTGGCGTTCCTGGTCTCCCGCCTCATCGATGCCGGCCACGCTCCCAACCAGGCTGAGGAATGGGCCGCCAGCGTGCCCGCCTGGAAGCAGGCATCCGACGACGCGGTCACCGCGTTCGCAGTCGCCATCGCGGGTCTGCGGGAGCACAGGAGCCGCGCCGCGCCCGCCGCGTACCGGCAACGCTTGCGCACCGTGGCACAACGATGGGCGCAGCACCGGCTCGGATGAGGCAGCCGGCGCGGGCGCCTGCCACCCCGCGCGCCGTGGGAACCGATGGCTAACGGGGCTTCGCCCCGGCCCGACGAGTCATGGACGCCAGGGGCGGTAGCGCGGGGCTGGCTGCGGTTGTGTGCTGCTCACCGACGTATGCGTCGCGGATCCAGCACAAAGGCAACCTGCGCGACCTCCGATGCGCGGAAGCGGCTTGGTCTTGTCGTGCGATCCCCGGACTGTCATGCGTGTGCCGATGGCATCCGGCCGTCGTTCTAGTCCAACCGGATCCGCTCCTCATTGAGCCGCGACTGGTCCAGCACACAGCGACGCACCCGGCGAGCATGACTTGTCGATTACGATGCTGCTCAACGGGGGCTGGGCGCTATGGTTGCGGCACGGCGGTGCGCACGGCCAGGATGATCGCGGCGGCCAGGGAGAAGAACGGCGGGGACCACGGCGTGTCGCTGCCCGGCCCCGTGGGGCGCGTCACGCGGTGCGGTCGTCGACGGCGTCGCCGTGCACAGCGTGCGGATGCCGGGGTTCGTCGCCTCAGGAGGCGCTGTTCGGCGGCCCCGGCCAGACGCTGCGGATCCGCCACGACTCGATCGACCGCGCCTCGTTCATGCCCGGCGTCCTGCTGGCGATCAAGCGCATCTCCTCCCTCCCCGGCCTGGCCATCGGCCTGGAGGCCCTCCTCGACTAGCCCCCGTTCCGCACATCGGTTCGCTGGCTGGTTGGGCGGATGAAGGGCGGGGCTCTGCATCCCAGCCCGACGAGTCCTGGAAGCTCCCCCGAACAAGGATTTCGGGTCATATGCGCCCCGAAGTCCCTGTTCGGGGGCGCAGACGTCGCGGGAACACCCTACGGCTCGAGATGTGCGGTACACCCGACTAGGGCGCCTTCGTGTCCGTGAATCCGGTGCGCGTCAGCCAAGTTGGCCGGGGTCGGGTTGCACGCGTCGCGGGTCACGTCGGGCTGGTTTGTGAAGCATCGGCGACATATGCGTCGCGGATGCTCCACAGAACTGCGGTCAAGTCCGCGCGCCACCGTCCCCACCTTTCATGACTTGTCGGGACGGGGCGCAGCCCCGTTAGATTGAACGGACCAGCCGAATGTCGACCTCGCGCTCCACGAAACTCCACTCGTCGGTTGCTCTAAGCCGTCCAACCAGCTCGTCGAACGCCTGGGCCTCCGAGGGACCGAACTCAAACCAGGTGAGGAAGTCGAAGGGCTCACCGAGATCTCGGCAATGGTGGAGGCGCCTCGCGACCGCGGGAAGATACTCGAGTCCGATCCCGATGTGGCGCGACCGAGCCTCGAAGATTGCCCGGCGCTCATCCTGCGGAAGCTCCCACCAGGCGGGCGACTTGTGGATGGGGATCAGGGCGGCGCGCGTTGCCCCCGGCCGCCCGAGCGCCGGCTGGCGGGCGACGAGCTGCTCACGCTCGGGCCGCTCGACGTACCGCTCGTGACTCGTAACCCCGCGCAGCACCCAACCGCCGTCATCAGCCTGAACGTCGACGCCCTCCCGCACCGCAAGCCTCGAGACGGGTGGGAGACCCTCGCCCACGACGGTCGAGAGCGACTCCACCGTCCATTGGCCGATGTTTCCGCCGAGGAAGCAGACCTTCAGCACGGGCGCCATGTCCGCAGCAACGCGTTCGGAGCGGCCAGTCTTCCCGACATCGCACCCCTCTGTGTGTACGGCCAGGATGATCGCGGCGGCCAGGGAGAAGAACGGCGGGGACCACGGCGTGTCGCTGCCGGCCCCGCGGGGGGACCGTCACGCGGTGTGGCCGTCGACGGCGTCGCCGTGCACAGTGTGCGGTTGCCGGGGTTCGCCGTCTCTCAGAAGGCGCTGTTCGGCGGCCCCGGCGGCTTGTGGAGCATCCGCGACGTATGTGTCGCGGACGCTCCACAGAACCAAGGCTGACTTCGATTCGGGAGAAGCTCCAACCCGCTGGTCAGTATCATCGCCCGTCATGGACGACCCGCAGGCGTATATGGAGGCGAACCGGCGGCTGTGGGAGCGGTGGACGCCGCTGCACGTGCGGTCCCGGTTCTACGATCTCGACGGGTTCCGCCAGGGCGGGGTGCGGATCCCGAGGCTGGAGCAGGATGAGGTCGGTGACGTCGCCGGCAGGTCGCTGCTGCACCTGCAGTGCCACTTCGGCATCGACACGCTGTCGTGGGCCCGGCTGGGCGCGACGGTGACGGGGGTGGACTTCTCGGGCGAGGCGATCGAGGCGGCCCGCTCGCTTGCCGCCGAGCTTGCGCTGCCGGCGACGTTCGTGCAGGCCAACGTCTACGACCTGCCCCAGGTGCTCGACGGGACGTTCGACGTCGTCTACACGTCGCAGGGCGCGCTGCCCTGGCTGCCGGACCTCCGTCGCTGGGCGCAGATCGCGGCCCGCTTCGTCAAGCCTGGGGGTGTGTGCTACCTGTTCGAGGCGCATCCGGCCGCGTACATCTTCGACGACGAGGTGAGCGAGGCCCTCCTTCGGGCCCGTTACCCCTACTTCGGGCAGCCCGAACCCTTCCGCTGCGAGACGGCGGGCTCCTATGCGGTGCCGGACGCCCCGGTCACGGGCGTCGAGCACACGTGGAGCCACAGCCTGGGCGAGATCGTGACCGCAGTGATCGAGGCCGGGCTGCGGTTGGAGTTCCTCCACGAGTTCCCGTTCGTGTTCTTCCGGATGCTGTCGTTCCTTGAGCGGGGCGGCGACGGCTGGTGGCGCCTGCCGGACGGGCTGCCCTCGGTCCCCCTGAGCTTCTCGATCAGGGCCGCCAAGCCGTGACGGTCGAGGAGTTCACGCCGGCTGAGCGGGCGGTGCTGCGCCGCTATGTCACGAATCTCGACTCGCCCGTGTTCGCGCTGGTCAACCTGCCAGAGGTCGTGAAGGGCGCCCTGTTCGCCCGCTACTCCCGCTCGCCCAAGAGCCTGCGCCGCCTGCTGCTCGACGAGTTCGCCGCGGACCTCGACGGCGGGCAGGCGCCGGTGGCGGCCGATGACGCGGCCAGCCGCGCGGGGCGGCTGTACCAGCGGGTGTTCGCCGAGTACGGGGACGACTCAGTGGCCCAGCTCGGGGGAGCGCACGTGGCGGTGGAGCAGGCGTCGAACCTGCTCACCAAAGTGCTGGAGTGGGGACGGCTGGGCGCCTACCTGGAGCAGTCCACCCGTTACCTGCGCTACGACGACCGCCCCGGCGGCCGTCACCGGTACTACCGCGACCCCGACATCATGGCGTCCCGCCACCGCGGCGTCTACGTCCGCGAGCTTGACGCCGTCTTCGGCGCGTACTCGGCGCTGTTCGAGCCGCTGACCGCCTGGGCGTGCCAGCGGTACCCGCGGGACGGCGTCACCTCGGAGGTCGCCTACCGCAACGCGCTGGGCGCGAAGGTCTGTGACCTGTTGAGAGGCCTCCTGCCCGCGGCGACGACCTCGAACGTCGGGATCTTCGCGAGCGGCCAGGCGTACGAGCAGCTCCTGCTGCGCCTGCGCGGCCACGAGCTGGCGGAGGCCCGGCAGGCCGGTGACCTCATGCTCGCCGAGCTGCGCCTGGTCATCCCCAGCTTCCTGGTGCGGGTCGATCGCCCAGACCGCGGCGGCGTGTGGGGCGAGTACCTGGCGGTTACGCGGGCGGAGACCCGCGCGGTCGCCGATGAGCTGCTCACGGGCATCGCGCCGCGCCCGGCCCCTGACGTCCAGCTCGTCTCGTGGACACCGGACGCCGACGTTGAGTTGGTGACGGGCATGCTCTACCCGCACAGCCGCCTGCCGGAGGTCCAGCTGCGCGAGGTGGTGGCGGGGATGGCCGCCGAGGAGCGCGCCCGGGTCGTCCGCTCCTACGCCGGCGACCGGCGCAACCGGCGGCACAAGCCCGGCCGGGCGCTCGAGCGGATCGTCTACCGCTTCGACGTGTGCAGCGATTACGGGGCGTTCCGAGACCTGCAGCGTCATCGCATGCTCACCATCGAGTGGCAGGAGCTGTCCCCCCGCCACGGCTGCGTCACGCCGGCCGAGGTCGCCGAGGCGGGCATGGGGGACGTGTGGGACCGGACGATGGCACGGCAGGCCGCGCTGTGGGAGCGGCTGTACCCCGAATTTCCGCGTCAGGCGCAGTACGCGGTGGGCTTCGCCTGGCGGATCCGCTACTCGATCCAGCTCAACGCCCGCGCCGCCATGCAGATGCTCGAGCTGCGCACGACCCCGCAGGGCCACTCCTCCTACCGGCGGATCTGTCAGCGAATGCACACCCTGATCGCCGAGCAGGCCGGCCACGCGGCCGTCGCCGAGATGATGTCGTTCGTCGACCACAGCTCGGGCGAGCTGGAGCGCCTCGCCGCCGAGCGCGCCCAGCACGCCCGCCGCACCGTTTGGTGAAGCATCCGCGACGCATGCGTCGCGGGTCGCATCGGGCTGACTTTTGTGGAGCATCGGCGACATATACGTCGCGGATGCTCCACACAACCACGGCCGACTCCGCGCGCGACCGTCCCACCCGTCCATGACTCGTCGGGCTGGGGCGCAGCTCCGCTAGCATTCGCGGCGCGATGATCAGAGGCGCTCGGCTGCTCACGCCGGATGAGGTACTGCTGCGCCGCTTCGGCCTGGTGCGCGCGGTCGGCGGCGGCGCCTACATCGTTGGCGTGCTCGTGATGCTGCTGCTGGTCGGCCGGCGGATCTGGCCCGCGGCGCTGGGTGTGCCCATCCTCGCGGTGGTCACCACCGCATATTTCGTGAAGTCGACCGCGTACCCTCGGGCCGCGGTCGTGATCTCCCTGGTCGCCGACGCGCTGGTGCTGGCCGGCGTGATCGTCTACCTGGGCGGCGTGGGCTCCGGACTCCTCCTGCTCTACACGATCGTCGTCGTGAGCGCGGGGCTGCTCCTCGGCCCGGCGGCCGCGGCGTGGTTCACCGCCCTCACCGTCGGGCTGGGGCTGTTGCAGCTGGCCGTCGAGCGCGCCGCGTTGAGCTCCGCCACCAGGGCCACCTTCTTGGTCAGCTTGGCCGGCCTGGTCAGTGTGGGCTACCTGTCCGGGACGTATGCCAGCCGCCTCCACGAGCTGATCGCCGAGGCTGGCGTGGCGGCTGAGGCGGTCCGGGTCCGCGGGCGGCGGCGGCGGGACCTGCTGCGCAAGGCGATCGAGGACGCCGGCGAGTCGCTCCGCGCGGTCGAGGCGCTCGCCGACCGGCTGGAGGAGCCGCTGGACGAGCGTGAGCGGCGGCTGCTGTCAGGGACGCTGCGCACCCGTGTGACGGCGCTGGACGCGGAGGTGGCGCAGCTCGCCGATGTCTCCTCGCTCGACGGGGTGGGTGAGGAGCGGCCCGAGCCGATCCTGCTGCGCCGCACGGTCGAGGACTGCGTGATCGGCCTGGGCGATCGCCTTCGGCCCTATGACGTCGAGGTCGACGTGCCCCCGATCCGGGTCGTCGGCCACCGCCGCGCCGCCCGGCGGGTTGTGCTCAACCTGTTGGAGAACGTGGTCGCGCATACGCCGGCCGGAACGTGCGTGCGCCTGACCGCGGTGAAGAGCGGAGCGAGGGGCGTGCTCGTCGTCACCGACAACGGCCCGGGCATCCCCGCTGAGATCGCGCGGCGGATGTTCGACCCGCCCGGTGAGCGGCGGGCCGCGCGGGTGGGTCTGCCGCTCGTTCGCCAGCTGTGCGAGACGATGGGCGCCGAAGTCCGCTACGAGCCCGCCCCGCAAGGCGCGGGAGCCCGCTTCCTCATCGGTTTCCGCTTGGCCCCGAGCAGCGCCACCGCCGGGACTGCGGAGGACGCCTGACCCGCCCGCGTCGGGCATGCTTCGTGGACACGTCGGCCCGCCCGCTTGAGCCAAGGTGTCCACGAAGCGTTGGAGGGGGCCCGATCAGGCGGTCAGCCGCTGATCAGCGCCATCAACCCCCGCCCTCCGCGCATGAGCCGGATTGTGTCGTGAACAGTTCCCCGTCTATCGTCACCGTCGCGGTTCCCTGCCCGGTCTCCGTGTCGCAGGTCGCAACCACCCTGACCCCGAAAATGGTTAAGTCGATAGTGGTAGGGGCGGCGAGGGCAGAGGGGACCATGGCGAAGAGCATCGTGGCGAGCGTCAGCAGCGCCACGAAAGTGGCCCGCCATCCGCGCTGACCTGTGCGGGTGTTCATCTGATTCTCCTTTTCCTGCAGTTGCTGCCTGAACGTGCCGCTGGCGGTGATGTGTGCCACTCACCAGCGGTGCGAATAAAGAACAGTGCCTGACTGCGGGCCAGGCGTTATATAAAATAGACCGCCTTGATGCAGGCAGACGCAAACGTCCGCCAAATCAGGTCTGGTCTGTTTCCCGCACTGCCCGCTCGCCGAATATAAAACGTCTCTTCCCCCGACTCAAGAGACCGGAAGGATTTTTCTCAAGCCGCGGTTGCTCACATGACGGCGCCACAGCCGGGCCCGGCCTGCTCGATGCGTGGCCACGGGCCTCTGCGTCCCAGGGCGCGCACCGCCTCACCGGCCGCGCCTGGCGGCGGACCGCGCCACCGTCGGGCTGCGCGGGACGCGGCGTCGAGGTCAGCGCCTCCGGGCAGCGGTCTGCTCCGGTAGACTCCTGTGCAATCACTCCCCCCAGATCCCACCCCCGGAGGATGGCGGTCATGCTGAGTTTTCCATCCCTCATCACCGCGATGGCGACCCCGATGCGCGAGGACCTGGCGCTCGACCTGGACGGGGCGCAGCGGCTGGCCGCGCATCTCGTCGAACACGGGAGCGAGGGCCTGGTCGTCGCGGGGACGACCGGCGAGTCGCCCACGCTGACCCACGCCGAGACGCTCGACCTGATCCGGGCGATCGTCGAGGCCGTCGGCGACCGGGCCTCGGTCATCGCGGGCACCGGGAAGAACGACACGGCGGCGACCGTCGAGCTGACCCGCGAGGCCAGCGCGCTCGGCGTCGACGGGATCCTGCTCGTCGCCCCCTATTACAACCGTCCGTCACAGCGGGGCCTGGACCGGCACTTCCGCCTGGCGGCGGCGGCCACCGAGCTGCCGATCCTGCTCTACAACATTCCAGGCCGCTCAGCGGTTGAGATCGCGCCCGAGACCCTGCTGCGGCTGGCCGAGGATGTGCCCAACATCCGAGGCGTCAAGGATGCGGCGGGTAACCTGACCAAGACCGCGTGGCTCGCGGCGCGCGCCCCCCAGGACTTCGGGATCTGGTCGGGTGACGACGAGGCGACGCTGCCGATGCTCGCCGTGGGCGGGGTCGGCGCCGTGAGCGTCGCGAGCCATCTGGTGGGCCTGGACCTGGCCCGGATGATTGAGGTGTTTTCTACGGATCCGATCAAAGCCCGTGAGATCCACCACCGGCTCCTGCCGCTGGTGGAGACCCTGATGAGAGTCGACACGAGTCCCGGGCCGCTGAAGGCCGCGCTGCGGCTGGTCGGGCTGCCCGCCGGTCCTGTGCGGCCGCCGCTTGCGGACGCGGATGAAACGGCCGTCGAGCAGGTCCGCCAGGCGTTGGCCGCCGCGGGTGTGGAGCTGTCGTGACGGACCGCAAGCGGGCCTCGCGCACCCCTCCCGTCGCCGTCTCGTTCTACGGCGGGCTCGGTGAGATCGGCTGCAACATGGCCAGCGTCGAGGTCGGCGGTCGCATCGCGCTGCTCGACGTGGGCCTGTCCTTCCCGAACGCCGAGCACTACGGCATCGATCTGATCCTCCCCGACTGGGCCCGGCTGCGGGCCCGCGCCGACGACCTCCACTGCGTCGTCATCACCCACGGGCACGAGGATCACATGGGCGCGCTCCCGTTCTTCCTGAGGGACTTCCCCCATGTGCCGATCTACTCGAGCCGGCTCACGCTCGGGCTGATCGCCTCGAAGCTCGAGGAGTATCCCGACGTGTCGGCCGACCTGCGCGAGGTCGAGGCCGGCGAGCGGATCTCCACCGGCCCCTTCGACATCGAGTTCGTCGCGGTCGCGCACTCGATCCCCGACGGGCTCGCGGTCGCCTTCCACACGCCGCACGGGACGATCTTCCACACCGGCGACTTCAAGCTGGACCAGACGCCGATCGACGGGCGGGTCACCGACCTTCCACACATCGCCGCGCTGGGCGATGAGGGGGTCGCGCTGCTGCTCTGCGACTCAACGAACGCCGACGTGCCGGGGCATGTTCCTACGGAACGCAAGGTTGGTGCAACTCTGCGTGAGGTCATCGTCCAGGCGCGCGGGCGGATCATCGTGACGACGTTCTCCAGCCACGTGCACCGAGTGCAGCAGACGATCGACGCCGCGCTGGAGGCCGGGCGCAAGATCTGCTTCGTCGGCCGCTCCATGCTGCGGACGATGCCGATCGCGCGGTCGCTGGGCCATCTGCGGTACGCGGACGACGACCTCGTCGACATCAGCCAGGTCGACCGCATGCCGAGAAACGAGACCGTGATCGTGTGCACCGGCTCGCAGGGCGAGCCCTACGCCGCCCTGTCGCTGATGGCCACAGGGCAGCACAAACAGGTCAAGCTGGCGGCGGGAGACACCGTCGTCATGGCGTCGTCGGTGATCCCTGGCAACGAGTCCGCGATCTACCGGTCGATCAACGGCCTGTTCCGCCAGGGCGCGAACGTCGTCCACAAGGGCGTCGCGGACGTCCACGTCTCGGGGCACGCCGCCGCCGAGGAGCTGAAGTTCTTCCACAACATCATCCGCGCCTCAGCGGTCGTGCCGGTGCACGGTGAGTACCGGCACCTGATCGCCCACTCGCGGCTGGCGATCGAGACCGGCACCCCGCCGGAGCAGGTGTTCGTCTGCGAGGACGGCGACACCGTGGTGCTCGAGGACGGTGTCGTCCGCCGTGGCCAGTCGTTCCAGCCGGGCAGGGTGTTCGTCGACGGGCTGGGCGTCGGCGACGTAGGGAACGCTGTGCTCCGCGACCGCGAGAGGCTGTCCAGCGAAGGCATCTGCGTCGCCGTCGTCGTCTTGGACCAGCACTTCCGGCTCGTCGGTGAGCCCGAGGTCGTGCAGCAGGGGATCATCTACGAGGCCGAGCAGTCGCTCATGCTCGATCTCGCGCAGAAGACTCTCGCCGACGAGCTGCGCCTTCAGGACGCGACCGCGCGGGAGGGCGACCCCGCCCTGATCCGCCGCACGATCTCGACCACGCTCGGGCGCTTCTGGCGTGAGCGGGTCGGTCGGCGTCCAGTGATCCTCCCCCTGCTCGTCGAGGTCTGATTCCGCCGGCTCCGCGCAAAAAGAGCCGAAACATAACCTTGCGAAGTTACGCTACGCCTCGATGGCCTCCCAACGCACACAAGCCAAGCGGGCGAAGCCGCGCGGGCCGGTCGCGAAGCGCCGGTCCAGCCCGACCCCGCGCAAGGCGCCGACCAAGAAGCCGCGGCAGAAGGCCCAGGCCAAGGCTCCGGCACAGCAGAAGCCTCCGCGTCAGCCGCTTCCCCCCGACCGGCTGCGGGACATCTGGGGCGTCGGGCTGCTGGTGCTCGCGCTGCTGTCCGGGCTGGGCACGTACGCGCAGGGCTCGGCCGGTCTGGCGGGCGAGTTCCTGGTGGGGCTCTACCGCGGGCTGTTCGGCGTGTTCGGGCTGGCCGTGCCGCTGTGGCTGGCCGGCGGGGGAGTGCTGCTCCTGCGCCAGCCCCGCCCGGCCAACCGGTGGGTCGTCTCGGGGGCGGTGCTCGGCCTGCTGGCGATCATGGGGCTGTGGCATCTGGCGGCGCCCGAGCCGTTGGGCCTCGATG
>JBOGEA010000087.1:0-17921 GCA_050743205.1 Egibacteraceae bacterium | reverse complement strand
GCTCGATGCCGCCTGAACCGCTCAGCTTCATAAAACACGCGGCGGTAGTGAGCATGGGGTCGCGCCTCGTCGGGTGCAGCGACCGACCGCACGAACCTCCCCCACCCACCCTGGAGGAAGAGCGGAACCCGACGAGGCGCGACCCTTTCGGGCAGTTCTCAAACACGCTCTCAGGAAACGCTCACGCCTTGCTCATCCAGCCATGCGGTCGCCGCCTGCGAACTCAGCCACTCCGGCCCGCTCGACAGCCCTAACGGCCTCGCAATGAACGGGATGAACACCGTGAATCGTTGCGGCTTTCGGCCGAGGAGATCCTCCTGAGCCTCCCGCAGCAGGTCCGCCATGTCGCGCGTGCCGGCCTCGTGGCTCAGCCGGTAGGACCACCATCGGTGCAGGTACTGGCTGGAGAATTCATGATCGAGCAGTGCAGCGGCCACCGAACGAGCGGTGATCTCCGGCCCGGGCGGGTCCGTGGAGGCGACCGCGGCGGCCCACCGGGTCAGGTACTGCCCGGCTCAAACACGCTCTGAGTGGCGTGGGAACGGTACCCGCTATGACGGGGGCGCGGGGGAGCAGGCGGGCTCCCAGACCTCTAGTGCGACGGCGCGGCCGCGGCTGGGTTTGCGGGGGGGCTTGCGTCGGGAGGCCGACACGAGCCGGCCGAGGCCGGTGTACCAGAGCCAGTGCTCCAGGAAGACCTCGGGGTCCGCTGAGAGCACCGCAGGAACCGGGACGATCTGGGCGCCGGCGTCGATGACGTACGGCTGCCCGTCGGGGGGCGCGAGCGTCTCGGTGAGCGCGGTCGCGAACACTCGCGCGTCCCGGATGGACCCCTGGTCCAGCCGGACCTCGAACCGCCGCGGCCCGGTCTGGCGCACACGGACGGCGTCGGCGCCCAGTTGCGGGTTGACGTGACCGCACGCGCGGAGCGCGTCGAGCACGGCGCGGCCTCGGGCGGCCAGGCGCGCATCGGCGGACCCGCGCGTGACCCGCACGATCCGCGCCACCTCACGACCCGCCGCGCCGAGCACGATCGCGGTGGCCAGCACGGCGATCTGCCCGGCCAGCCGAGCGCTGGCCGGCAGATCCGTCCCGTAGGTCAACGCGAGCAGCATGATCAGGAATGCCGTGAGCGCCAGGGGCACCCGGAGCCGGGACAGCAGCGGCGCCAGCCGGCAGGGCCCGCCGATGTCGGCCGCGTCCACGCTGGTGACGATCTCCGCCTCGGACGGCCCGTCCGTCCACCGCTGGCGCGTCGTGGCGCGGTCACCGATCTGGGTCAGGCAGCGCGCGTTGATGGCGCGGTAATCGACATCGCTGAGCTGACCGGTCGCAAGCCGGGGGTCGAACGCGGCAGGGCCTCGGATGACCCGCTTGCCCCGCTCGTCCAAGGGCAGCGCCCACCGGTCCGCCATGCGCCGCACGAACCGCCGGACGTCCAGGTCGCCCAGCGGCAGCGACGTCTGCACCGCGACGATGTGCCACACGTGCGCCACCTTCGCGGATTCGTCGAGGCGCAGCGCGCGGCCCCGCAGGCGCGCCGCCGTGAGGGTCGGGCGGCTGCTCAGATCTATGAGGGTGTCGAACTCGAACGCGTCCCAGCCATCAACCAGCGCGCCGTCGGCGCCGCCGATGATGGCGCGCGTCACCCCCGCGGTCATGGCCCGCATCGCGAGCATCGCCCCGGCCCGGCTGGACCAGTCCTCACCCAAACCGATGATCAGGGTCGCCCCCGGGATCGTCGATCTCCCGGCCACGCAGCGGGCTCGCAGGCCGAGGCGCTCGAGGCTTGCGGTACAGGAGGCGAGCAGCGGGGAGGCCTGCCCGCTGGCCGTGACCAAGCCGGCGCGCGTGAGCAGCACCGGCGCCAGCGCCTGCACGCCCGGCTCCGCGAGGAATTCGGCGAAGGCCGCGATCGCGCTGGGTTCGCACTCGGCGAGCACGATCGCGCGGAGCGCATCGGGGTGGGCGACGTGCTCGTAGCGCAGGATCTCAGCGGTCGCGCGGGCTTTCTCCTCACACACGCCGAGGAGGTGCGCGGCGGCGGTGCGGACCCGCCTCGTGTCGCCGGCCAGCAGCTCGAGTCTCGCCCGCTCCTGAGGAGTGGGCTCCACGAAGTAGACGAGGTCGCGGTGCGGCGCGACGTCGCCGGCGTGGACGACCGGCGGCGTGGGCACCTCCAGCCTCGGTGCGGGGATCAGGATGCGGCAGTAGCGGTGGGCGCGGGGGACAGTGCACGGCACCGTCGACAGGCCGACCACCGCCGGCGGACTGTCCTTGATGATCAACCGCGCGATCAGATGGCGCAGGAAGAGCGCCCGCCCCGCGGTCGCCTGGTCGCATCCGTCCAGGACGATCAGGCGCACCCCGTGCTCGGCCAGCGTCTCGAACAGCTGCCGTGCCGGTTCGGTGATCCGCTTCCCTAGGTCGGTCGGCGGTGTCCGGAGCAGGCGCACGGCCAGTTGCGCGCGGGCCAGCCGCAGCGAGCGCGCGACCTTGCGCGGGTTGTGGTCGGTCCACCGCCCGATGCGCGCCCGGGCGGCGTCGGTGTCCCGGGCACGGCCGGTGTCGACCAGCTCATCCGCCCATGCGTCGATCACAAGATCGGAGACCAGGCTCGCGGCGGCCTCGGCTGGGGCGAGGTCGTCCCAGGTCAGCACGGTGATCGGGGCAGACGCCTGCGCGTCCAGGCTGCACAGCGCCGTCACGCCCGCCGGGTCGGCGAAGCGGGAGAGGGTGCGCTGCCAGCCGAGCTGCGCCGAGATGTTGGCGCAGAAGACCACCGCTGGTCCGTCAAGGCGGCGGATCAGCTCCAGGCCGATGACGGCTGTGGCCGCTCCCTGGGGCAGCACGAGGTGCGTGCCTGACTTGGTGACGCGATCGACGACGTCAGCCTCGTAGTCACGAAGTCCGTCTCGAAGTTCCATCGCCGCTTCGGCCAAAGCCTGCACTCCCCCCTTTTTCAGGCGTCCTCACTATATGCCCTGGCGAGATGCCCTTCAGGCTTTCATGACGTTTTCGCCCGGCGAACGAAAAGATGCTCATCACGGGCGCTGCCCGAGGACTCACGGCGTGCCCCTCTGGGGAGTTTCGATCGTGCCCGCTCTTGCGTCCGGGCAGGTGAGGAAGCAGGATCGCAGTGGTGGACGCAGTCGAGCGGTTCGCCGCCCTCATGGGCGGGCGTGGGCCTGGACCCACACTCGACGTCGGCGCGCTCGCGATCGCCGCCGGGGCGGATCCGACGCTGGAGCCGGCGGTGTGGCTGGCCGAGCTGGACCGGCTGGCGGAGGGGGTCGGCTCGCTGGACCGGCTCGTATGGCGGCTGTTCGTGGAGGAGCACTTCTCCGGCAATCAAAGCGACTACTACGACCCGCGCAACTCGCTGCTCAACCAGGTGCTGACGCGCAAGCTCGGCATCCCGATCACGCTGTCGGTCGTCTGCATCGAGGTCGGCCGCCGGGCGGGCGTGCCGCTCGAGGGCGTCGGCATGCCTGGGCACTTCCTGGTGCGGCCCGTCGGCACCGACCGCTACCTCGACGCGTTCGCGGGCGGCACCCTGCTCGACCTGGCGGACTGCGAGGCGCGGTTCCGGGCCTCGACGGGCGCCGGCCCCGAGGTCAAATTCGGGCGGCATCTGCTTTCGACCACCCCGACCCGTTCGATCCTCGCCCGCATCCTCGCCAACCTCCGCGGCGCGTACCGCCGCCGCAACATGGCGGCGGACCTCGAGTGGGTGCTGCGCATGCGCCTGGTCCTCCCCGGCGTGACCGCTGGCGAAGTGGTCGAGCTGGGCCGCGCCATCGGCCAGCAGGGCCGCTGGCTGGAGGGCGCCACCTTCCTGGACACCCAGGCCGAGGAGTACCCCCACTGGGCCCAGGTCCTCCACCCCGCCGCCCGCGCCCTCCGCGCCGAGCTCAACTGACGGGCCGCGCCTCGCCACCGGAGACCGTGAGTCCTGACCGCCGCATCCGGCGGTTTCCCTTCACAACCCCGTACTGTCGGCGATCCGCTTGGCAACCTCCTGCGCCTCACGGCGCCGGACACGCGCGGCATCGAGGTCACCCTGCGCCTGGTGGACATCCGCCGCGGCGTTGAGCAGGTCCGACAGGTCACGCAACGCCTCGGGCGTCTCGCCGTAGAGTTCGGCGATCCGCCTGGCCAGGCCTATGGCCTCGACATGAGCGCTCAGGGCGGCATCGAGATCGCCGAGCCGCTCGTGGACCTGACCCAGGTATCCCGCGTCGCGATCGCCGAGCCGCTCGTGGACCTGACCCAGGTATGCCGCGTCGAGGTCGCCGAGCCGCTCGTGGACGTGACCCAGGTTCGCCAGCGACTGGGCGAGGTTGCCCAGCAGTTTGGGCGACTCGCCGCCCTCACGCAAGATCCGTCGGGCGAGCGCCAGCGCCTCCGCATAGGCCGCCAGGGCGCTCCTCAGGTCACCACGCCCAGCTCTCTCGGTGCCGAGACGGTCGAGGTCTTCCCAAAACCGCAAGAGAGAATCAGGCGACTCGCCGTACCGGTCGATCGCCCGCCGGGCGTCTGCCACGGCCTCCACGGCCCGCTGTTCGTCAACCGATCTCGGTAAGGCGAGCATGACCTCCTCGTCCGGTGCTGACTCGGGGCGGCGGCTGCGCCGCCTCCACCACGGCCACCTGCGCCTGGCATGAAGTCGGGGGTCGGGCGTGGGAGCCATCGGCATGGGAATCATCCTGGGGGCTTGCTCGCCGCGCTCATCGCTGCCGCGCTCACGGAGCAGGCCGTCTGGCTTCAGGAGCATCGAGCGATAGGACCAGAGGTCGGGGGCGGTGTCGCGGGCGATTGGCAGCAGGCCGGACGGGCCGGCGAGTACGAGGCCGCACGGGAGCGCCTGGCGCAGGGTCTCGCGCTGCTCGTTCAGCCGGCGCAGGAGCGGTTCCCACCAGGAGAGCCAGCTCTCGACGTCGCCGAGGCCGCCGGTTCCGACGAGCCACACCAACCCGGTCGTGGGGGGCCGCTCCCGCAGCAGCCAGGCCAACGTGACGTCGATGTCCTCCGGCTCAGAGAGGTCGCGGACGTCGATGTCTCTCTCCCCGGCTCGCAGGGTCACCGCCGCCTCATATACAAGCTCCTCGATCTCTCCGCGATAGAAACCGAAGAGGAACCCGAGCCAGAAGCCCTCGCTCAGCGCGATCTGCGACCGCAGCCGCTCCCAGCTCATGGCAGGCCGAGGGTCCTTCGGGCGAGGGGGTGGACCTCGTACCAGGTGCCGCCGTTCATGTGGGCGAGGATCACGTGGGTGTGGAGCAGGCGGGCGAGGCGCCCGACCTCTGCGGCCCTCGGTTTGATGTCGCCGCCCGCCTCATCGACGCGCAGGAGGAACGCAGCGTCCTCCTCGGTGATGGATGAGAACGCGCGCGCGACCTTGCTGACCGCCTCCTGCACTTGCTCGGGGCCGGCGGGCAGCGGTACCTGGCGGCCGTGCACGAGCATGATCAGCTCTTGGAGGATCGTGAACAGGTCACGCAAGTGCCCGCCTGAGGCGAGGATCACGTCCCGCAGGCGCGTTTCGGAGCCCAGCAGCGCTGGCCAGGGGATCCGGCGCTCGACGACCTGGACCAGCTCGCCGATGTTGTCCCCGACCTCCTCGCGCTTCCGGTCGCGCACGTTCGGGATCGGCACGGGACGCACGGACCCGTCGTAGGGGAGCAGGCCGGGGTCGGTGAACATGAGGTAGGGCGGGACCGTGTAGACCATGTGGCGGGACGTGAACCGCAGCTTGTCGCTGTGATGCACGAGCAGGCGCTCGACCGAGGCTTGCACCAGGGCGTCGTTGCCGATCGTGCCGCGCACCTTCTCCAAACTGTCGACGATCATCACGACGCCGGCTGAGTCGGGATGCGCCTCACGGTGCGCGCGCACCCGGTCAGCGCAGAACCCAGCGACCTCATCGCGGAGGTCGCCGAGGTAGTACCCGAGCTTAAAGCGCAGCTCGGCGACGAACGGCTGGCTGCTCTTCACCTCTTTGCGGAGGTCCACCTCAAGGCTGAGGCCCGGCACACCGACCGACACCTTGATCCGTTGGAGAAAGGCGCGGAAGCGCTCGGGCCACCGCTGCCCCTGATCCGGCTCGCCGGCCGGCAGCCCCTCGTCGAACGCGAGGGCGAGGGCGATGAGGAACTCGACGATGTCGATCTCAGACGACTGGTTGAGAAGCTTGAGGATGTCGGCCAGGACGACCGCGAACCCGGCCTCCTCCAGCCGGCCGCGCAGCCGTTTCAGCTCGGTGGTCTTGCCGGAGCCGCTCGGCCCGGACAGCAGCTGCGCTGTCGGTTCCAGCGCCAGCTCGATCAGGGAGAAGATGTCGTCGACCGCGCCCCTGCCCGCATCCGCGATCGGGACGTAGCGCGTCTCGGCCGGGTCGGCGGGGTCGATCGGGTCGAGCGTGAGCTGTGCCCGCCATTCGCGCAGCGTGGCAAGGTCCGGTGTCATCACGGAGGAGCGTACTGGGGCTGCGCGATCTGGGGCGGATCCAGGCTGGCCTATGGTTTTGTGAAACTTTGCCCCGTCAGGTGGGGCAAAGCCTCCACAACCGCCATCGAATCTTTCGCCGGGGTTTCGCTTCGCGTCACGTGGGTTTACCATTCGCTCCAGCTAGGTCGATGAGCGGCCCGTTCCGCGGAAGGTCCGGGTCGCGGAGTTCGGAGGCTGCCGTGCACGCTCCGACTGGCGGTGATGCCGCCCCGGAGGACGTCTCGGCCCGCGGTCTTGGGCGGTGGAGTGACCGCGGGCGATGGATCTGCGCAGCCTCGTTTTCCCTTCCACGATCGGTCGCTCGTTGGCGTTCCCATCCCCCGAAACGAAGGGAGTTCGCGTATGACTGAGGCGGTGCCTTCCGAGCCGATACTCGGATCGCGGTTTGATGAGGCGTTCGCGTATGCGAGCGCCCTTCACCGCAGACAGCTCCGCAAGGGCAAGCACGTGCCCTACCTCTCTCACCTACTGGGTGTCGCCGCGCTCGTCCTGGAAGACGGAGGAGACGAGGACGAGGCGATCGCCGCGCTCCTCCACGACGCCGTCGAAGATCAGGGCGGCGTCCCCGTGCTCAATGAGATACGCCGCCGCTTCGGTGTTCGCGTCGCCGAGATCGTCGAGCACTGCACCGACCACGATCCCGCCAGAGACCGTCCCGAGTGGCACGTCCGCAAGCGCCGCTACGTCGCCGCCCTCGCCCACGCCGACGAGAGCTGCCTGCGCGTCACGCTGGCCGACAAGCTGCACAGCGCCCGTGAGCTGCTCGCCGACTACCGCCAGACCGGCGATCAGGTGTGGCTCCGGTTCAGCGCCGGCCGTGAGACCCTCTCCTACCTGCGCGCCCTCGCCACCACCCTCCACCAGAGTTCGAAGAGCCCCATGGCCGACGAGTTCGACCGCGCCGTGACCGAACTGGAGCGCATGGCCGCCTCCGCGGCCGCCTGACGCCACCTGATGGGGCCGGCCGCCAGGCCGGCCCCTCTGGGTGCGGCGGGTGGGTCGCTGGATCCGCGCAATATTGCGCGGATCCAGCACACAGGTCACGCGAGGGAGGCGGCGGGGATCTCTGCCGCGTCCATGAGCCGCACGGCGACGTCGCGGAACTCTCGGTAGCAGATGTGGACCAGGCGGCCCGTGCTCCCCATGGCGCCGTCAGCCGGCTTCAGGTCGAACATCGGCTTGCGGGCGTCCCGCGCCAGCGGCATCAGGCTGGTGAAGCTGCGGAGGCTGGCGAAGCTGGTACGGGTCGTTCTCATGGTCGACGGTGGGGTTGGACTCCCCGAGGACCGCGCGGTGAAACTCCTCCGGGATGCTGCGGAGCCACCGGTGGTAATCCTGGCCCCGGCGGTCCAGTCGGGCCGTCTGCTGGAGCACCACGTACCCGAGGGGGTGCACGCCCCCTCGGGCGTGGCGACGCCGGCAGGGGCGTTCGGCAGAACATCGCGCTGCCAACTGTCGCGCCACTGCCGGAGCGCTGGTCCCAGGATGCGGAGGCCATGGAGCGAGAACAGATCGGGGGCAAGGGGCACGAGCAGGGCGTCACAGGCCAGGAACGCCGCCCGGTTGATCGCGCCCAGGCTGGGCCCGACGTCGACGAAGACGACGTGCGCTCTGACGGCGGCGGCGGCGCCCTGGAGGATGCGGTGGAAGGCGGTCGTCGTCCGCAGGGCGGCCTCGTCACCTGCGCGGCTGAGTGCCCAGGACGCTGACAGGCGGTCTTCGAGCCTGCTCAGGCGCAGGTCTCCCGGCAGCACCCAGAGCCGGTCATCCACCTCTTGCGGAACCGGGATTCGCCCGCCGCCGAGGGCGGTCGCCACGGTGTCTGTCCCCTCCTGATCCCAGAAGCGCTCGAGCTGCTCGTCGTCGAAGAACGCGGCCGAAAGGCTCGCCCGCGGATTCAGGTCGGCGGCGAGCACGCGCCACTCCTGGCGGGCGACCATGTGGGAAAGGTGGTAAACGAACGCCGCTGTCTTGCCCCCGCCCCAGGAGACCACGATGGCCGTCGTCACTGCGCCCTCCGGATCGTGACGCCCCAGTAGGTGTCGTCGATGGCGAACTCGGCGGGGGGATTGCCGTTGCGCTCCAGCTCACGCTGCACAAGACCGATGCCTCGACCGAAGCGGTTGACATAGCCGAGCTGTTTCAGCGCGACCGCCAGCGCGGGGTTGCGGTAGTCGTTGCGAGTCCTGAAGTTCTCCCTGGTCACCGCGCCGTACGGCCATCACGCGGATGCTACGCCAGTTCTGTGCTGGATCCCGGCGGTATGCCGCCGGGATCCAGCACACTGAAGCGGCCATGACACCTGCCGAGATCACTCCCGTCGCGCGTCGCTAGCCGGACTGGCGGCTCGCCGTCGGGCTGATCGCCGTGGTGCTCGCCGCAGTCGCGCCGCGGGTGCCGCACCACGCGACGCATGTGCCCACGATCGTCCACCCCGATGAGCCCATGGGCGTCGAGCGGGGGGCTGGCGGCGCTGGGTGGGCAGCGCGGACCCCCGGCGTCCGACTGGCCGCCGCTCTCGGGCTACGCCGTCGCGGTGGCGGCGGCCCGGCTGATCTGGCCGGACGCGAACCGCCGACGTCGGCAGCCGGTACCCGCTGGGGCGGCTGGTCTTCCTCGCGATTGGGCTGGCGGCGGTGACGCTGACCGGTGTGGCTGGGGACGCGACTCGCGAACGCGAGCCCTGACCGGTGTGGGCGCCGCCGCCACGCTCGCCGTCTCGCACACCAGCGTGCGCCTGTCAGGGATCGCCTGGCCGGGCCGCGTCGCAGCGACAGCGTGGTGGAAACGGCTTTAGGGCATGACGCCAGCGGGCGGCGCATCCGGCACGGCGGCGGCGGCGGCCTCCTGGGTGGATAGGCTGCGCCCCGTGCCGATCGAGGGCCCGTCTGCCGGCGTGTCGCCCAGGGTCGCGTTCGTCCTCGGCGGCGGCGGCGTGCTCGGGGCGCACGAGGTCGGGATGCTCCAAGCGCTGCTCGAGGGCGGCATCATGCCGGACCTCGTCGTCGGGACGTCGGTCGGCGCGATCAACGGGGCGGTCGTGGCCGCGGACCCCACGAGCGCGGCGATCACCCGCCTCGTCGACCTGTGGACAGGGATCGGCGAGCGTGACGTGTTCGGTGGGTCGCTGCTCGCGCGGATCGGCACGATCGCCCGGACGGGGACGCACCTGCACTCCAACGAGCCGCTCCGCGACCTGCTGCAGCGGCACCTGCCGGTCTCGCTCATCGAGGACATGCCGGTGCGGTTCCAGTGCGTCGCGGCCTGCGTGGAGCAGGCTGGTGCGCACTGGTTTGATCGCGGCCCGATCGTCGACGCGGTCCTGGCGTCGTCGGCGGTCCCTGGACTGTTGCCTCCCGTCGAGATCGACGGCGAGCACTTCTTCGACGGCGGTCTGGTGAACTCGATCCCCGTGGGCCGTGCGGTGGCCCTCGGGGCGCGCACGGTCTACGTTCTGCAGGTCGGCCACATCGAGCGTCCCCTCCAGCCGCCGACGCGGCCTTGGGAGGTCGGCCTCGTCGCGTTCGAGATCGCCCGGCGGCACCGTTTCGTCGAGGAGATGCGGGCGTTGCCGGATGACGTGACCGTGCACGTGCTGCCCAGCGGTGACCCGCCGCCCAACGATCTGTCGCAGCTGCGCTACCGCGATTTCTCCCGGATCGCGGAGCGGATCGCGCGGGCGTACGAGGCGTCGGCGGCCTACCTTGCCGAGCATGCCCGGTGAGCGCCCTGCTGCGGCACCGGGCGCTGAGACGGCTGCTCACCATCCCCGCCGTGCTCCTCGTGCTCGTGATGGTCGTGACCACCGTGCCCTTGTGGGCCCTTGGCGCGTTGGTGGCCTCGCCGTGGCTGCCCGGCCGGTGGCGACCGCTGCGACTGGCGGCGTTCGCGCTGCTGTGGCTGTGCGTCGAGGTCGCCGCGCTGGTCATGCTGGGCTGGCTGTGGCTGGTCCACGGCGCGGGGCGGCGGCTCGGCGCCCCCACCGCGGTCGATGCGCACTACCGCCTGCTCGGCCGGCTGCTCGGGTGGGTCACCCGCGGCGCGCAGCGGCTGTTCGCGGTGCGGGTCCGGCTCGAGAACACACCCCTGGCCGCACGCCCAGCGGATCCCGATCCTCGACCGCTCATCGTGCTGAGCCGGCACGCCGGCCCCGGCGACTCGCTCCTGCTCGTCCACGAGCTGGTGAAGGTGCACCGCCGCCAGCCTCGGATCGTGCTCAAGGACATCCTCCAGCTCGACCCGACGCTCGACGTGCTCGTGAACCGCCTGCCGAGCCAGTTCGTCTCCTCGGATCCCGATCCCGGCAGCGACACGGCCGCGAAGGTCGGCGCGCTCGCCAAGGACATGGACCACAACGACGCGCTGCTCATTTTCCCGGAGGGCGGCAACTTCACCGAACGGCGGCGGCGGCGGTCGATCGCGAGGCTCGAGGCGAGTGGGCGGGCGGTCCATGCCGCGCTCGCCCGGCGGATGCGCCACCTCGTCGCGCCCCGGCCCGGCGGGGTCCTCGCCGCGCTCGACGCCGCCCCACAGGCCGATGTCGTGTTCGTCGCCCACACCGGGCTCGAGCAGCTCGACTCGGTGCTCGACGTGTGGCGCGGGCTGCCGATGGACCGTGAGGTCCAAGCCCGCTTCTGGACCGTGCCAGCCGAGGGCATACCGCCTGATCCCGACCAGCGGATCGCCTGGCTCTACGAGTGGTGGGCGCGCATCGACGCCTGGATCGCCGAGCGGCAGCCACCCGCGGACTAGCGCGGCTTCGCCCCGGCCCGACGAGCCATGGACGGTCGCGCGCGGAGTTCATTCTGGGTGGGTGGGTCGCTGGATAGGCGACGTATACGTCGCGTATCCAGCACACAACCTCCCCAGATGGGGCCGATGGGGCCGGTCGGACCCAGGATCATGGGCTGGACCTGCCATAGAATTCTGGCTCACGGACAAGGGGAGGACCGATCGTGGCGACAATGGATGTGCTGGTGATCGTGGCCGTTGTGACCGGGGCGGTCGCTTTTGTTCTCGCGTGCCTCGCTCTGGTCTGGCAGCGCCGTGTGCTGCGGGCGTATCAGGTGTTCTCGCAAGGCGAGCGTGACGACGTCCTCACCCTGCTGAAGCGCCACATCGAGCAGGTCGGCCAGCTACGCGAGGACGTCGCCCACCAGACCCGCTACGCGCAGCAGCTGCGCGCGCTGATCAGCGGCTGCGTCAGCCGGATCGGCACCGTCCGCTACGACGCGTTCGACGACATGGGCGGACGCCTGTCGTTCTCGATCGCGCTGCTGGACGAGCGCGGCGACGGCGCGGTGCTCACCGCGATCAACGGCCGCACCGAGACCCGCGCGTACGCGAAGGCGATCGCCGCGGGCGAGAGCCGCCACAACCTCTCGCAGGAGGAGATCGCCGCGATCACCCAGGCGCAGGCCCACGCCCCCGCGAACCGCCAACCAGCCCGGGTGCGGCAGCCGTCGGCGGCGGCCTCGGCCTTATGAGCGAGCGCGTCGGGTATCTGGGTCCTGAGGGGACGTTCGCGTCGGAGGCCGCGCGCGTCGCCGCGCCCGGCGCGGCCGGCGAGCCGCTGCCGACGATCCCCGACGTGATCGACGCGGTCCGCGATCACCGGGTGTCGCTGGGCGTGGTGCCGATCGAGAACTCGATCGAGGGCTCGGTCAACCTCACGCTCGACGCGCTCGCGTTCGGCGGGCCCGGCGTGTTCATCTGCGCAGAGATCGCGATCCCGATCTCCATGTGCCTGATGGCCACGGACGGCACAACGCTGCGGGACATCAAGGTCGTGCGCAGCCAGCCCCACGCGCTCGCGCAGAGCCGCGGCTGGCTGGCCGAGAACCTGCCCTCGGCGCGCCTGGAGGCGTGCAGCTCGACCGCCGAGGCCGCGCGCATGGCCGCGGAGGCGGGCGACGGCGAGGCCGCGTTAGGCCACCGGCTGGCTGCTCAGCGTTACGAGTTGGCAGTGCTGGCCTCGGACATCCAGGATTTCGGGGACAACGCGACACGGTTCGTCGTCGTGTCCCGAACGATGGCTCCCCCGACCGGCCAGGACAAGACCTCCGCCGTGCTCTTCTTCGGCAGGGACCGCCCCGGTCAGCTCGTGCGCATCCTCGACGAGTTCGCCCTGCGCGGCATCAACCTGTCGAAGATCGAGTCACGCCCGACCAAGCGCGGGCTGGGTGAGTACTGCATCTTCGTCGACTGCCTCGGCCACATCTGCGAGTCCCGCGTCGCCGCCGCGCTGCGCAGCGTCCACCGGCACGTCGCTGAGCTGCGCGTGCTCGGCTCGTACCCACGCCGGGACGGCGTCACAGATGCTCCGGTCAGCTCCGAGACCGACGACGCCTACGCCGAGGCAGCCAGTTGGTACGCGGACCTTCTGGGGCATGTGCGCCGCTGACGCGGGTTGTCCATGTTTGTTCGCAAGCTTGCGCAACATGGCGTTACGTAATGAGATAGGGCCTTAACCGCTGACTCGCGGCTGAGGAGAGTGCGGATGAGGTCCGTCGTCGACCGGGTGCTGCTCATCGTGGTCGGGTTGGTGGCCATCGCGGCGCTGGCGGGGGTCGCGCTGCTGTGGCCGTCGCATCGGGCGCCACGCCCGGCATATGCCGATCAGACCACCGACCTCGTCGATGCGGTGCTGCTGGAGGTGCTGGCGATCCCCTCGCCCGACCCGCAGGTGCTCCTGCCCGGGGCGAAGGACGTGCTGGTCACCGCCCGCATCGAGGACAGCGGCGAGGTCGTGACGTTCGACATGACCGACGAGACCGGCGACTCGCTGTCGGCCGGACAGAAGGTGCGGCTGGCCGTCACTGAGACCCCGGAGCAGCCGACCATCTACTACGTGAACGACTTCCGGCGGGCGGGTCCGATGACCCTTCTGCTGGGGCTGTTCCTGTGCGTGGTCGTCGCGTTCGGGCGGCTGCAGGGCGTGCGCGCGCTGCTGGGCCTGGCCGCCAGCTTCGTCGTGATCATCGGGTTCATGGTCCCCGCCATCCTCGCTGACAGGCCGCCCGTCGCGGTCGCCGTGGTCGGGTCGCTGCTCATCATGGTCACCACCCTGTACCTGTCGCACGGCTGGTCGGTGAAGACCACCGCGGCGGTCGTCGGCACCGCCGCCGCGCTGCTGCTGACCGCGGCGCTCGCCGCCGCGTTCGTCAGCGCCTCCCAGATCACCGGGATGGCGAGCGAGGACGCCCGCCTCGCGAACCTGTCCGTCGGTGGCTTGAGCCTTCGGGGCCTGCTGCTCGCCGGGGTCATCATCGGTGGGCTGGGCGTGCTCGACGACGTGACGATGTCCCAGGCCTCGACCGTGTTCGCGCTGCGCCGCGCCAACCCCAAGGCGGGATTCTCCGAGCTGGTGCGCGAGGCGCTGTCGGTCGGCCGCGACCACATCGCCGCCACCGTGAACACCCTGTTCCTCGCCTACGCGGGCGCGTCGCTGCCGCTGCTGCTCCTGTTCTCGACCGGCATCGACCCGGCGGGGATCATCGTCACGTCTGAGACCGTGGCGGTCGAGGTGATCCGCGCGCTGGTCGGATCGATCGGCCTGATCGCCGCGGTCCCCCTGACGACCGCGATGGCCGCCGCCGTCGCCCTGGGCGATCGCTCCGGTTCCGAGTCCGACGCCGCCCCGCCCGCGCGGCGCCGCCCGCCCGCGCGGCAGGACGACTGGGAGGAGCGCCTGCGCGACGCCTACGGCCTGCGCTAGCCTCAAGATCCATGATCGATATCCGCCGGCTGCGTGAAGAGCCGGATACCGTCGCCGCCGCACTCGCCCGCCGGGGCGTCGATGAGGGCGAACTCAAGCGGGTCCTGGAGTTGGACGAGGAGCGCCGCGCGCTGATCACCGAGGGTGACGAGCTGCGCGCCAGGCAGCGCCAGCTCGGCAAGGAGATCGGGGCGGCCTCGCCCGGGCAGCGGCCGGCGCTGATCGCCGAGACCCGTCAGGTGTCCACGCGCTTGGGTGAGTTGGAGCCCGCGCAGGCCGAGGCCGAGCGCCGCCTGCACGAGCTGCTCGCCGCGATCCCGAACCTGCCGCACCCGCGGGCGCCCGACGGCCAGACCGACGTGGACGCGGTCGAGGTCGCCCGGTTCGGCGAGCCGCCGACGTTCGACTTCGCCGTCCGCGACCACGTCGAGATCGGCGAGGCGCTGGGCCTCATCGACATCCCCCGCGCGGTGCGGCTGTCGGGCAGCCGGTTCGCCTACCTGCGCGGCCAGGCGGTGCTGCTGCAGCTCGCGCTGGTGCGCTACGCCCTGGACCGGCTGATGCTCGCGGGCTTCGAGCCGGTCATCCCGCCGGTGCTCACCCGGCGTGAGGCGCTGTACGGCACGGCGTTCCTGCCCACGGGCGAGGAGCAGCTGTACCGAATTCCAGAGGACGACCTGTACCTGGTCGGCACGTCCGAGGTGCCCCTGGCCGGCCTGCACATGGACGAGATCCTCACCGCCCTGCCCGTCCGCTACGCCGGCTTCTCCACCTGCTTCCGCCGTGAGGCCGGGACCTACGGCAAGGACACGCGTGGGATCTTCCGGGTGCACCAGTTCGACAAGGTCGAGATGTTCTCATTCGTGCTGCCGGAGGACAGCTGGGACGAGCACGAGCGGCTGCGCGACCTGCAGGTCGGGCTGCTGTCCGGCCTGGGCCTGCACGGGCGGGTCATCGACATCGCCGTCGGCGACCTGGGCGCCTCCGCCGCCCGCAAGTACGACCTGGAGGTGTGGCTGCCCGGCCAGGGCGCCTACCGTGAGCTGACCAGCGCCTCCAACTGCACCGACTACCAGGCCCGCCGCCTCCGCTGCCGCTACCGCGCCGCGGACGGCTCCACCGAGTTCGTCCACACCCTCAACGGCACCGCCTGCGCCGTCGGCCGCACCCTCATCGCCCTGCTGGAGACCCACCAACGCGCCGACGGCACCGTCACGGTCCCTGACGCCCTCGTCGGCTACCTCGGCGCCGAGACCATCGCCTGACGCCCGGGGACCCAGACGCGGCGGAGCCGTGGTGCGCGCCTTGCAACAGCACACCTCACATTGGGGCTGACCGCTCGTTCATCTCTTTGACGCAGGCCAGCGATGCCCACTCAGGGGGCATGGACACACAGGTGCGACGGAAGCCTGCCACAAGGACAGTGGAGCCGCACGCAGCCATGGCGTCGCCTGCTTGCCCCAGGTGCGCGCAGGCCTCTTCGGGTTGATCGAGCGCGATGCAGGCTCTGGCGAGGGTAATGAGGCCACACGCTCGCGAGTATGCGGTCTCTTCAAGCGGCAATGAGGCCGTGAGGGTCTCAACGGCGTTCCCAACGCGTCCAAGCACGAGTTCAACTCCGCCCTGCTTCGACATCACAACCCCTTGGCCATACCCGGAATAACTGCCGACAGTGGAGCCAAATCCCGTGACCGCATCTCCCGTGCGGACCCGGTCGAACGCCCGCCAAGCGCGCTCGACCGCGGCATCCGCGGCGTACGCATCCCCGGCTGCCGCCAGTTGTTGCGCGAGTTCCCCGCTGATCCCCATCTGCACGACAGGCGCGGCGTGCCGGGCGGCCAGGCTCTCCGCCTCCGTCAACAGCGCCACCCTCGGGCGGGGATCAGTCGCGGTGGCCTGCCGGCGCCCAGGTCCCTGCGCCGACGCCCCAACCCAATGCAGCAGAGACCGCCATTCCAGCGCCTGCGCCACCAGCCCCATGCTGTCGGACTGACGCGCCAGCCTCTCAGCCAGTCCCAAGTAGGCGTCAGCGTGGGCCAGCCTGCCGGCCTGCACAGCGAGGCCGCCCACGAAGATGGCCGCGTCGGCCCCGATGGCCTCCAGCCTGACACGCAGATCAGAGGACTGCATGGCGGCATTCCCAAGCAGCCCATGGATCTCCTCCAGGTGCCCCGTGACGGCCCCGAGAAGCGCCCGAGGCTCCGCCACGCGGTATTTGGCGGCCAACGCGGTGGTGATGCCCTCCAGCACGTCGAGCGTCGCGGCGCTGACGCACGTTGAGCTGGCGTCCCAGTCCATACTCATGCCGCCGATCGGAGCCGCGACTCCCACCGCCAAAACCCTCAGGAGGCTGCGTCGATCCATGTACTCCACCCGACTGACTGGTAGACGGGGATGGCGGCGGTGGACCTCCATCCTGACATGCGCGTCGATGCGACGCGACAGCTCCATATTCGGCCGCTCATCCGGCTTCGTCAACCAGCGCCGAATGCTGCGTGGTGACATGTGAAGCCAGTTGGCGAACGCCTCATAGGTCGGCCTGCCCCTCACCTCATGCAGCTCATGCAGCTCTTCATAGGTCCAGCGCTCCATGCTGACACCCCTTCCCCCCGACTCGATGGGTCTGCGCTAGTGGCCGCTACTGGTCGCTCATTGCCCTAGCGTGTCTTTGACTGCCACGGCAGACTACGCTCATGAGCCGCATCGCTACAACGGTGAGGTGAGGATGAGAAATCAACCCCGTGAGCTTCCCTTCCATAAGCGGAATCTGAGGATGGCAGTGGCGTGATGGACTGGCGCCATAAAGCCGCTTGCCTGGATGAGAATCCTGAGCTGTTCTTTCCGATCGGCACGACCGGCCCCGCGATTGAGCAGACTGAGCGCGCCAAAGGGGTCTGTCGACACTGCCCTGTCACCGCCCAGTGTTTGGAGTGGGCGCTTGAGACCAACCAAGACGCCGGCGTGTGGGGCGGCATGAGTGAAGACGAGCGGCGAACCCTCCGCCGCAGCCGGTCACGCAAACGCCGCATCGCGAGCTGAGACCCCCCGCAACCGCCCCCATTGCGGGCTCGCACCCCACCGCATGGCGCAGCACAAGGGCAGGCCCCCGGGGCAGACGGCCTTCGGGGGCCTGCCGATTTTGCGATGTCGCCACTCAGCCCGCCAGACGATGCGGAGGTGGGTTCTTCCGTACACCGCTGGCGCTTCTCATCGGCACGTCCGCCTACTGACGCAAGCATTGGCGCAATCCCGCTCCGAAAGCTCGCTGCGATCCTCATGGAGGCTTCGGGCAGCCTGTGCAGGTGAATATTTCTGAAATATTTGGTCTCCCCAGACCCGTTGAGGTTTGCGTCATTCGTGCTTCCTGAAGACCGCTGGAACGAGCGCGAGCGGCTGCGCGACCCGCAGGGTCGGGCTGCTGTCCGGCCTGGGCCCGCACGGGCGGGTCGTCCACATCGCGGTCGGCGACCTGGGCGCCTCCGCCGCCCGCAAATACGACCTGGAGGTCTGGCTGCCCGGCCAAGGCGCCTACCGTGAGCTGACCAGCGCCTCCAACCGCACCGACCGCCAGGCCCGCCGCCTGCGCTGCCGCTACCGCGCCACGGACGGCTCCACCGAACTCGTCCACACCCTCAACGGCACCGCCCGCGCCGTCGGCCGCACCCTCATCGCCCTGCTGGAGACCCACCAACGC
>JBOGEA010000086.1:0-17956 GCA_050743205.1 Egibacteraceae bacterium | reverse complement strand
AACCTGCAGTGCGGCTGGCCCAAAAGGCGCCCACGGCCCGCGGCACTCAGCCATTCCTGGAGAGCCACTCCCATTGATTCTGCAACAGACTCCCAGCAGCGGAAACCTGCGGTCGAGCGGGCGGTGTGAGTGTTTGAGCCGCGGTTTTCCGTCGGATCCGACGGAAAGCCGTGTGGTGGGGACGTCGCGCGAGGCGTTGGGAACGAATGCCACGACCCACCGGCGTTTCTGCCCAATCCGCGACCTAGACTCGGTGATGCTATGGCGATCTCTGCGGCCTTCTTCGATCTCGACCGCACGCTCATGTCGGGGAGCAGCGCGCTTCATTTCGGCAAAATCATGTACCGGGAGGGGATGCTGCCCCTGCCGCGGCTGGTCGCCGACGGGGTCGGCTCGCTGCTGTTCAAAGCGTTCGGAGCGTCAGACCAGCAGTCCGAGGCGGTGCGGGACCGGATCCTCGCGAGCGTCGCCGGGACCCAAGCCGAGGTGTTCGCGAGGCTGTGTCCCATTGTCGTGGACAAGCTGCTCCCGCACATCCGGCCCGAGGCGCAGGCGCTGCTCGACATGCACGCCGAAGCGGGGCGCGACGTCTACATCATCTCGGCGAGCCCGGTTGAGATCGTCGGTGAGCTGGCGCGGGCCATCGAGATCACCGGTGGCTTGGGGACCCAGAGCGAGATCGTCGACGGCGTCTACACCGGGCGGCTGGCGGCGCCCTTCTGCTATGGCGAGGGCAAGGCCGAGGTCATCCGCAAGCTCGTCGCTGAGAAGGGGTACGACCTCGCCCACTGTTACGCGTACTCCGACTCGGGAAGCGACCTGCCGATGATGCAGCTCGTCGGCCATCCCGTGGCCGTGAACCCTGACCGGGCGCTGATGTCGGTCGCGCACCGGCGGGGCTGGCCGGTGGTCGAGTTCAACCGGACACAGAAGCGGGTCGCGAAGGTCAGCGCCGCTGGCGTCCTCACCGCTGGCGCGGGCATCGGCGGTTTCCTGCTCGGGCGGCGCACCAGCAGCGCCGCCCCTGGCAACGGCCTGTAGCCGAGGCCACGGTCCTCCCCGTGCGCATCCGCATCGTCTACAGCGACTATCTCGTCGACCTCGTGGCGCGGGCCGAGGCGGTGTCGGCACGGCTGGCTCGCGCGGCCCCGACGTCGCTCGCCGCGGTCGCGGCCATGTCTCGGCGGCAGGCCGCTCGGCTCTCGGCTCGGCTGGACGGCAGCCCGCTGAGCGACCAGACCGCGGACGCGGTCGATGCCGGCGCGGTGATGGGCACGGGAGCACCGCCAGCGTGGGAGAATCCCTCCATGACCAGCGGCCTGCTGGCCGCCGGCAGCAGCTCAGCGAGCCCGCACAGGCCAGCGTCGATGCATGGGGGCTGGGCACGAGCGCTGCGGCTCGACGGGCTGCCCACCCAGGACATCGCGGCGGCGGAGTACACCAATCTGCTCGCCTGTTTCGACGCCGAGGAGGCGATCGCGGCGGACTTCTTCGACCACCCACGGGCGGCGTTGGCGACACTGCACCGGCTGATCTGCGATGGGCTCGTGCCACCTGAGGTCGTGGGGACGCCACGCGTCACCGATCAGGCGGTCCACGACGGCGCGCAGGGGCGGATGATCTACCGAGCGCCCGCGCCGCGGGCCATCCCTGGGTTGATGGACGGTCTGGTCGGCTGGCTCGGACGGCGCAGCGCGCCCCTGCCCACGCTCGTCGTAGCCGGGGTGGTCCACGAGCGGCTGCTGGAGTGGCAGCCGTTCGAGGCCGCGAACGGCCGGCTCGCGCGTGCCGCATCCAGAGTGGTGCTCCGCGCGCGTGGACTTGATCCGTGGGGCATCAGCGTCCCCGAGCGCGAGTTCTGCGCTGACCCGATCGGCTACTACGCGGAGGTGGCCGCAACCGCTCGGCGGGGTGATCTGGGGCTGTGGCTGGAGCGGTTCTGCGAAGCGGCGCTGGCCGCCCTGGAGCGCGCCGAGCAGGCCGTCGACCCGCGGCCTCGACCGCCAGTGCCCGCACGCGCGCGTGCGGTGATCGACAGTCTCGGCGCCGGCGAAACCGTGACGATTGCCGAGTATGCCGAGCGCGTGGGCACCAGCTGTAACACCGCGCGCAGCGATCTGCGGGCGCTTGCTCGCGCTGGTCTGGTCGTTGCTGACCCCGGAACGCAGGGGCTCCGCTACCGTCGCTGCGTCGATGACGGCGAACATTCGGACGAATGAGCGCACCGCCGAGATCTGTCACGATGTGCTCACCCCGTTCCTTCAGGGACGAAAGGGGCGGCGCAGGCGTTCTCGTCGCTGACATGGCCGGTGGACCTTGGCCGTATGGACAAGCTTCTACCGTGCTAGGAGACTTGAGTTCTGCGAGGATTGAGTCTCTCCTACAGGGGTAGGAGACAGCTATGCCGGGGCGGGATAATGCCGCTCGGCCACGCTCGACCTCATGGAGGCAACGCAGATGAAGCTTCGTAGCAGTGTCCTTGCCGCGCTACTCGCCGGTCTGCTCGCGCTGGGCGGTGTCGCATGCGGCGGTGGCGACACCACGACGACCACCGACGAGAGTCCGTCTGCGGTCGAGTCCGAGACGACTGAGACCACGACCTCGGAGAGCCCGTCTGAGGCAGCTTCGGAGAGCCCCTCGGCGGCAGCTTCGGAGAGCCCCTCCGCGACGGCTTCCGAGAGCCCCAGCTAGTTTCCGCACATCCGCACGCAGACCGGGCCGCGCCAACGGGACGCGGCCCGATCTGTATGCACGGTCAAGCGACACCGTGGCGGAGCTGGGCCAAGAGGCGGGAGCGGAGCGCCTCCAGTCGTGCGCTTCGGCGCACTCCGAAGCCGTCACGCACCTTGGGCGCCACCTCCTCGACTGCCGCCAGGCAGCGCTCCCGCAGGTCGAGCAGCGGGACAGGGGCGACGAGCCGCCGGCCCTGAGCCATTGCGTGCTGGAGGAGTGGGCGTCCTGGCAGGTCCTCGTCGGCCAGACCGATCACGTCGCCGGAGTCCAGGCGCCACACCTGCTTGCGGCCGGGGCTCGTCGTCTTGTCGGCGCTGCCGCTGATCTTCAGCACGGGGCGCCCCCCGATCTCCGCCAGCTTGTACACCCCGGAGAACGCGGGGTCACTGCGGGCAGTGATCAGCGAGGTGCCGACACCGTAGCCGTCGATCGGCGCGCCAGCCGCCTCCAGCGCGGCGATGGAGGGCGCGTCGAGGTCACCGGAGGCAAGGATCTTCGCGTCAGGAAAGCCCGCCTCGTCGAGCATCCGGCGGGCGTGGACGGCGAGTTGTGCGATGTCCCCGGAGTCGAGGCGCACCCCGCCGAGGCGGTGGCCCCGCGCGGCCAACTCCCGTGCGACCGTGATCGCGTTCGGTATTCCGGTCCCCAGCGTGTCATACGTGTCCACGAGGAGGATGCAGCGGGCGGGGAACGTGCGGGCGTAGGCGCGGAAGGCCTCGAGCTCGCTTGAGAAGGACATGATCCACGAGTGCGCCTGCGTACCCGAGATCGGCACGCCGAAGCGCTGTCCCGCCAGGACGTTCGAGGTTGCGACGCACCCACCGAGGATCGCGGCTCGCGCTCCGCTGAGCGCGCCGTTCGGTCCATGCGCCCGGCGGGCGCCGAATTCGAGGACCCCTTTGCCGTTCGCCGCCCGGGTGATCTGCACGGCGTTGCTCGCCACCAGCGAGTTGTACGAGATGTGGTTGAGCAGGGCGGTCTCCACCAGTTGGGCCTGCGCGAGCGGCCCGGTCACCCGCAGGAGGGGCTCGTCCCCGAACACGGGCGTGCCCTCAGGAATCGCCCAGACATCCCCGCTGAACCGCAGCTCTCGCAGCCATTCCAGGAAGCGGTGGGGAAGCGTTCCCTCAGCCCGCAGGTAGTCGATGTCCTCGCCCGTGAACCGCAAGCCCTCAAGGTAGTCGAGCGCGGGATCGAGGCCGGCCGCGACGACGATGTCGAGGCCGTCCGGGGGCTTGCGGAAGAACAGGTCGAAGGTCGCCTCAACCTCCGCGCAGCCCTCATCGACGTAGCCGGCCATCATGGTCAGCTCGTACAGATCCGTGAACAGCGCGTCCGACATCTGGCCCCTTCAGACGGCGATGACGTCGTCGAGCAGCACGAGCCCGTGGCCGGCGAAGCGGTAGAGCTGCGCCGGGCGGTGCGAGCCGCGCCGCTGACCCTCGGCCTCCTGCAGCATCCCCAGCGAGAGGACTTTCTTGCGGAAATTCCGCTTGTCCAGCGCCCTGTCCAACACTGCCTCGTAGACCGCTTGGAGGTCGCTGAGCGTGAACTCCTCCGGCAGCAGCCCGTAGGCGACATTCGAGTACGACAGCTTCCCACGCAGCCGCTCGATCGCCGAGGCGAGAATCCGGGCGTGGTCGAACGCGAGGCCAGGGGCCGCCGCCACCGACCACCACCGCGCGGCCGGCCTGGGAACAACGCGCGCGGGAAGCAGCGCCAGGTAACTCACGCTCACCACGCGACCGCGCGGATCCCGATCCGGCGCGCCGAATGACGCGAGCTGCTCCAGGTGACGCGGCTGGGCGGTCCCCAAGCTCTCCGACAGCACCCGACGGGCCGCCTTCTCAAGGTCCTCATCACGCCGGACGGCTCCGCCGGGCAGCGACCATGCGCCCACGAACGGGTCGTGATCGCGCCGGACCGCCAGCGTGATCGGCCGCCTGTCACCGCCGTCCTGCGGCTCCAGCGTCACGACCACGACGTCGACCGCCAGCCTGATCTGCGTCACCCTCGATCCCCACCCCCGGTCGGGCGCTGCGCGCCCTCCTCATCCGTGTGATCCTCACTCGCCGCCCGCGACTTCACGACCCTCAGCACGTCCTCTCCGTACGCGGCGGTGCGTTTGGGGCCGAAACCGCCCACGGCCTGGAGCGCGGGGATGGTCTCCGGTCGCTGCGTCGCCAACTCCCGAAGCGTCGAGTCGGGAAAGACCACATAGGCGGGAACGCCGTCCTGGAGCGACCGCGCCAGACGCCAGGCGCGCAGCTCCTCCAGCAGCGCTGAGTCGGGCGGGCCGCTGGGCTTGGGCTGGGGGGCGGGCCGCGCGGGTTTCGGGGCGCTCGTTGGCGCGCCCTCGCCCAAGTTGTACAGAAAGCGGGACGGGCGCCGAGCCTGAGGCCGGCCACCCCAACCAGGCCGGCTGCGCGCCCAGGACAGCCACAGATCCCGGCGCGCGCGCGTGACGCCGACGTAGAGCAGGCGCCGCTCCTCCTCGACCTCCTGGTCCGTCTTGGCGTGCGAGATGGGCAGGAGGCCCTCCTCCAACGCGACCAGGAACATCGCGTCGAACTCGGTGCCCTTCGCTCGGTGCAGGGTCAGCAGCGTCACGGCCCCCTTCTCCGCCGTCGTCTGATGCGTCACGGCCGCGCGCTGGCGCAGCTGCGCGACCAGTTCGGGCAGCGCGATCGCCGGCGACTCGTCGACCATCGCCGAGGCGATCGCGAGCACCTCGCCGATGTTGCGCCAGCGCTCCCGGGCCGCTTCGCCCGCGGGCTCACGCCGTGGATGCCAGGAGAGCCGCTCCCGCAGCGCCTGCTCGACATCCCGATCCGCCCGGCGCGGCTGAGCGAGCGACGGATCGGCGGGCGCGGCCCGCTCGGCGGCATCGGCCAAAGCCCGCAGCGCCTGGCGGATCTCCGGTCGCTCGAAGAAGCCGCCGTCGCCCCGCAGCATGTAGGGAATCCCCGCCGCTCGCAGCGCCTCCTCGAACGGCTCGGACTGCGCGTTGATGCGGTAGCAGACCGCGATCTCGCCGGGGGGCATGCCTGCACCGATCAGGGTTTTCACCCGCGCCACGACGGCGCGGACCTCGTCGTCGGCGTCGTCGAACTCGTGGAACACCGGGGGGGTTCCCGTAATCCCTTCTCGTGCGACCAGGTGCTTGCGCTGCGCCGCCGGCTTCGTCCACAGGACACGGTTCGCCAGATCGAGAATCTGGGGGGTCGACCGGTAGCTCCGTGTCAGCGTCACGACCTCGGCATGGGGGAAATGCCTGCGAAAGCCGGTGAGATAACTCGACGAGGCGCCGGTGAAGGAGAAGATCGTCTGGTCGTCGTCGCCGACGACGCACAGCTCCTCAGAGTCCCCGAGCCAGCCCTTGAGCAGGGCCCACTGCGCCGGGTTGACGTCCTGGAACTCGTCCACGGTGAAGAAGCGGTAGCGCTGGCGGACCTCGGCGGCGATCTCTGGCCGGTCGAGCAGCTGCCCCGTCCGCAGGAGCATGTCCTCGTAGTCGATCGCGCCGGCCGCGGCTTTCTCAGCCTCGTACCGCTCGTAGATCCCCGCCATGACGTCGGGGTCGACCGGCGTCTGGCGACCCCGGGCACGCAGTGCGTACGACGCTGGATCCAGGAGTCTGACCTTCGCCCACTCGATCTCGCTGGCCAAGTCGCGCGCCTCGCATCCCAGACGCCTCGCCGTCCGTGCGAGCAGGCCCACCTTGGACGAGATCACCTCGGGGAGCGGCCCGCCTTCGACACGTGGCCAGAACCAGCGGAGCTGAGCCCACGCGGCGGCGTGGAAGGTGGCCGCCCTGATCGGCGCCCCGATTCCCAGCGCTCCCAAGCGCGCGCGGAGCTCTGCGGCCGCGCGTTCCGTGAACGTCACGGCAAGCACCTGGTCAGTACGGGCTAGTCCGGTGGCGACCTGATACGCGATGCGGTGCGTGATCGTGCGCGTCTTCCCGGTGCCCGCGCCTGCGAGAATGCACACCGGCCCGCGAACCGCCTGGGCGGCGGCGCGCTGAGACGGGTTCAAGTCGGCCAATAGGGCTGTGGCAGCGTTCTCCATCCGCACGAGGCTATCCAAGACACGGCGCTGATCGAAACGTTTGCGCTTGACGACGAACGTGTGGACCCCGGTTCACCAGGAATGCACAATCTCCGCCTTTCTCAAGAGGTCGGCTCAGCCCCCACGCCGACCAGCCAACCCAAGGAGAAGACATGCCAGTGCTGAAGACCCTCGCGGTCGCGCTGACCACCATCTTCCTGCTGGCCATGCCCGTCATGGCACAGGAGGCAGCGCCAGCGCCTGAGAATCCTGTCGCTGACCCCGTGCCAGCGTGCCCATTCGCTGCAGAGGGAATTGACCCGTACGGTACTGACACTACCGGTCAAGGGGCGAACAGCATCCAGCAGGGTGCCGGGGAGTGCACGCCCTTACAGCGGGCCGAGGAGGTGCCCGGTCTGCTCGAAAGCGTCGATGGCATCGCTGGCCTCGCTGGGGCGCTGGGAGGGCAAACGCCGTAGCGGCCTTCTACCCAAGCGCCATATCCAGGAAACGGCGTATGGCCAGGATTCGGCACGCATGCGTGCCGAATCCTGGCCAATAGGGCTGCACACCTGGAAGGCAGAGGATCCGCAGCGCGAGATCCAGTGCTTAACCGAGCAGAGCGCGCAGGTCCTCTGTGGTGGTCACCGGGCGCTGGCAGGCGAAGTCCCGGCACACGTAGGCGGCGGGTCTGCCACCGACGAGGTCGCGGTCGGCGAGCAGGGGCACTGACGGGCTGTCCGCCGGGCCCACCGCCAGGACGGCGCCCGGGCGCCACCGCTCGCGATACACCCCGGCCAGGGCGGTCGTGGCCGGGTCGTCGAACGGGCCGACGATCGCGACCTCGCGGGGACCTGTGAGCAGGCGCTCAAGGCTGCGGAGCAGCTCGCCGTACCCGGTGGGGGCCTGCTCAGCGCGTGGGACGAACAGGCGCAGCGTCCGCTCGGCGAGCTGGGCGTGGGTGGGCTGGCCGGTCAGTCCGGCGAGGCGCAGGTGCACGTCGGCCATGACGCTGGCGCCGCCCGGGGTCGCGTTGTCCCACAGGTCCCTCGGGCGGGTGAGCAGCCGCTCGGCGTCGTCCGCCGTCGTGTAGTAGGCGCCCTCACCGTCGGCGAACCGGGTCTGCGCGTCGGCGGCGAGTTCGCGCGCCCAGGCCAGCCAGGCTGGGTCGCCGTCGGCCTCGAACAGCACGAGCAGCGCTTGGGCCAGGTACGCGACATCCTCCAAGAACGCCGGGACCGTCGCGCCGTGGCCCTGGATCCAGGTGTGCCGCAGCCGCCCGCCGACGACGAGGTGGTCGGCGATGAACCGCGCGCAGCCCTGCGCCGCGCTGACGTAGGACGAGACGCCAAGCGCCGCGCCGGCCTCCGCGAGAGCGCCGAGCGCCAGCGCGTTCCACGAGGTCAGCACCTTATCGTCCAGCCCGGGTGGAATGCGCGTCGCTCGGCGCGCGTACAGCGCGCGGCGGAGGTGTTCCAAGGGGGCCGCGAACGCCTCTCCATGCTCATCGGGCGCGTCCGCGAACGCGGGGCGGTGGAGGATGTTGGTGCCCGCCGGGGCGTGGCCGTGAGGATCATGCCAGTTGCCCTGCTCGGCCACGCCGAAGAAACGTCGCCAGAACGCGGGGTCCTCGCCGGCTTCGCGCACGACCTCGTCGAACTCAACCGCGGTCCAGACGAAGAATTTCCCTTCGACGCCCTCTGAGTCCGCATCGGTCGCCGAGTAGAAGCCGCCCTGGTCGTGGCGCATCTCGCGCAGCAGGTACTCAGCCGTCTCGATCGCGACGCGCCGGAATCGCGCCGACGACGTGACCTGCCAGGCATGGGTATAGGCGCGCAGCAGCAGGGCATTGTCGTAGAGCATTTTCTCGAAGTGGGGGACCAGCCACCGCGCATCCACGGAGTACCGGGCGAACCCACCGCCCACGTGGTCGTAGATGCCTCCCCGCGCCATCGCCTCCAGCGTGTGGCTGGCCGCGCGGAGCGCGCCCTCGTCGCCGGTCCGCAGGGAGTGGGCGAGCAGGAAATCGATCGTCATCGCCTGCGGAAACTTCGGCGCCTGGCCGAAACCGCCGAGCCGGTCGTCCCAGGCCCGCACACACACCGCGGCGGCGCGATCGGCGATCTCGACGCTCGCTGCGCCCGCCTCGCCCAGGTCCTGACCCTGGCGCAGGTGGGCGGCCAGGCGCCGCCCCGCGTCCAGCACCTGGTCCCGCTGTGTCGTCCACGCGCGCCAGACGGCGTCGAGCACGCTCGTGAACCCGGGCATGCCCTGGCGGGACTCCTTCGGCCAGTACGTCCCGCCGAAGAAGGGGGTGCCATCAGGGGTCAGGAAGACGCTCATCGGCCAGCCGCCCCCACCGGACAGCGCCAGGACCGCCCCCATGTACACACTGTCGATGTCGGGCCGCTCCTCGCGGTCGACCTTGATCGACACGAACCGGTCGTTGAGGAGCTTCGCGATCGCCTCATCCTCGAACGACTCGTGGGCCATGACATGGCACCAGTGACAGGAGGAGTAGCCGACTGACAGGAACACCGGCCGGTCGGCCGCCTTCGCGAGCTCGAATGCCTCGGTGCCCCACTCGAACCAGTCGACGGGGTTCTCAGCGTGCTGGCGCAGGTAGGGGCTGGACGCTTGCGCGAGACGGTTCGGCATCATCCTGTCCTTGCATGAATAGAACAGACGTTCTACACTGCCTGCCTATGACATCGATAGCGGAACTCCAGCGGGCACCGGACGCCCCACACGATCCTGGCCTGGCGACCCTACCGCTGAAGCTCGAGCGGGTCCGGACCTTTGCGACCCCTGAGTTCGCCGGGATGCGCTTCCTTGAGGTCGAGACCAAGTCTGCCCTGAACCGGGTCCGCGGCATGCCCTTCCCCTGGAGCATCAACCCGTACCGGGGATGCTCCCACGCATGCGCCTACTGCCTGTCCGGGGACACCCCGATCCTCATGGCCGACGGTCGCACCAGGCCGTTGGCGGACCTGCGCACGGGCGACGCGATCTACGGGACGATCCGGCGTGGCGCGCACCGCGGCTACGTGGTCACGCACGTCCTTGACCACTGGTCGACCACCAAGCCCGCCTATCGCGTCACGCTTGATGACGGCACCGAGCTCATCGCCAGCGGCGACCATCGGTTCCTCACGAACCGGGGCTGGAGGCATGTCACCGCGGCGCCCCAGGGACAGCCGCCGCGTCTCCATCTCACGCTGGGCAGCCAGCTCATCGGCCCTGGCAGATCCGCCGCGCCTCCCGCGGAGGCAGCCGACCACCGGCTCCGCTACTTCCGCGGCACGATCACCCGCGAGCGGTCGATCGAAGGCCGAGCGGTCATGAGGGACCTGCAGCTGCGGGTGGTGGCGATCGAGCCCCTCGGACGCGATCTCCCGCTCTTCGACATCACGACCGGGACCGGGGACTTCATCGCCAACGGCGTAGTCAGCCACAACTGTTTCGCTCGGCCGAGCCACTCGTACCTGAACCTCTCCCCGCTCGACGACTTCGAGCGGACGATCGTGGTGAAAACGAACCTCGTCGAGGTGCTGCGCCGCGAGCTTGCGCGGCCATCCTGGACGGGCGAGCAGGTCGCGATGGGGACGAACACCGACCCGTATCAACGGTGCGAGGGGCGCTACCGGCTGATGCCGGGGATCATCGACGCGCTCGCGGAGGGCTTCACACCGTTCTCGATCCTCACGAAGGGAACACTGATCACGCGCGACGTTGAGACGCTCCAGGCCGCGGCGGAGCGCGTCTCGGTCTCATGCGCTCTCACCGTCGGCATGCTCGACCCTGAGCTGTGGCGCCAGGTCGAGCCTGGTGCCCCATCGCCGCAGGCGCGGCTGGAGGCAGTGGCCAGGCTGAGGCGAGCGGGGATACCGACGGGTGTGATGCTGGCCCCGATCATGCCTGGGCTCAACGACGACCCCGACGCGCTCGACGCGCTCGTGGATGCCGCCGCGGCTGCGGGCGCGGTGCACATCACGCCGATCGTGCTTCACCTGCGCCCCGGGGTTCGCGAGCTGTTCTGGCCGTGGCTGGAGCAGACCCACCCCGACCTCGTCGACCTGTACCGGCAGCTATACCGCGGCGCGAACGCCTCCACCGCCTACCGCGGTCACGTCGAGGGGCTCGTCGCCCAGCGCCGTCGGGCCGCGTGGGCACGCCATGGCCGTCCCGACGGCCACCCCAGCGTGCGCGCAGGCACGGCCCGCTCGGCCCCCGAACGCCCCAAGAAAGAGGCCCGTCAACTCCGCCTACTCTGAACTTGCACAGGGTCGCGCTTCGTCGGATTTGGCTCGCGAACACTCTTCAGGGCGCTCCCGGCGAGGCACGACCCCTATTCCCGCTCGTCTTCGCGCTGTGTAATTTGTAGCTGAGGCGGTTTCGGCGGTGAGGGCGCCGGAAACCGCTGACCCGCCGCCGCTTCTCAAGCCGTGTTCTGTTCCCGTGTCGAGAGGCCATCACAGTGGCCTGCGGGGGTGGCGAAGTGGGCCGTGAGATTACAGCCGCCGAGTTCACTCGTGAGGATTGCAGCCGTTACCGGCGCAGACTCAAGAGATGCCTGCGAGTGCTCGGACAGGTCGTAGACAGCGGCCTGCTCGAGCGCGGGCAGCGCTTGGTCGGCGTCGAGATGGAAGTCCATCTGGCTGACCGCGAAGGCATCGCGCTGCCTGTCAACTCGCAGGTGCTGCAGCGATTGGACTCGGGGATGTTCCAGCCCGAGCTGGCTCGTTTCAACGTCGAGTTCAGCATCGCCCCGCGCGAGCTGAGGGGAGACTGCCTGCGTTGGATGGAGCGCGAGCTGAACCTTCGCCTGCGGCAGACCCAGGAGGCGGCGGAGGCGCTGGGCGGACAGACGATCGTCATCGGGATCCTCCCGACATTCGCCACGCGTGACGCGGTGGAGGAGAATTTCTCCGCGCGGATACGCTACAGAGCGCTCAACGACGCCATCCTCGCGGCGCGGGGCGAGAACCTCGACATCCGCATTCATGGCGTTGAATCACTGTGCGTGGTCGCCCGCTCGATCCTGTTCGAGGCTGCGTGCACGGGGCTGCACCTTCATGCTCAGGTAGACGCCGAGGACTCGGCGCGTTATTGGAATGCGGCGCAGGCGCTGTCAGCGCCGTTGGTCGCGGTGGCGGCGAATTCGCCGTTCTTCCTTCAACGGCAACTGCACCACGAGACCCGTATCGCGCTGTTCCTCCAGTCGATCGACACGCGTCCGGAGGAGCTGGTGCACCAGGGTGTCCGCCCGCGCGTGTGGTTCGGTGAGGCATGGCTCCGTAAGAGCGTCTTCGAGCTGTTCGAGGAGAACGTCCGGTTCTTCCCTCCGCTTCTCCCTGTCTGCGATGACGAGGATCCCGATGCCGTCCTGGCCGGTGGTCGAACTCCGGCGCTGGATGCGTTGACCCTGCACAACGGGACGATCTACAGGTGGAACCGCCCAGTCTACGAAGTCACCAACGGCACTGGGCATCTGCGCATCGAGAATCGCGTCCTCCCCGCGGGGCCGTCCATCGCTGATTCGGTCGCGAATGCCGCGCTGTACTTCGGGCTGCTGAGAGCCCTGATGAACGCTGAGCGTCCGGTGTGGGAGGAGATGAGCTTCAAGGCGGCTGATCGCAACTTCTTCACTGCCGCCAAGCACGGCCTCGGGGCGCGGCTGCATTGGCCGCGTGTCGGGTCGGGCGTCCCAGTCGGCCAACTGCTGCTGCGCCATCTCATCCCGCTTGCCCATGATGGGCTCCGGGATTGGTCGATCGATGTGGAAGACGCCGATTACTACCTCGGCATCATCGAGGCGCGTGCCAGCACCGGGCGCAATGGCGCCGTCTGGCAGATCGCCACTCATCGCGCGCTGGTCGAACATGACGGGCTCGATCGGTCCAAGGCCGCGCGTGAACTCGTCCGTCGCTACGCTGAGTGTTTTCAGAGCGGCGCTCCGGTGCACACCTGGCCAGTGGGCCCAGCATAAGAGGGTGCCCAACGGATAAAGCGGCCAGCCAGCCTGCCTTCCATTTGGACTTTCCTGGTTTCCACTTTGCGGAAACATGGGTAGCCTGTAGAGGCTATGAGCGATCTATACGGGAGGTTCGAGGGGTACGAGGATCTCAAGCCCCTCCTCGACGCCTCCGACGAAGAGGCGCTGCTGCGACTCGGCAAGCCCACGCTCGTCCGGATTCCAGGCACAGACAGGGCGCCACGGGCGCGGTTCGTCTCCTGTCTTCTTCACGGGAATGAAGACTCTGGTTACCGGGCAGTGCTGGACCTGCTGCGCACGGGGGCGCGGTATCCGTTCGACCTGTGGGTCTTCATCGGCAACGTTCGCGCTGCCAGCGAGGATGGATGGTTCGCCCACCGGTACTTGGACGGCCAGGAGGACTTCAACCGCGTCTGGGGGCGCAGAGAGCCGACGACGTCGCTGCGGCAGATCGCGGACGCGGTGATCGCTGAACTCGATACGACCGATCTCGAGGCGGCGGTCGACCTCCACAACAACACGGGCGAAAACCCGTACTACGCGATCCTGCCCACGCGCACGAGCGCGGCCCTGGCACTGGCGGCCACCTGCGCAGACACCGTCGTCGAGTGGGCGCTGCGCGCGTACTCACTCATCGAGGAGCTGTCCGTTCGCTGTCCGACCGTCGCCATTGAGTGCGGCATCACAGGGCGGCCGGAGAACGAGGCGTTCGCAGCCGGCGTGCTGCACCGGTTCCTGGCGGCGCTGTCCTTCGAGCGCTCGCAGGCCGCCTCGCCCCCGCTGCTGCGTATGGCGTATCGCGTCGCGGTTCGGCCCGAGGTCGAGTTCACGTTCGATTACAGCCTGGGTGACGGGTGCGACCTGGCTCTGCGGCCGGGCCTTGACGGGCAGAACTTCGGCATGCTGTTGGCTTGCAGTGAGTTGGGCCTGGTGCGTGAGGGCACCCCCATGCCGCTGGAGGCGCTCGACCTCAGCGGCAACGACGTCACCCAGCGGTTCTTCAGAATCTCCTCCGGCGGGCGGCTGATCGTCACCGAGGACATCACCCCGGTGATGATGACCAGAAGCGTGCTGCAGACCCGACGCGACTGCCTGTTCTATATCGCCCGCCACTGCGCGAGATGACCGTTCCGTTCATTCCAGTCCCGCGAACAGCGACGACTCCGGCAGTTCGGTCTCCACCCTGCTCCAGACCAGGATGAAGTCCTCGTACGGGTACACCCGCCGGATGAGCTCATCCGGGACCTTGAACCATATGCCCGCGGGGTCGACTTGGGTGGCATGCGCGATCAGCGCCGCTGCGCGCTGGCCGAGGAAGTCACTGACCTCCACCTTCGTCGTGGTCATGTCGATGTCGTTCGGATCCCATCCCGCGACCCAGTCCGCGAACGGCGACTCGATCCCCTCGGCCACGCACGCCTCGTGCAGCGTCTCGACTCGGCTCCGGTTGAACGCGCCCATGTAATACAGCTTCTGTACCCCCCACGGCTCGCGTGACTCGATGCGTCGCTCGGGATCCGCGGCAGCCTCGATGGCCCGGACGCTGATGTCATGGCAGCGGATGTGGTCCGGGTGCGGGTAGCCGCCATCCTCCGGGTAAGTGACCACGACGTCCGGTCGCTGCCTGCGGATGATGCGGGCGAGCCGCTCGACAGACGCTTCGAGCGGGGTGTTGAAAAAGCAGTCGGGGGGCAGCCTGGTGCCGTCGCCGTCGAAGTCCTTCACATAGCCGGAGTCCCGATAGCCCAGGGCGAAGTGGTCGGTGATCCCGAGAATCTCCAGCGCCCGGGCAAGCTCCTCAGCGCGGATCTCGACCAGCCGCTGCCTGATGCCAGGCTGTTCCATCGCCGGGTTCAGGATGTCCCCAGCAGACCCATCGGTGCAGGTCACGACCGATATCCGGTACCCCTCTTTGACGTACCGGGCCATCGTCGCGGCCCCCTTCGAAGACTCATCGTCCGGATGCGCGTGCACGAACACAGCGTGAAGCGGGTTTGGCATGACCGCCAGGCTAAGTGGCCCCCCAGATGAGTGCCATGGATTCGCGCCGCGCGGCGCAAGGACGCCAGAGGACCCTCAGCGGACGGGGATGCCGGCGGATTCGAAGGCCTGGCGCGGCTCCTTGGGGTCGAAGCACCCGAAGACGTGGCTGGCGGTGATCTTGCCGTCCCGGTCATAGAACCGGACCTGGAGCAGCAGGTCTTGGCGGACCAGCACCGACCTCATCTGCTCCCGGTCAAACCACCACATCCTGCCTCCCACAAAACCGTAGCCGACCCGGGTCGGCTCGATCACACAGACGGGACGGCGGCGCACACCGGTGACGAATAACAAGACGCCGAGCGCGATCACGCCAACAACGGGCAGGTACTCAACCGGACGGTCGGCCAGCGACGTGAAGTAGAACGCGATGATCAGCGCGAGAGATACGCTGACACCGTTCTCGACCCACATGCGCCGCTCGACCCGCTCAACCTTGATCGTCTACTCTTCGGTGATGATCACGTACCGCCTCCTCGTCTAGCTAGGGAGAGGACACTGCCGGCTTCGGCTGAGGCGGCCTCAGATTATGCGCCGCTCTCGCTTTCGCGTTCTCGGTCCAGAGATTGCCCGCAACGCCGATGACCGTGTTCATGGTGCGAGCCTCATCAGTGACCACACCGGTGAAAAGCTTCTGGCCAACCGGTACGGATCCGCCGAGGGCGCCAAACGCGCCCCCGGCGATGGTCTCGCCGGCCACTGTGGCCACGTCGAAGCTTCCACCCTGCGCCCAGTCGCCGGCCTCACCGAGCGTTCCGCCAATGAAGCCCCCCCGCCCCCCCACCGATGATGAACGGGGTCAGGCGCCCGGTTACGGGGTAGCCGCGAGCAACCAGCTGTGTACTCGCTGACGCGACAGACGGGAAGCGGCTCACCGCTGAACCCATCTGACCTGCGATGCCGCCGAAGGCGCCGGACATCGCCACTTGGCCCCAGTCCACCTCGCCAGTGATCACGTGCTGAATCACAGCGCTGGAGCCGACGGCGGTGCCCGCTCCCGTGAGGACGAGACCGGTGCCTGCGATTACCAGGCCGGTGGTGGCGATCTCGCCCGAGTGGTCGTGGAGCCAGGAGGCGATCGTGCCGCTGTGGGCGTCGCGGTAAGCGGCCAACTCGGCGTCGGTGAGGGGGCGCAGGCCGAGGGGATCGAGCAGGCCGATGGGGTCGTTGGCGGCGTAGTGGTAGGGATTGGCGGCCGAAGACGCGCCGGGAACGCCGGGCAGCGGGTCAGGGGACAGGAACGCGCGGCTGGCAGGGTCGTAGACGCGGTTGCGCAGCCACACCAGCCCATCGATCTCGAGTTCGCCACGCCAGCCCAGACCATGCCCGCCGGTCTCGGCGGCGCCCGCGCCCCACGGGTCGCGCATGGCCCCGCCGATGCTGCCCTGCCAGTCGGCGTCCAGCCAGACGGCGCCAGTGGACCACAGCCGCACATCATCGCCGATCACAGCGGTGCCGCCCAGCCAGCGCAGCTGCGAGACGAACCCGGTGGGGTCCCACAGCAGGGGCGTGCCGTCGACCGCGGCCAAGTCGCCGAACGCGTCCACGGTGAGGTCGGTGGCGGTGCGCCGCTGAATCTCCGACAGGCGGCCCAGCGCATCCCAGGTGAACGCCCGGGTACCCCCAGGCCCAGCCTCAGAGACCCGCCGGCCTGCCCCGTCATAGCCATACCAGGTGATCCCGCCTGAGTGCCATGGATTCGCGCCGCGCGGCGCAAGGACGCCAGAGGACCCTCAGCGGACGGGGATGCCGGCGGATTCGAAGGCCTGGCGCAGCTCCTTGGGGTCGAAGCACGCGAACGCGTGGTTGTCGAACATCTTCCCGTCCCGGTCACAGAACAGGACCTCGAGCATCAGGCCCTGGCGGACCCGCACCGACCCGATCCGGTCCCGGTCGAGCCACCACATCCTGCCTCCCAGGAAGCCGAAGCCGATCCGGGTCGGCTCGATCACGCAGAGGTGTCGGCGGCGTATCCCAGAGACGAGCAGCAGGACGCCGAGCGCGATCACGCCCACAACGGGCAGATATTCAACCGGACGGTCGGCCAGCGCTGCGAGGTAAGCGGCGAAGCCCAGGGAACCGATAACCGGCGCTCCGGCCTCGACCCACATGCGCCGCTCGTCCCGCTCAACCCTGATCGTCGACTCTTCGGTGATGATCACGTGCTGCCTCCTCGTCTAAGGAGAGGGAAGCGCAGGCTGCGGCAGAGGTGGCTTGATGCCATGCGCAGCCCTCGCTTTTGCGGTCTCGGTCCAAAAGCCGCCGGTAATGCCGGTGATCGTGTTGAAAGTATGAGCTTCGTCGGTGACCACACCGGTGAAGAGTTTCTGACCGACCGCCACGGACCCGCCGAGGGCGCCGAACGCACCCCCGGCGATGGTCTCGCCAGCGACTGTGGCGACGTCGAAATTCCCGCCCTGTGCCACATCGGCGATCTCACCAAGCGTCCCGCCGGTGAAGCCTCCCGCCGCGCCGCCGCCGATGTAGCGGGTCAGACCGCCGATCACGGGATAACCGCTGGAGGCGAGCTGCCTGCCCGCCGACACCACGGGCGAGTAGTTGCTCACGGCGGCTCCCGTGCCTCCCGTCACCATGCCAATGAAGCCGGACATCGCCACTTGGCCCCAGTCCACCTCACCGGTGGTGAGGTGCTGGATCACAGCGCTGGAGCCGACGCCAGCGAGGATGCCGATGCCGACGGCGGTGCCCGCTCCCGTGAGGACGAGACCGGTGCCAGCGATTACCAGGCCGGTGGTGGCGATCTCGCCCGAGTGGTCGTGGAGCCAGGAGGCGATGGTGCCGCTGTGGGCGTCGCGGTAAGCGGCCAACTCGGCGTCAGTGAGGGGGCGCAGGCCGAGGGGATCGAGCAAGCCGATGGGGTCGTTGGCGGCGTAGTGGTAGGGATTGGCGGCCGAAGACGCGCCGGGAACGCCGGGCAGCGGGTCAGGGGACAGGAACACGCGGCTGGCAGGGTCGTAGACGCGGTTGCGCAGCCACACCAGCCCATCGACCTCGAGTTCGCCACGCCAGCCCAGACCATGCCCGCCGGTCTCGGCGGCGCCCGCGCCCCACGGGTCGCGCATGGCCCCGCCGATGCTGCCCTGCCAGTCGGCGTCCAGCCAGACGGCGCCAGTGGAC
>JBOGEA010000085.1:0-18032 GCA_050743205.1 Egibacteraceae bacterium | reverse complement strand
GGGCGATGCTGGTCGAGGTGAGCAGCTGCCGTTCGAATCGTATGACGAAATCGAAGTAGGAGTCTTCGATGATTCTCGCGTCGGCCTCCACCGCAGACGCGAGCTCATGCAGCCGCCGATGCCGCGCGCGTTCTTTCGTCGTGTCGCCGCTCATTGCGCGTCTCCTTCGCACCCGTCTGGAACTTGAAGAGACATTGGGTCGACCATCTTCAGCACGCGGGCATTGGACTGGCGGAACTCGCGGTGCTCGCGAGCCACGATGTCCCAATAGGGATACTCCTGGCTGGGGAGGACGGACAGGCCGAGCTCGGATGCCTCGCGCGCGGAGATCACGAATCCGTGCGTGGGGTAGCCGCGCACGAGATCCTGCAGCTCGTCACTCTGCAGGCTCACTCCTTCGCGGCGAAGGTCCTGCAGACGCACCGCGTATTCGTACGCCACCCGCAAATGGTTGTTGCTGCGGTGAATCAGCGATGGGTTCAGTTTTGACACCAGCGGTCGCATGAACCGGGCGGAGAATCCGAGCATGGCGTCCAATGTCTGCTGCCGGCTCAATTGCGTCGTGCGCACGATCTGCCCACCGCCGGCGGTCGCCAGGCTCAGTGCGGCGATGATGAGGGAGTCGATCGCGTTGGCCACGTCGAGGGCGCTGATCGACTCCGCGTCGCCCTCCAGCCGGATCTGCGCGTCGAGTGGCCCCAGCTCAGCGGCGGGGGCCATGTACACCTCGTCGGCGCCGAGGACCATCAGCGTGGCCGCGCTCTTGGCGTAATCGGGCACGACGATGCGGATCGTCGCCGCGTACTCGCGGAGCAGCAGCATGAGCTTGTACGCGGCGTGCGCGTCTCCTCCGGAGCTCTCCAGCCAGATGTCGACCTCGCGAGCGTCGCGCTCGCCGGGCTGCCACCCGTGCTCCTCGATGATCGTCCGCAGCTCGTCGACGTAGTTGCGGTCGAGTAAATCGTGATGGAACAGCAGCAGCGCGAACCGCTGGGCGGTCGGCTGCTCTCCACTCGACGGCTCGTCACGCGCCAACGAGCTGAGCGTGTCCGCACGTCGATCGCCGTTGCGCGCCGCCCCGGCCTGCTCGTCTGGTGAGACAACTTGCTTCTGGACGTCATCGGGCGTCATGGTCATGTCGCATCCCGTCTCCCCGTCTCCCCGTCTGTCGTTCGTGACCGGTGCAGTGTGCGGCATCCCCATCCGTTTCTCCAAAACGAGCGAGCCTGGGAGGCCCGATAGGCGCTATCCTCGCCGAATATGTTGAGCTGACGGCTGACGCGCGTCCTTCTCCACTGCCTGCGCTTGAGGTTTCGCCGTGCTCACGTTCTCCCATGTCACCAAGTCGTTCGACAACCGCGTCGCGCTGTCCGACGTCACGTGGTCCCTGGCCGAACACAGCCGGACCGCCGTCGTCGGCGTCAACGGGTCGGGCAAGTCGACGCTGCTGAAGCTGGCCGCGGGGCTGCTGCGCCCTGACGCCGGAACGATCACCGCCGCCTCCGGGGTGGCCATCGCGTACGTCCCGCAGGACTACCGCCCGGTGGGGGAGCAGACCGTCGACGCCTACCTGCGGCAGCGGGCCGGCGTGTTCGAGCTGGAGCAGCGCCTGCGCGCACTGGAGCGGGCGCTGGCCGCCGGCGACGCCAGGGCCGCCGACGCGTACGTCGCCGCCACCGACCGGTTCGTCGCGCTCGGCGGCTACGAGCTGCCCGGGCGGATCGAGCGGGCGCTGGCGGCGCTGGACCTGCCCGCGTCGCTGCTCACCAGGCCGGTCGCCGAGCTGTCCGGCGGCCAGCAGGTGCGCCTCGGGCTGGCGGGAATCCTCGCGTCGCGCTTCGACCTGTATCTGCTGGACGAGCCGACGAACAACCTCGACTTGCGGGCGCTGGACCTGCTCGCCGGGTTCGTCGCCGCGGCGGGCGCGACGTTCGTCGTCGTGTCGCACGACCGGGCGTTCCTCGACGAGACCGCGACGGACGTGGTGGAGATCGACGAGCACACCCACACCGCCGCCGCGTTCGGCGTGACTTTCGCCGAGTACCGCCAGGCGCGCGAGCGGCTGCGCGCCGCCCAGTCCGCCCGCTACGAGGCCTACGACGCTGAGGCGAAGCGGCTGAAAGCCGCCGTTGTCGCGCGGCGCGAGCGGGCGTCGAAGACCAAGGACACCCGCCCGCGGCGGGACAACGACAAGCACGCCCCGCACTTCTTCGCGCAGCGCGCGTCGCAGCAGGCCGGCAGGGTCATGCACGATCTGGAGCAGCGCCTGGCCCGGCTCGACGCGGTCGAGGAGCCCCGGACCGGCTGGGAGCTGCGCCTTGACCTGTCGCGCACCTCACGCAGTGGTGACCTCGTGGCTGACCTTTGCCAGGTGCGCAAGACCTACGGCGACTTCACGCTCGGCCCCCTGTCGCTGTCGCTGCGCTGGCAGGACCGGCTCGCGCTCCACGGCCACAACGGGGCCGGCAAGAGCGTGCTGATCTCGCTGCTCACCTGCGCCGTCGCGCCGGACGGGGGCACGGTCCGCCTCGGCCACGGCGTCCAGGTCGGCGTCCTGCGCCAGAGCGGCACCGACCTCGCCGGCGCCCAGACCGGTCTGGCGACGTTCCAGCGCCACGCGCAGACCACCCAGGCAGAGGCCCGCCGCCTGCTCGCGAAATTCGACCTGGGCGCCGGGCACGTGCTGCGGCCCGTCGACAGCTACTCGCCCGGGGAGCGCTGCCGGCTGGGCCTGGCGATCCTGATGGCGCGGGGCGCGAACCTGCTGGTGCTCGACGAGCCGACGAACCACCTCGACTTGGAGGCGCAGGAGGAGCTGGAGCAGGCCCTGGCCGCCTTCGACGGCACCCTGCTGGTCGTCTCGCACGACCGCGAGTTCCTCGACCGCATCGCGATCACCCGCCGCGCCGAGCTTGCCGACGGCCACCTCCTCGCCGACCTCCCCGCCTGAGCCGCCCTCCTACCGACAGACGACCCTGGTATGACTATGGCATGGCTGTCGACAAACTCCGCGTGTCGGTCTCCGCGTGGCTTTCCGCCGCCCAGGATCGAATCCGCAATCGGCTCCTTCGAGTCGCGCTCGACGAACTCGGCCGCGACGTCGAGCCGATGAGCCATGAAGAAGCCGCGCGGCTCGTGGCCGAAGCGCGACAGGCCGCAACGATCACTCGGCCAGGCAGGGGCAACGCAGCCTGATGGCTCTCATCCTCGACACCGGGGCGCTGCTCGGCTTTGAGCGGGGGAATCGAAGGGTGATCGCGTTGGTCGAGATCGCTCAGCGCGAGCGCGTCCCCGTACGGACGACGGCTGCGGTGGTCGCGCAGGCGTGGCGGTCCGGTACGCGCCAGGCGCGCTTAGGCCGTCTGCCGCGAGGGGTCGACGAGCGCAGCCTCGACCCTGGCGCCGCTCGCAGAATCGGCGCGTTGCTCACAGCGGCCGACACTGCCGATGTCGTCGATGGCTCGGTCATCGACAGCGCCGTTCGGGTGACGATGTGCTCACCACTGATCCCACCGACCTCGCGCTCTTTGCCGAGGCGGCAGGCAAGCACCTCACGATCGTTCCCGTGGGCGCCTGACGGCGACACCACCGGGCGCAGAGCATGCGCGCCGGATCGTGTGCACTTCCGGGCGAATGAGCAGTTCCAGCCACATCTGTCACGATGTGCTCATCACCAGGCCTGAGCCCCAGGTTCGGCGAAGCACGCGCCCCTTCGGCAGGAATAACGCACAAAACCCGACGGAAGGGCGGAGGACCCCAGCCCGTCTACCAGGACATTCGTCTCTAGGTCAGGGAGGTCTGGCCTCAGGGTGGAAGGCATGAGAACGAATTTGTCACGGAATTGCGGGCCACTGCGTTCTATGAACTGACGCCCCCGTGGAGCTTTTCACACCTGCGCCTGGCTGTCGAGTCGCCTTACAGAAGCTTCGATACCGTGTTGGTAACCGCATCGACGGCGGCGGCCACCCCCGAAACCGAACTCGCGGCGGTCGCGATTCCACGGAGAATGCCGAGCACCGTCGTCTTGTTTGGCCTCTGCTTCGACAGCTGTGCGACAACATCACCTACTGAGCCTCTCAGCTCGTCGGCGTCATCAAGGTCACTGGTGTGACGTTCGATGCAGGCGAGGAGCTCGCGTAGCTGATCGTTGATCTGCGCCGATGCCGTTTCGTCGGCCCATGGCGCCGTGACGATCTTTGTCGCTCTCGCCCCGCGTCCCACAGCGAGCACATCGGCGGTAATGCTGCTGTCGCTCATCCAGATGCCCTCATTATGCTGCATGCCATCCTCTTTCAGTGGGTAACTAGGTCATTTACCTTTAGGTCCAGCGGTCTGCCCTGCGCCACCCGTGGCCTGCGCTCCTCTTCCTACGGCCAGGTTGCTGGCGCTCAGATTGCTGTCATTCATGATGACGCCAAAATTGACAAGCCACGGGTTCTGCCGCTTTCTGAACTCGCTCGTATCCACGTGGCGCCCATCAAGAAATGAAATGATTGCATCGATGATCAGATGGTGAACAATTTGTCCGTACATCTCATCATCGAGCGCTTGGAAGTAGCGATGGTAGCGCTCATCCGCAGCGGATTCGCGGAGACTGCTGCCAACCCCATAATTGAAGGGGTGATCTGACTGAATTGCACGATCCAACTTACGCTTGGTCCGACGTCTAGCCCAAGGACGAAAAAGCACCGTGCCAAGGCGGAACGGGGCGTCAACCACTGCGGCCGGGGTAGCGATGGCTATCTCCCAGACTGCGGTACAAACACTCCGGAGCGTTCGTGCCGAAAGCATGTCTACCTGGTGATAGGCAGAATGGATCGGTGGCAGCAAGAAGTAGCATCCTTTGGCGTAGAGGCTCGAACCGGACTTTGAAAAATACAGACAGATCGACAGAACGAGTTCTCCTCTCCACTTGGTGATCGTAATGCATTGGTGGTAGCGAACCGTCCATGTAGGAGCGCGCATCACCCTGCTCATCACGGAAGAAGAAACGCAAACATGCGGGCGTGTGAGGCGCCCATCCTGGAATCGCTCGTCCCCCCGGATGTCCAAGCCATTCGCATAGAGACGGTCCTCGACGTTCAGTCCCTCAAGCTTCAGAGCGAGGACATCTTTTTTCACCGAGCCGTACAGCTCCTCGACTTCGAACGGGAGGGGCTCAGCTTTCTTGCCAGAAAGGTCCTTGCCCTTACTGAGGTCTACGACGAATGACCACGGCTCTACCACTTCAACACCGCTGCCCACAAATGGTGAGAAGCCAGAGTAGACGACGACGTTGCAGCGCTGCTGTTCCTCGGCGATTTCTTTGAGTCGTGTTTTTCGGCGTGCATTCGGCCTGAGCCTTATTGAATCTGGCTTAAACCGCTCTCGTCGTAGCTGGCCCAGAGCGCGACTGCGCACGCGCCACTCGGCGAAGTCGATCACCCACGCGATCGCCAAAGGAATCACGAGCCCTGGCCACAGATCTGGCGCGGATCTGTTGGGGTCAAGGGTCAGAAAGAGCCACCTGGCAATATAGAACAGGGCGGCAAGTGCCACTACGGTCAGCAACGCGTCCCGGATCGTCCGCCGGCGGCGGGCTTGCAGGCAGTGCTTCAGCACCGGAACGAGATCTACGCCGTAAGAGGGAACAAACGCTCGATACGGGCGATCGAGGTTCTCCTCGATCGCTCGATCAGTGAACGCCTGATCAAGATGCGCGGCAGCGCACAGATACCGCGTGGCGGCCGACCATTTAGTCGCCGTCGCAGGTTCGGTCGGGGGTACGGGGGGCTCAGCGTCGGTCGGGATCGCTTGGGTATCGGTCATCGCTTCTCGCTCCGGAGTCCTCGCCTGCACCGCCGGCGTTCGGACATGTTCAGCCACGACCCGGCGCTGCTGCGCCAATCAGCCGCATCCGTAGGTATATTGGCGGAACAAGGCCATTTGTTCCCATCATGCCCGCTGCCCACATATCGACTTCGTCGATGGCGTCATCATACTAAAGGGTGAGGGACGATTCCATGAATACAGTGATTTAGGTTCAGAAAATTGCCGCAGTCCAGTTCGCGACTATTCATCCTGAATGTCACGAGGAGCCTAACCGCCGCACGACTGGGGGGCGCGTGATCTCATCACCGGGGCTTGGAGGCTCGTGACGCGCCGTGACATAGATGACATAGGATTGAGGCTGCGCCTGGTGTCCGCCTCGACTACGCGGAGGTCGTTGACCCCGAGACCCTGCACCGCTGAGGGGCGTCGCGGAGGAGCCAGCGCAGGCGGTCGGGGCACCACCCGCCCGATCGACGGCTGCCGGTTGGAGCTTGAGCACCAAGCCTGACACGGAGGTGACACTGGTGCTGCGCACCCTGATGAAGTCCAAGCTGCACCGCGCCACGGTGACCGGCGCGAACCTGCACTACGTCGGGTCCGTCACGATCGATGAGGATCTGATGGACGCCGCTGACCTGCTGCCGAACGAGAAAGTGCAGGTGGTCGACATCAACAACGGCGCGCGGTTGGAGACCTACGCCATCCCTGGGCGGCGCGGCTCTGGCGAGCTGTGCCTCAACGGCGCCGCCGCCCGCCTGGTCCAGCCCGGCGACCGCGTGATCGTGATCTCGTACGGGACCTACGACGACGCCGAGGCTCGCGCGCACGTCCCGACGGTCGTGATCTGCGGGGAGGGGAACCGTGTGGCGCGCATCACCGGCCCAGAGCCGGCGAACACCGCTACCGCCGACCTCCTCTCGGCCTAGAGCCGGATGGCGGTGGAAGGACAGGGCCGGATGGCGGTGGAAGGACAGGGCCGGATGGCGGTGGAAGGACAGGGCCGGATGGCGGTGGAACGAGTGGAACGAGTGGCTGGGCTTGCCGACGTGATCGCCGCCGCGCTCGCGGAGGATCTGGGCGAGGCCGGCGACGTGACCACGCTGGCGACCGTGCCGGCCGAGGCGGTTGCGGCGGCAGCGCTGGTGGCCCGTCAGGCGGGCGTCGTGGCCGGGCTGGAGGCTGCCCGGGCGGTGTTCGCGGCGGTCGATCCCAGGGTGGAGTTCACGGCCTGCGTACACGACGGCGCCCGCGTCGAGCCGGGCGCCGTCCTGGCCCAGGTGCGCGGTCCGGCTCGGGCCATGCTCACCGGCGAGCGCACCGCCCTCAACCTGCTGTGCCACCTGTCCGGGGTGGCCACGGCGACCGCGGCGTTCGTGGACGAGCTTGAGGGCACGGGCTGCGCGGTCCGCGACACGCGCAAGACGCTGCCGGGGCTGCGGGCGCTGCAGAAGGCCGCGGTCGCCGCCGGCGGCGGGGTCAACCACCGCATGGGGCTGTCGGACGCGCTGCTGGTCAAGGACAACCACGTCCACGCCGCCGGCGGGGTCGTCAACGCGGTCAGCCGCGCCCTGGCCGCCGCCGGAGGCCGTGACGTGCAGGTCGAGGTCGACTCGCTGGAACAGCTCGACGAGGCGCTGGAGGCCGGCGCACGCTCGGTGCTGCTCGACAACTTCTGCTTGAACGACCTGCACGCCGCGGTCGCGCGCTGCAGACGCCACGACGGCCCGGTGTTCATCGAGGCCAGCGGCGGGGTGACGCTTGCGTCGGCGTGGGCGATCGCCTCCACCGGCGTCGATGCGATCGCCGTGGGAGCGCTGACCCACTCGGCGGCCGCCCTCGACATCGGCCTCGACTTCACCGCCCAGCCCGAGCCATGCTGTTGACCGTCGACGTCGGCAACACCCAGACGGTGATCGGGGTGTGGGACGGCGAGGAGTTGGCGCAGCACTGGCGTGTGGCCACGGACGCGCGCCGCACGGCCGACGAGCTGGCGCTGCTGTTCGGTGGGCTGATGGCGTTCGAGAGCCTGTCGTTCTCACGCAACGTGCATGGGCTGGTGATCGCCTCGGTCGTGCCGGTGATGACGGAGCGGCTGCGCGAGATGACGCAGGAGTATTTCCACTTCGCGCCGGTGGTCGTCGAGCCCGGCACCCGCACGGGCATCGCGATCGTGCGCTACGACAACCCGCCCGAGGTCGGCGCCGACCGGCTGGTCAACGCGTTGGCCGCGCATGCCGAGTACGGGGGGCCGGGGATCGTCGTGGACTTCGGCACCGCGACCAGCTTCGACGTCTACACGCGCAAGGGCGAGTTCATCGGCGGAGTGATCGCCCCCGGCGTCGAGACCTCTATGCAGGCCCTGTCCGCCAAAGGAGCGCAGCTGCGCACCATCGAGCTGCGCCCGCCCCGGGCGGCGATCGGGCGCAACACCACCGAGGCGATGCTGTCGGGCGCCGTCTACGGCTTCGCCGGGCAGGTCGACCGGATCTGCGAGGAGATCACCGCTGAGCTGGGCGGCGAGGCGGTCGTCATCGCGACCGGCGGCCTGGCGGGCCCGATCGTCGCCCAGTGCCGCCGTATCCAGCACCACGACCCGTGGCTGACCCTCAAAGGCCTGAGAATCGTCTGGGACCGCAACACTTGACCCCCATGCGCGCTACCGTTCGTTTGTACAGAGAGGGAGACGGGTGCGCGGACGGTTGGCAGGGTTTGTGGTCCTGATGACGCTGGTGGCCGTGGGCTGCGGCCGGCTTGAGGCCACCAGCCCCGCCGCACCGCCGGCTCAGGCTGGGCGGATCGCGGATCTGCGCGCGCCGGCGCAGGAGCCGAGCGAGCGGGAAGACGCGGGCGAGGTCTTTGCGCAGTGCCTCGATCCGAGCGCAGCCGTGACGCCGCTGCCCGCCGGTGACGCCGCTGCGCAGGTCGCCGAGATCACACAGCGCGTGGAGGCGATGAGGGGCTTGGCGCTCCCGGACGACGCGGCCAGCCCTGAGTTCGTGAGCCAAGCGGAGATGGGCCGCCGCATCACGGCTGAGGTGGACACGGCCTACGAGCCGGAGGAGGCGGACACCTACCGCCGGATCTATGCCGGACTCGGCGCACTGCCGCCGGACATCGATCTGCGCCAGGTCCTCACCGCGCTGCTCGCCAGCGGCACCGTCGGCTTCTACGAGACAGAGACGAACGAATTGGTCGTCGCGACGGCCGACCCGAGCGCGCCGCTGACGCCGCTGGCGCAGACCGCGCTGGCGCACGAGCTGACCCACGCCGTCACCGACGCGGCGCTCGGGATCCCAGACGATCTCATCCAGCACGGGCCCGCGGACGCCAGTCTGGCGGCCCTGTCGCTGGTCGAAGGCGACGCGGTCCTGACCCAAGAGCGGTTCGCGTCGACCGCGCTGACATGGGAGGACCAGTTGGCAATCCTGGACGACCCGGTGGTGGGCCAAGCGCAGCGACAGCTCGACAGCGTCCCGTACGTCCTGGCCGCCGGGCTGGCGTTCCCCTACGCGGCGGGCCCGGCCTTTGTGTGCCAGCTGTTCCAAGACGGCGGCTACCCGGCCGTCGACGCCGCATACCGGGACCTGCCCACCACCACAGCGCAGATCCTGTTCCCCGAGCGCTACGCCGCCCGCGAGGGCGCGGTCGACCCCCGCGATCCGGGTGCGCTTGGGGCGCCCTGGCAGCCACGCCCCACAGAGACGCTCGGCGCCGCCGACCTGCTGTGGCTGTTCGAGGCTCCCGGCGACGACCGGGCCGCCGCGCTCCGAGACCCGTTCGGCTCGGCGGCGGACTGGGCCGGCGGCGAGGCGCACCTGTGGACCGACGGCCCCCGCAGCGCGATGGGGATCGCGCTGGCTGACCGCGGCGTGGGCGAGCTGTGCGATGCGGTCGCCGACTGGTACGACGCCGCGTTCCCAGCCGACACGGCGGTCGACACTCAGGTCGGTGAGGTCCTCGCCCGCGACGGCATCACTCAAGCCGCCGTCCTGCGCTGCGGCGGCCCTGAGGTCCGCCTGGGCATCGCCCCCGACCTCGCCACCGCCCGCGCCCTCGCCGCATAACGCCGCGCCTCAGTACGCGTCAGGCCTACAGATGCCGTTGAATCGACAAGGAAAGGGTCAAAGGATCAGCAGGGGTGGTGGACAGCCGGTCTGCGCGGCGTCCCACAGGGCGCAGAGATCATCGGGGTCGCTGGCGGCGATCAGCGCCTCATGGGCGATCGCGCTGGCCACCACGATCGCGTCGACGGCGTCGGAGCAGCGCGCGCGGCCGAGCAGGACACCTGCCTTCTTCGCCACCGCTTCGCTGGTCGGCTCGACGCGGCAGCCGCGAAGTGCGCGCGCTGTCCCGCCACACTTGGACCAGCACCGGCGACGGGACGATCGGGGTGAAACGGTAGTGCAGATAGCGGAGGTGCAAGGACGCGAACCGGACCTCACCACGGTCCGCCGCTGCCAACACCCCGGCGTCAGAGACGACCGGATGCGCGGGACGCGTCGTCAACTCACCGCGCGGGAGACAGTGCGCCAGGCGGCCTCGGCGCGGGCGAGTTGATCATCGACCCAGCGCTCCGCCTCAGGGGAGGGCGATCCCTCATCCGCGATCCATTCCCGCATCGCGGCCAATCCGTCCTCTACTCGCAGGTGATGGTGGGTCACCTCAGCAAGATAGGTCGACAGCGGCAGTCCCTGCTCCCGGGCAAGCGCGCGGAGTCGCGCAAGCATCTCCTCAGGCAGGGTGATCGCCACTTTCTGTGTCGCCATGACGTCACCATATTCAGGCATGGCGCTCGCCGCCAAGCCCACGAGGCCGCATCGGGGAATCATGCCGCTGTCATTTTGCGGCCAGAAGACGTCAAGAGTGAAGATGGCATGGTGCGCACGACGGAAAATGTTGATGACGCTCTGCTCCGAGACGCCCAAGCCGCCCTGAACACCAGGGGCGGCGTCACGGCGACAGCGAACGCCGCATTGGCCGCCGTCGTCCGGCAGGCTCAGCTCGCCGCGTTCGACGTGCTGCTGTTCGACATCACGGACGAAGACATCGCCCAGGTCCGGCGTGAACGAGTGCCGACGAACCCAGCCGAGGTCGCATGACCCCGACCGATCCTGGCGCGGGTCACGCCTTGGCCCCACTGCCCACGCCTCATCTCACGGACAGCACGGTCTAGAGCAGAGTTCGGCGTCAGCCACGCCTGGCCGAGTGGCTCAACGCTGAGGTGCGTGCCCTGCGCGTGTGGGTCTGCGAGGTCGTCGCGCTCGAGCTGCTCCGCCTTGCCAGCATGCCGGCGAGATGGCAGCTGTCAGGCGTGACGCCGGCGAGCACCTGTTGCGTCTGGTCGCGCCGCCTGCGCCCGTAACGGATCCGCGCCGCTAGAGGCCTTGGAGGGCGAGACCTGTTGCGCGTGAGTCAAGTCTGGTGGGGTCGGGTTGCACGCGTCGCGGGTCACGTCGGGCAAGGTTGTGTGCTGCATCCGCGCAGCATGCTGCGCGGATCCAGCACAAACCTGCGGCCAACTCCGCGCGCGACCGTCCCGCCCGCCCATCGCTCGTCGAGCCGGGGCGCACCCGCTAGTCGGGAAGGCTCCACATGTGGTCGCTGTCGGGAGTGTCGAGCCATACGTGCTGGTGGCCGTTGGGGGTGAGGGTCAGGCCGTAGCGCTCTCGCGTGGGCCTGCCGTGTTCAAGCCACAGCTCATGGGTGTGCTCGTAGATGTCCCAGAGTCTGCGCGGGCCGGCTTGGGCGACGACGCCGGCTCCGGTCGGACCGGGGGCGGTCATGCGAGCCCACGAGCCGTCCTGAACGTCGAAGAGACAGGGCGCGGATGGGGCGGCGGAGCCTTCAGGGCGCAGGCCGAAGTGCACGACGTTGGGCAGGCACAGGCGCGCGAGGAACTGGAAGGAGTCGTCGTCGAATCCCTTGAGGCGGCATGCGGGCCGGCTCGTGGCGTCCTCCTGCCTCATCTGGCGCACGAGCGTCTGCAGGGACGGTCGTGGCGGCCTTTCTCCCATGGTGACGAAGGCAGCGGGTTCTGGCAGGAGCCGCCCCCGGCCGGCACGCCGCCCCAGGACCTCGATGCGGGCGATGGCGCCCCACACCCTGCCGAAGAGGTTGACCACGATGACGCCGCCAGGGCGCGTCTGCTCCAGCCAAGCGGGTGGGATATGCGTGACCGAGCAGGTGGCGATGATCCGGTCGTAGGGGGCGCGGGCAGGGTAGCCGTCAGCGCCGTCGGCGACCGCCACGGTCGGCGCGCAGCCGCACCCGGCCAGCCGCCGCCGAGCCTCGTCGACCAGCCCGGCATCGATGTCGATGGTGGTCACCAGCTCCGAGCCGAGGCGTGCGCACAGCAGCGCGGCGTTGTAGCCGGTGCCGGTGCCGATCTCCAGCACCCGGTGGCCATCCGCCACGTCCAGGGCCTCCAGCATGATCGCCATCAGCGTCGGCGCGGTGCTCGAACTCATGACCCCTTGGCCATCCCCGTCGAGTTGCGTGACCAGCGCGTCATCGCGGTAGACCGCCGCGAGCCACTCTTCCCGCTGCTCGGGTCGGGTGCCGTCCAACAGCTGCCGATCCGGCCCCACCCGACGGTACAGGCGTGGGACGAACGGGTGGCGGTAGGTCCGCTCGAACATCGTCCGCCATTCGGGGGAGCGGAGCGCTCCCTTCGCGCTCAACTCTGCGGTGAGCTGTTGCAGCAGCGTGCGGGCTCGGGTCTCATCGACCTCGCTCACGGTCTCCCCTTTGCTCATCGTCCGTCTTCCCCTGCTGTAAGGCGTCAGCGATCGCGGCGCTGATGGGCACCCCGGCGGCGTCCTCCAGCCAGCCCCACTGGCCGTTGGGGTTGATCTCCAGAAAGACCCACTCCCCCTCGGGGGTCACGACGAAGTCGAAGGCCCCGAAATGCAGGCCGAGCCGGCTGAGCATCGCCGCGACGCCCTCGCGCACGCCGTCTGGGACGCGGGTGACGTGGTAGGTGTGGCTGGCGTAATCCGCGCGCCAGTCCACCACAGCCCGCGGTGAGTGCCGCGCGTGGACCTCAACCGCGAAACAGTCGTCCCTGACCACGGTCACTCGGACGTCGTGCGCTTTGGGGACCCACTCCTGGAACAGGTGCGCGGTCAGCTCGATGCGTGGATCGCCCTGATCGTCGGCCGGCACGAGCGTGGTGTAGAGCGCGGTGGATCTGCCGTCCTGGGTCGTCCTGACCGACGACAGCGGCTTGTAGACGACCGGCCCGGCGAGGCCTTCGGCGAAGCTCCGCGCCTCAGCAGCGACGTTCGTGACCAGCGTTCTTGGAACCCGCAGGCCGCAGCCGGTGGCGACCTGCAGCTGCAGGGGCTTGTACTCGGCGTCGGCGATGCGGTTGGGATGGTTGAGCCAGAAGCAGTCGAGGCTGGTCAGCACCCCGCCGAACCCGATCCGCGCCTCCGCGGCGGCGAACCGTCGCTCGGAGTCGGTCATCCCGTCGGGGAGGACGAAGGCCGTGGGCCGCCGGTAGTAGACGCTGCGCACCGATTCGAGGTGCACCGTCCGGTGCGCGGTCCGCAGCCAGCCGCTCCAGCCGGTCCCGAGCGTCGCGGACAGCTCGAGCTGCTGGGGGAACCCCGCCGCATCGCAGCGGAAGACCGAGACGTCTCGCCGGTTCAGCTCGCAGATCACCATGTCCGCGGTCGGGTCGAACTGGGCGGTCAGCACCAGGACAGTCGGCTGGGTTGATGTCACGCGCGACGTGAAAGCTTCTTAAAGGTCAGTCATCGACGGTTTCGACATCGGTGTCTTGGAAGACTTGATTATCGTCCCTGCGCTCTGTCTCTGTCTGGCCCTCCAGCCTTGTTCCAGCGAGCAGATAGAGCTGGCCCTCGATCATCGACATCTGCGCAGCTTCACAGTAGGTGATCTTGGAGAGACTGATTGCGTTCGAGCCGTTGGCCGGGACCGGGGTCGCGTACTTCAGCCCGAACGGCCTGTTCGCCGGGTCGCTCGGTTGCTCCTCGCTCACCTCCACCGCTCCAAAGGCGTGGCCGAGCGGAAAGCGCTCACGTACACGGCCGAAAGCGACCTGTGGTTCGTCGCCTGGAAAGAATTCGCACGCCGTCACCGCAAGTCCCTCCAGCGCTACCGTAAGTGATATTTTCGTACTTTAGCAGAATCATGCTGGCCCGCCAAGGGCATGGCGACAGTTGGAGTCGCCGGGCCTTGGCAGGCCGATGTCGGCCTTTGGGACGCTCGGCCTGACCAGGCGGCCGGCTGCGAGAATGGCCGCCTGACGATGGATCTCTGACGACAGCGTACGGACCCGGCGACCGCCTGCCGCCCCGGGCGTCGCAGCCACGCGGCAGCTCGTGCTGCGCGAACGGATCCGGTATCGGACGAGCCTGCACAATGCGACGCGCCCGGCTCGATCGATGGGGACCTGCCGGTGGGTCCGGCCGGCGTGCTCAGGTGAGGATGCGGAGGCGCTCGTCGAGGTCGCGGACCCACATCGTGTCAGACCATGCGGGCGGCATGGCGGCGCGCACGCGGCGCACCCGGTCCACGCCGACGCGGTAGCCGGCCGCCCGCGACGCGTCCAGCGAACGGATCGCGGCCACGCAGGCGGGCTCGGGATCACGCGCCGCCACCGTGTACCCGAACGCCAGGCTCGCCTGCCTCATCGCTGGGGCGCGCATGTGCCCGTACGGCGCGCGCTCCGACTGGCGCAGCTTGGCCAAGCCCTCGTCGATGTGCCCGAGGCGCACCTCGATCCGCCCCACCCAGCTGGCCGGGAATGGCTCAGTGCGGGGCCAGTAACTCCCCCGGGCGTAGAATCCCTCGCCGTCGTCGGTGGCGTCGATCTGACCATGCGGTGGCCTAAGCTGCCGGGCCATGGACATGCAAGAGCTGACGCGGATGGCACTGGCTGTGCTGACCGAGCACGAGTCGTTGACCGTGCGGGAGGTGGCGGCGCTGCTCGCCGCTCAAGGGGTCGAGCTGGGCGAGGCCCAGGTTGAGCTGGTCGAGAGGGCTTTGTTGGACGAGCCGCGGGTCTTCCGCCTGCCGGACGAGCGCTTCGTCGACCTGAAGCAACTGGTGGACGGGCTCACGGTCACCCACCGGCTGAGCGAGGACGAATCCCGCACCGAGGCCGTCGCGGTCGATCCGGATCTCGCGCCGCTGCTCCTCAACGATCGGTACGAGTTCCCGCTACCGGCCGGTGGCGAAGCGCGCATCAGGTTTTCGGGTCGGCTTGGCCTCTTGGAAGGCAACACGGCCCTCACCGGACCGCCGGGCTGGCTGGGCGACGTGGCGGGCGGGGACCTGCTGGCGTTCCACCTGGCGGGCGGCCACCTTCATGTCGAGCGCATGCAGGGTGAGCTCGCCGATCTCGGGGAGGCGGCCAAGCGGCTGGCCGCGGCGTTCGCAGCGTCCGTCGAAAACGGCAGACCGGTGACCGGCTACCACCTCGTCGCGGTCGCGCTGGGTGATGCCCCAGAGCTGCTGCGCCGCCCCTTGGCGCCGCTGTCGGAGGTGCTCGAGGCGGCGGAACTCGAGGTGTCAGGAGCGTGGGTCGGGACAAAAGGGCAGGATTGGAGCCGGCGTCACCCCATCGAGGCGGTCTACCAGCAGATGCTTGGGGTCGATGATCTCCAGGCGCAGCTGGGGCGGTCGCTGCTCAACCTGTTCGCCCGCTTCCTGACCACCGAGCAGGAGAAGCGGGCGGCCCTTCGGCATGTTCTGACGCCCGTCGGACCGATGCTGAGCCTGGACCGGATCGCCGACACGTTCCTGGCGGCCACGTTGGATTGGAACCCCGAGCTGGAGCGGGACATCGCCGAGTTCGCCCAAGCCGTCGTCGAGATCGGTCTTGACGTGGCGGGGGCGCACTACGTGCTGAGCCGGTGCGCGGAGTACCGCCGTGACGTCACGGTCGCCGAGGCGCACTTGGCGGCGGCACTCGCCGGCTCCCCCGCGCTCGTCCCGGCGCTGTTCGACGCCGCGTGGTACGCCGAGGACCGCGGCAACGCCGCGTGGGCTGTCAGCAGCCTGCGCCGGGCCGGGGTCCGCCCTGACGACCTTCAGATAACGCGCCTCGAGCCCTTCGCGGCGCCCGGACCCGCCGCGGTGGGCCGGAACCAGCCATGTCCGTGCGGGTCAAGCCGCACGTACAAGGTGTGCTGCGCCCCGCGCAACGGCCACGCCCTTGCCGACCGCGCCGACTGGCTGCACTACAAGGCCCAGACGTTCCTGCTCCGCCCGCCTCAGCGCGACGCGCTGCGCCAGGTGGCGCTCGCGCGCATCGGCAAGAGCCTCGACGACGCTGGCGTCGCATGGGTCGCCATCGCCTTCCACGACCCCCTCACACAGGATGTCGGGCTGTTCGACACGGGCGTCTTTGCGTCTTTCCTCGACGTGCGCGGCCCGCTGCTGCCCGCCGACGAGCTGGCGCTCGGCCGATCGTGGGTCGGCATCCGGCGCAGCCTGTACGAGATCATCGACGTGCGCTCAGACGAGCGGCTCCAGCTGCGGGATCTGCGCACTGGCACGGTGCTGGACGTGGCCCACGGGATCGCGCGCAGCCACCGGCGGGCTGGCGTCCTCCTCTGCGGACGCGTCCTCCCCGACGGACGCGGTCATCGCCTGCTCGATGGGACGATGTGGATCCAGCCCACGGCCCGCGACGATCTGCTCGCTCTCCTCGACACCGACCCCAGCGCCACCAAGACCGCTGCCTGGTTCAGCGCCGCCCAAAGCGATCTCGCGGCAATCCCGAGCGCCCTGCAACCAGGAGGTTCGCTGTGACCGACCTGAATCCAGTCGCGCACGGCGCAGCGTGAGACCGAATACCGGCCAAAGTTGAGCACGACGGGTACGTCGAGAGCGAGGTCGCGTCCAAGGCCATGCGCCTGTGCTGGGCTCCTCCACCACGATCCGGTCGGCCGCGCGCACCAGGGCGAGGCGCTCGGCGGTGACCTCGCCGATGATCCGCACGCCCAGCCCGGGGCCGGGGCCGGGAACGGCTGGCGCCAGACGATGTCGGCGGGCAGCCCCAGCTCCTCGCCGACCCGGCGGACCTCGTCCTTGAACAGCCACCGCAGCGGTGTGCGCTTCCGGGCGAATGAGCAGTTCCAGCCATATCTGTCACGATGTGCTCATCACCAGACCAGCCACACACCGATATGTGAGAAGACCCCCGACTACACAGGCCGTGAGCCTTTCGCGGCGGCGGCGGCCGATCTCGTCGGCGACCTTATCGACGCTGCGGTCTTGGGGCCGTCATGAGTTCAAGCAAATAGGCAATTTCTTGCCAGCCGCGAGAATGCTGGCCGTCCTTCGAAGAGCGCAACCGCCTCAAGGGTCGTCGGTCAACAGATGGCGCAGGAACCGTTGCGGATGAGAGAGAAAAGAACTGGTGAGCTGATAGCTCTGCGTCTCTTCATAGCCCACCTCGCGCAGGCCGTCCTCGTCGATCTCAATGATGCGGGCGCCTGGCAACGCCATGAGGATCGGTGAGTGCGTGGCGACGATGAGCTGTGAGCCGGCCCGCACCAGGTCGTGCATCCGTCGCAGCAGCGCCAAACAGCCGTTGACCGAAAGGGCGGACTCCGGCTCGTCCAGCAGGTACAGCCCGTTCGGGCCGAAGCGGTTCATCGCCAGCGCCAAGAACGACTCTCCGTGCGAGCGCTGATGCAATGACTGTCCGCCGTAAGACGACGCGAGGAGCCCAGGATCGACCCGCTCCAACGCCTCGACCTCCGTGGCGACGTTGTAGAAGCTCTCCGCCCGCAAGAAGTATTCCGTGACCGGCCGGCGCGCAGACCAGGTCAGGCGCACATAACCGCCCAGCTCTGACTCGGACGGACGGGTGGCGAACCGGAACGAGCGGCTGCCCCCCTCAGGGTTGATGCCCAGGGCGACGGCGATGCCCTCGACCAGCGTGGACTTGCCCGTGCCGTTGTCTCCGGCCAGGAACGTCACCCCCGGGCCCAGGTCCAGCCGGTGGCCGAGCAGCGCCCGTGCCACGGGCAGCGAGAACGGATAGCGGGCGGCGTCGAAGCCCGGCCCGTCCGCCAGCTCGACCCAACGCAGGAACCCGCCGCCGAGCGACCCGTCTCCCACGCCATCGTCGATGGTCATGGTCCCACAGCCTAACGGGGGCTGCGCCAGGCCCGACGAGGTATGGACGGGTGGGCGGCGGCGCGCGGAGTTGACCGCGGTTGGGTGCTGGATCGCGGCGG
>JBOGEA010000084.1:0-18034 GCA_050743205.1 Egibacteraceae bacterium | reverse complement strand
GGCGCGAGCGCGGTCAGGACGGTCTCGGCGCCGACCTTGTCGAGCTTGGCCTCCAGCAGCGCGCCGTCATCGGCGGTGGGGGTGACGTTGAGCCGGCGGGTGGCCCACGCCCGCTCCTGCCGTGATTCCAGGCTTTCGGGCGCCACGCGGTGGGCGTAGTCGTCGACTGCGGCGCGCAGCTGGCCGGCGTCGGTGTGGGCGCCCCGCTCGGCGACGAGGCGGTCCAACCCTTCGACCGCCGCGTCGGGCAGGTCCCGCATCGCCTTGGCCGCCACCTTCGCGTGCGCGGGCGTGATCGTGCCGGCGGCCAGCGCTTGGGCGGTCTCCGGCAGTTGGGCAAGCCGTCTGGCGGTCTCGGCCCGGCCCGCCGCTTCGCCGATGCTGGTGCGGCAGTGGGCGGCGAGCCACTGTTTCTCCGAGCGGCAGCCGTCGGCTTTCCATGCTTGGGCGCGGTCGTGGGCGGCGATGGCGAGGGTGCACAGTCCGTCGAGCCGGTCGCGGTGGCGTGTCAGGTCCACCACGCAGCGGCTCAGCGTGTCACCGTCGAGGTCATCCCAGGCTATGGCGGCGAGGGTGTCGAGCAGCGGCGCGAGCGCATCGACGGCGCCGCGCGCCGCCTCGCGCTCTCCCAACGCCACCGTCTCGTACATATGTTTGATTATGGCATGGCGGAGGCCAGTGTGCAAGGATATTCGCAGATTGATGGGTGATGGTGTGGGACCATCTGATCTGCCTGTGTTTCCGTTGTGCGTGGATTGTGTGTGCCGCTTGGTGGCGTTGTGTTTCGCGGTGGTCCTCAAGGACGTGGGCTGGTCGTGCGCGTCACGGGTCCGCTGGCCTGTGCGCGGCCATGCTCGGCGGTGGAGATCTTGAGCCGGGTGGACCACGAGCGTGATTCTGCCCACAGAACGTGACAAGACCCTTATTCCGCAGGTGATAGCCCAGCCAGCAACGCGGCAGCATGAAGCCCCTTCAGGAGAGCCACACCCAAAGCCGCAGCTGACGCGGCGAGGGCTCTGCACTGAGAAGATGTCGAGGCTTGCACGGCCCGGGCACGAGCGAAGCCGCGTCCCCGGCTTCGTCCGTGATGCTCAGCGTCTGAACTGACCAGGTCCTTCCAGTTCAGCATGGGTTGAGCTTCAGATCGGGTGAACCCGGAGACGGCGTCCCAGGCCGTCGGCGATTCGAGCAAGGTCGCCCGGGTCGCTCGTGACGACGAGAGCGTCACGCGCGAGCGCGCCCACCACGACCGACGCGTCGATCACGTCGCGGGTGCCCGATCGCGCGCACGCCATTCCCGCTTCGCGAGATCGCTGCTCGCTGAGATCTTCGACAAGGCAGCCCCGCAGGAGGCGGGACAGCTCAGCCTGCGGTCCACCCCGCCAGGCCTGACCCAGCACACCAGCTGGTACGATTGGTCGCTGCCCAAGGGCGAGAGCACGAGCGTGCAACGCCCACATCTGCCTCTCGTTGGCCTCGGCGGCTATGAGTGCGCCGGTGTCGTAGGTCACGCTCATGCGACTCGTGTGCTGCGCCGAACCTGTTCGGCTTTATCGAGCAGGGCGTCTGCGGCGGCCAGCTCCTGTTCGGTTAACGCGCCGTGCTCGGCCTCCCATTCGGCCACGGCAGCGAGCCCGTCCTCGATGGCCAGGGCCTGCGCCGCGGCGTCGTTCAGCCAGGCCGACAGGCTCAGCCCCAGACGCTGCGCGCTGGCCGCCGCTGCGGTCGCAACGCGCTCGTCCAGTGATACGGACAGCTTCTGCACACTCATGAGAGGGATAGTAGCACCCTGTTGCCACCTTTCTCTCACCGCGTCGTGCCTATGGGGCGTCCGCTTCTGGATGAAATTTTCTCTCCCCCACGAGCCCGCCACCGCGCGACCAGGGTGCGGGAACGGTCGCATCTGACGGTTCCTGCGCCTCTCAGTCCCGGGCAACTGTCCGCACGTGTCCCCCCAGAGCACGTTCTGCAGACGACAATCCCGCGCTTGGGTGGCCTCAGTGGTGGAGACGAGCGAGCATCTCGGATGGCGAGACCACTTCGACACCACGCTCGACCAGCCAGCCCCGCATCGCCTCGTCCTTGAGCAGATCGGCGTCGCCGGTCACGATCACGTTCGCCGCGCCAGCGAGCGCCGCTGCGACCACAGGCGCGTCGTCAGGATCACGCAGCGGCGGGTCAACCTCCACGTCCGGCAGCAGCGGGCCCAGGAGCATCACGACCTCGGCGACGTCGCTTTCGGTCACCATGTCTCGGGCCAGCTTCGGGCGCCGGAGCACCTCGGTGATCTCTTCAGCGAGCGCCCACGTCGCGAACCGCTCCAAGCACGCGGCCCGGAGCGCTGTTGGGGAACGATCAGTCCGGAGACCCAGACGTTGGCGTCAATGACGGCGCGCACGCGCTCGCCCGGCTCGCACCTCGGCGACCGCGGCGGCGACGTCGGCCTCGACCTGCCGGTCGTCGAATCGGCCGGCCTCTGCCAACTGGGTACGGCGAGCCAGCAGCGCGTTGAACCGCCGGTGCCACGCGCCATCGTCGACGGATCGCGCCGCTTGCCGCTCAAGCCACTCATCGATGGCTGCACCGGACCAGCCCCGTCACGGGTTGATCCCGTTGCGCGCCGAGCTGACGCAGCAACTCGAGCTGACGGTCGTCGAGATACATGTTCGTTCCCCTCATCGCCCATACCTGATACATCAACGAACCCCCGCCGCCATGCTCCGGTCGCGGCGCTCTTGAGGGACTTGATTGTCGCTGCACTCAACGTCTTCGATCGCCCTGCCGGGCGGCACATCGTCTGCGCCAGACAACCCACGGCAAGACGCAGCATGCGCCTGGCTTTCAGCGAGCCAGGAGACGGTCTCGGATGCCGGAAGGGTCAAATCGCGCTTCGTTCCGCGCACGAACCCTGTCGGCCTGAAGCCGTCGGCCGCAAAGACAGTCGTCGACCTCCTTCTGATGCCGCAGGTAATAGGTCAGGACCGAGTAGACGTCAGCGAGTGCCAGCGCCGGATACTGTTGGGCAATCTCCTCTGCGGTTGCGCCCGCGTGAAACGCGCTGATCACCGCGTCCAGCGTGACTCGTGACCCTCCGACGCGAATAATCCCCTCGCTGTCCGTGGCAAGCGGGACTGGTTCAGGATGGACAACGAGCAACATCCGCATCACCTCCTACTCGCCCCACCATACTGAGGCGATCCCTACCGATCCGGCCAGCGGTGCCGGCGACGGCACCGAGGTCAGCCGAGCAGCTCGGCGAGGGTGATCGGCGGGAGGCTGGCGGCCTCGCGGAAGGGGATGGCGCGTTTGCGGACGATGTCGGGGAGGGTGGAGGGCTCAAAGGGCAGGGCGCCGAGGCCGGCCGACTCTATGATCTCAAGCTCCTCTTTGATGCTGAGCGCCACCCGCCGCCGGTCCGGAACAGTCAGGTCAAGGGAGGTGACCACGCTGGCGAGGAGCTGACACTTGAGCGCCTCGAAGTCGTCGTCCTTGCCGAACGCACGGGCAATGTGGGCTTGATCCAGCAGTCGCTGAAGGTCGGGGAACCGCCAGTCGTCGCGCTCCTGGCGTCCCTCGATGCGGAACACCAGGTAGTCGTAACCCGTGAGCGGGGTGGACGACGAGCCGCTGCGACGGTGCAGGCGGCTGTCGGCGACGGTGAGGTCTCGCGGATCCAGCTTGCTCGTCGAAGCGCCTACGACCGCGAGGTACCCGGGCCGCAGCACGTTCTGGCCGCCGCCTCCGGCCGCCGCGAACCCCCGGTGATAGGCCAGGGCCACGTCGCCGCCCGCCCCGATGAGCTTGTCGATGCCGTTGGCCACCTTCTCCGCGATGTTGAGGGCGCTGGCGAGCGGGGGCGCCACCAAGGACGCGAAGTCGCCGAGCACGTCGAGCGTCAGCGAGAGGAGGTTGTCCCCCTTGATCGCGACAAGCCCGCCCTCCACCACGACCACGCCGCCCCAATAGGGCATCAGGTCGCTGAGCTGGTAGTCCTGCCATATGCCCCTCCCAAGCTGGTTCTTGGCCGGTCGGGCCACCCTTGTGAAGGTCCGCTGCTGCCCGGCGAACGACAGCCGGATCGAGGCTTGCACGGCCGGATACTGGTCCGTGAACCACCGCCGATCCTGGGCAAGGAACATGTCGGCCAGCCACAGGCGGAGGTAGGTCCTACCGGCCACGAACGGGGCCGCGTCCCCCGCCTCGTCCGGGATAAAGGCGCTCACGAGATGCGCAGCGTCTGAGCTGACCAGATCCTTCCAGTTCGCCATGGTCATGCCTTTCCGGGCATAGTGAAGACGCAGACGTCGTAGGCGACCTCGAACGCGTCCGGCGAAGGCTCGTGCCGCAGGATCGTTGCGCGCAGGGCCCGGGTGAGCTTGAGGAGTCGTTGCGTCGTGGGCGTCCGACGAGCCGAAGCCTTTGCGACTTGCGCCATCAGCGCCTGGGCCAGCTCAGGCGGTACGGACGGCAGCGTGAGGACGGCTGCGGCGCCGCCGGCATGGACGTCGGTGGCGAATGCCCGCAAAGCGCCAGCGAGAGCGCGGTCGGCGCGTACAGAGGTGCCGCCCGGCTCGGCCTGGACGATGACCAACGCACAGCCATCGACGGGCAGGTCGTCAGCGGCCAATAACTGCTCGCCGATGCGGAGACGCCAGCCCGCCCGCGGTCTCCAGCGGCGTCCCGATCACGTGCAGCACCCTCGGGGCGCTTGAGCGCTCCACCTCCGAGAGCACCACGACCGCTGGAGACGCAGGCTTCCATGCATTCTCGGCCGTGCGCAGCCAGGTCCGTGAGGCGGCGATCACGACCGGCCCACGCCGCCCTCTCGCGCGTGACGGCCCTGCACCGGGATCACCGGGAGGAGACGGGACCCGGGAGAACACCAGCGGTGGCCTGGCCGCGTCGCCCGGCGGGGTCAACCACCCTTCCCAGGGATGGACGGCGAGCACGGGATGGACCCCGAGTGGCACATGCATCGCCCGCCGAAGCCAACGGCGCCAGCGTCCTTTGGGTTGGTCGCCAGTGTGCTTGGACAGGTCTTCGAGGCGATGCCCGGGCGGCCCGAGGGAAACCCCCCTGGAATTGAGCAGGCGTTCGACGCGCAAGGCCCGCCGCCGCGCGACCACACCACGCCCCTGCCCACCGCTCCGAAGCTCCGCCATCTCCGGCGAGGCACCAGGCGTTACCTCAAGCACCCCACGCTTCCGTATCCGCGGACCGGTTTGCGGCGTCGCTGAACTCCATCGCTGGAAGCGGAGCACGCGCGCCGCTGCGACCGCAGTGAGCGCGACGGCGGTCGCTGCTAGTCCCGCTAGAAAGGAACCTGCTCTCCCCAGGAGAGCGGACAGAATCAGCCCTACGGTGAGCCCAACAGCGAGGGTGCTCACGGGGCTGGGGTACCACCACGGCCCCGTGCGCGAAGGCCTTGCGAACTCTGGTCTCGGAGCAGGGGACGGAGGCAGGTGAGCTGGCGGCAGAGGCGGCGCCCGAGGCGGCGGAGGTATCCTCGGCACGGCGCTGGGCGGAGGCGCGGGCGCCCTTGTCCTGCTCTTGGGCGTGCTCGGCGGGAGCAGTGAGCCGTCGAGTTCGGGGGAGGTGGCGGGGCCGTCGGGTGTGAGGTGGCGGGCTGCCTCGGGGTTGTCGGCGAGCAGGGCGTGGCAGGCCTTGAGGCGGTGCAGCCAGCCGCTCCACGATCGGGCCCCTGGGGGCACGGGATCTCGGTATGAAGCGATCTCGTCCCAGGTTGGCCACTCGCCCCCGCTGCCGAACACGCGGGCGTAGGCCGGCTCGACGAGGCGGGTCATGACGTTGGCCGCGCGGTCTTTGTCGCCCGCGTGCAGGAGGGCGAGCGTCGCGCGGATCGCGGCGATCAGCGCGCCAGCGTCGTCTCCGGTGGCGTGGAACTCGTCGTGCGCGCGCAGCAGGAGGTCCGCGGCGGGTCGGGGCAGCCGGAGGGCCAGCAACTCTCCCTCCTCAAAGGCAAGTTCGGCCAGGCGTCGCCGAGGGGCCGGGCGGCCGTCGAATGTGCCGAACCCGAGGGCATCTGCTCGCAGCCCGAGGCGTGCCCACGGCTCCCCGAGCGGCGCTGGCGCAGGATCGTCGTCGTCGGCCCAACCCGTCAGCGAGCGGCGGTGCGCGGTGTCCCAAGCCTCGTGTACGAGTTGAGCGAGAGCTTGCTGTTCCGGGATGCCCCGGCTGCGTAACCGTTCGGCCTCGACCTGATCGAGTACCAAGGCGGCCACGGCTTCACCGGTCCCGGGCTGACGCAACGCGAGGAAGCCAGACGGCTCGACCCGTCGTTGGCAGCGCCACCACGAGTGGACGGCAGCGGGTTCGGCGTCAGGGGGCAGCTTGGGCGGGATCCCTGCAAGGAGCACTTGGGCGGTCGCCGCCCGTGCGCCGACGGCGCTCGTGAGCGGGTAGGACCGGGCGATGCGCAGCGCCGGGCGCAGCCGGTCGTCCAGCCGCATCCGGGTCACGACCTCAAGCGGTCACCGCATGAGCGGCCTCGACGGTGGCGGGGTCGCGGCGGCTGGCCGTCGCATTCTTCTCACGCTTGTCGAGCACCCTGAGCGCCGTCTCCGGGTCCCCCCAGGCCAGCCAAGCGCGGGCCACCGCGACGAACAGCGGCGGGACGGCGCGGTGGGCCCGGCAGCGCGGACGCCGTTCGGGCCGGTAGGCATCCCGCAGCGTGGAGAAGACCTCAATGGGAGGCACACCGTGGCCGAGCCGGACCGTGAGGATCAGCGCGCACAGGCGCTCCGCGTCGATCGACTCCAGCCGCGTCGTGGCCTCGGTCTGCCGGCCATCGAGAGGCAGCGCATCGGGGCTGGTGCCGGCGACCGCCTCCAGCCACAGCCACTCCAGCCGTACCCGATCCAACAGGATCTCCGGCTCGACCCAGTCAGCCCAGCCGCGAGGCTTGGCGGCGCTTCGGTCGCGCGCCCAGCGTTCGGCCTTGGTGAAGGCCCGCCGAGCCATGAGCGTGTCGCCCCCCTGCGCGGCGATCGCTCGGCCGTGAAGGCAGTGGGCGTACGCGGCGAGGGCGGTGTGCACGCCCTGTGCCCGAAGACCGTCGACCCACCGGCCGATCACGTCGGCCGGTGGCAGCGACCCCCACTGCTCGAGGAGGTTCTCGAGCGCGGCGACCACAGCCGGCGCGAGGTCCGCCGTCGGACTCTCCAGGACGGCCGCAAGCTCGGCCTCCCATGCCAGGTCACGCCCGGGACGCCAGGCGGTCGCCATGCCCAGGGCCGAGCGAACCCGCAACTGGGCGGCAGCGGCTGGATCAGGGTGGTCCGCCGCCATAGCCACGGCCTCCCACGCGTCCCAGGCGTCGAAGTCGGGCTCCAGGTGGCGGACGGCACCGATCTGGGTCGCCTGGACCGCGCCGCGGATGGCACGGATCGCCGGGGCTCGCTCCAGGGTCTCGTCCGCGAGCAGCCGCTGGCAGACACCGCGAGCCCAGCCCCAGGTGGCGGTCGTCTCGATCCGCTGAGTCAGCCGGTCCCACTGGTCAGCGGCGGCCAGAGGCGCCGAGTAGCGCAGCGCCGCCTCGACGTGGTCGACGCGCAGGTCCTGCAGAGACTTGGAATCCACCAGCTCGCGCAGGCCCGGCCCGAGCCGGGCGACGGTCTCGTCGAGAATGTACGCACGTGATGGATGCGCGTAGTAGCGGACGAGCTGCGGCACCAGCGCGGCGTTGATCTCGCAGACGGTCTCACCAGGGTGGTCCCAGGAGCGGACGTCCACCCACTCCTGCTCAGCCAGACGCGCGAGGCTTCCAGCGGCGTCCGCGCCGGCCGGGAGCCCGGCGCGCAGCATGGCCTCGTCGAAACGGCCGAGGCAGGCAGCGGCCGGCAACGCGGCGAGCACGTCTGCGTCGCGCAGCCGCTGGACGATCCGCGCCTCGATGTACGTGTCGGTGTCGCCAGCCGCGATGGCGGCCACGTCCAGTCCACCCTCGTCATCGAAGCAGTCGGCGTAGAGGGCGAGGTCGAACGGGTTGTAGCGGCGGTCATCGGCCCCGCCTTCAGCCACTGAGCCGTCGAGGATCGTCCGGACGGCCGCGTCCGGGACGTCGAGACCGCGGACATCCCGGAAGAACGTTCGGCTTTCGTCCTCAGTGAACCCACGGATCTCGTGGAGTTCAAGGTAGGGACGATCGTCCACGCTGACCGCCACCGCACCACCTGAGGGGTCGGCCGACCAACCCGCGCCTGAGCGTGCGAGCAGCCGGCGACCGGCGAACAGGACGCGCAGGCCGGGCTCCCGCTCATGGATGCGCTCGAGCAGCTCGAACGTGGCGTCGATGGCCCACGGCCGGCTGCCAGGCGGGTGCAGCTTGGCGAGTTCCTCGCAGGTGTCCAGGATCAGCAGCACCGGCTGGGGCAGGCTGCGCAGGAACGCCCTGAACGCGGCCAGCGCGGCGTCGAACGCGTCGGAGTGGATCCCTGCGAGCGGGTCTGCGGGGGCGCGGCGCTGCGCCACCTCGTCAGCGCGGACGAAGGCGTCAGCGGACCGCCCGAAGAGCAGGTCCTGGTCCTCCGTCGTCGCGAAGCCGGCCAGCTCGTCCGCCAGCTCCCGGAGGAGCTGGCCGGGCCGCTCGGCTGGGTACAGCGGGCTGATGTGGTCGAAGTCGGCGCGGCCGACCGGGAACCGTGGCAGCCCTTCGTCGCTCGAGAGCCTGCCCGCGACGTAGCGGACGAGCATCGTCTTGCCGACCCCGCCCATCCCGATCAGGTGGAGCGCCCACGGGTCGTCGGGGCCACCTGTGAGCAGCCGCCGTACCGCGCTGACCTGCTCGTCGCGTCGCAGGAACCGCCGGAGGGCGCGATCGTCCTGGACGCGGCGGTACTCGAGGTTGATGCGTCGCCGCGCGCGGCGCACGCCGGACTCCAAGTCCCCACCCAGCACGGTCGCGAGCGCCTCGCCGGCGTAGACGACGTCGAGGGCCTCCTCGGCGTTGCCCTGGGTGGTCAGCGTGTCCACCCGGCGGTACAGCCGGTCACCCGCCCCCGGGCCGGCTGTCGAAGGGTCGATGGCGAGCTCAGCCCAGCGGGCAAGCGAGGGCGTGACCTCGACGCCCGCGCGCTCGGCGAAGACGATCCGCTCGCCGATCGTGCGCAGCGCCGCTTCGATGGACGCGGCGTCGCGCCCAAGGCTGGTCAGGGCCTCGACCCTGGCAGGAGCCGGCATCCAGAAGCGCACCTGCGCCTCGCCGCCCGGCCCGAACTCGGACCTTCGCTCGCAGATCCCGGCCTGCGCCGCGCGGTCGACGAACTCCTCGATCGGCTCGCCGCCGGTGGGGAAGCCGCACGACGTCGCGAGCCGATCGGTCCACATCGGCGCGACCGCGAGCCAGGTGAGCCCTTCCCGATCGAAGGCTGCCAGCCGGCGGGCCGCGAAGGCCGCAAGGCGGGCCGCAAGCTCCTGGTCGTCGAGTGCAGCGGTCATCCCTGCCGCTCCAGGTAGACCCGCCAAGCGGCCTCGTCGTCCGCGATCGTGAACTGCTTCAGCTCGGCCTCGTATTGGGCCAGCAGGTAGAGCCGCGTGGGGAAGTTGGCTGGGAGGCCACGGATCCACTGGCGGAACCTGTCGCGCCAAGGTCCGGCATGGTCAAGGGCGGCGAAGATCTGGCGCGAGGTCGGGGTGCACAGCTGGGTCGGGTGAAGGAGGATCCACTGGTAGGCGAGGATGTCCTCGTCCGCTTCGTCACTCTCTCCCGCCTCGCCCAGTGGTCTGAGCGGCTCCCATCGGGTCCACCTGGCCGATTCCCGCAGCGCCTGCAGCCGCTCGCCGCCCAGCGACCCGCGCGCCGCGGTCATGATCACCGGCACCGGCTCGGCATGGCTGCCCAGCCCATAGGCGTCGAGCATCGTCGTGAACAGCGCATCGGTCGCGGTGTGCCAGGACTGGACACCCGAGAGCAGGACAAGGACGCGGCTGTGCGCGGTGAAGCACGAGCCGTCCCAGGCGCGTGCCGCTGCGATCAGCGCGCCCAGGTCCCGTCGCAGCGGGTCGCGGATCGCAGCCGGGGCGATTCCCGTGTAGGTGAGACGCCGGTGCTCGGCCAGCCGCTGCATGAGCGCCGCCGTGCGGAGCACGGCGGGCAAATCGCAGAGAGGCGTCGATCCTGGGACTGCAGGGGACAGGATGGCGAGTGTCCGAAGCAGCGTGCTGTCCTCAAGTTCCCCAAGCCCCAGGCGCTCTCGCACGAGGGCGGTCGCCTCGACGATGCGGACAGCCAGCTGCGCTGGCGTGCGGGGCTCCTCTCCCTGCGCGAACGGTCCGACCATGCAGGGCAGGTGCCCGTCGCGCAGTGCCTGCGCCCCCAGTTCGCGGAGCAGGCGGTTGCTGCCCAGCCACTCAAGGTCGCCGTCGGCCAGGCCGACCAGGGACGTGGCGGGCTTGGCCGGGTCGAGCAGCTCTTCATACGCGTCGAAGAACCTGCGCCGCCCGCAGAACACCGTGTCGCCGAACAGCCCGAGGGCCTGGGCCCGGCGCTGGGGTCTGGCAATCGACTCGCGATCCACGACTGGCGCGAAGCCCGGCGGCACCGCTCGGCTCTGATAGATCGCGGGGAGGCCCCAGTCCACCGACGTGTGGGCCGGCCCATACTCGGTGAAGGCGGCGCGACGGCCGGCGGCGAGCGCTGCGGCCAACTGCTCGCCCTGGACGAGGCCCCGCCCGAAGCGGCGGGTGAACAGCCGGCAGGCCGCGTCCGACACCCGTCCCGCCATCGCCACGACGACAGGGACGCCTCCGCTGACCAGGTCCGCCGCAATCGAGGCGGTGTGCGGGCCACCGACACGGCCGGTGTCACACGCGCTCAGCACGACGATCGCCGGCGGCATCCCGTCGGGACTGAGCGCGGCGAGGAACTCGGTCGCGGAGACCTCGTGGTCGGGGTACTCGGGCCTGGCCGGGTCGGTGCCGCGAAGGACCAAGACGGCGGCTTCCGTGTCCCGGTTGACGCGGCCGTGGCCGACGAAGTGCACGACATCGGGCCGGAAACGGGCGACGGTGTCCGCAATGCGCGCGATCGTCGCCCGCTGGAGGACGTAGGGATGCATCATCCCGCCCTCCCGCTCAAGCTCGCGGATGAGCCCCATGAACTCAGCGCCAGGCCGGATCTGCGGGTCGGACAGGCTGCTCCCGACCACGAACAGGACGCGCGGCGGACCGCTGAGCGCGCGCGCCTCCGTAGCGACCGGGACAATCCGTATGATCGCGACCGCGAACGGCCTGCAGACCGCGAGGAACGCCTGGCCGTCGTGCATCATCTCCCAGGGCAGGCGATGCAGCTCGTAGGCGTCGGCGGGCCATTCGAGCGCCAACTCGACGAGCCTCGCCCGGCGCCGTGCCGCCTCTGCCTTGACCTTGCCCCAGGCGTCCCTTCCGGTCAGCGCGTCGAACAGCCACCGTCCCAACAGGAGGACATCGTCGCCTTCGGGACGGCGTTGGTCGATGCGGCGCATCAACTCCCGCAGCGCCTCGCCATCGCCGGTGCTGATGCGATGGTGGGGTTGGCCCTGTGCAGGCCTGTTGGCTCCCGCCGGCTGGGGCAGCGCCGCGCCGCTCGCATCAGCCAGCCGCCCCATCGTGTGCTCGAACAGCACTGGGCTTTCCGCCAGGTCGCAGCAGCCTGTGACCGTCCACCCGGCCACGCCGGCCGGCCGCACCCGCACGTGAACCCGCACCGCCCCTCCCTCAGCTCACAGTATGCGCGAACAGATCCTCGCTCAGGTCCCGCGCCAGCCGGTCGACGGCCGGGACGGCGATGAGTTCCGCGGCTCGTGTGCCCGGCTCACGGCAGCGCGGCAAGGCGCGTCGCAGCCGCTGCGCCAGCCACTCGCGCCTCTCGGCACGCTCGGCGCGGTCAGACGTCGCATTCGCGATCCGCTGCCACGCCGCAACGCCGCCGGCGACACAAAGCCGTGCGCTCTCGAGCCTAGAACTCACTGGCGGCTCAGATGTGGCAAGAAGGTCGTCACGCCATCCCTCCACCCGGCCTCCCGGAGCGAAATATCCAGACCGCCAGCCGCAGAGGTGGTCGAGCGGCGCAAGCCCGGCGAACCGCTCCTTGAGCAGGGCGCTCGCCAGGCTGGGCACGGCGGCGAGGTCGGCGGCGGCCCGGGTGGCCGCGGGCTCGGCGACGTCCAGTTCGTCGAGGCCCGGCAGGATCGCCTCGGCTGGGCCTGCCACGCCGAGTTCGCTGGCCAGCGCGGCCATCAGCGCGGTGCGGACCAGCGGGGGCGGGTAGAGGTTATCCCTGCGGACCAGCCGCTGTGGGGCCCCGGTCTCCAGCTCGATGATCGCCCAGCCGGCCCACGGTCCAGCGGTCAGCACTGAGAAGACATCGGCGAAGACCTCCCGGTCCCAACCCTGCCATCGGGCGCTCCCGTCCTCGTCCACGCGCCCGGTCTCGCGCGCCAACCGGGCGAGCGCCGGCCCGAACGTGTCGATGAGCAGCCCGTCGCCCAGGTCGTACTGCACGTGATGCCCGGTCTCGTGAGCGAGCAGGACCAGCCACCACGGCCGGTCGATGCACATCGGTGGCAAGGCGATCACCGGGATCGGAAGCTGGGCGATGTGACGGCCCAGCAGCTCGTCCCCCTGCTTGAGGTCCCTGGGCGGGGTGATCCTCGGCGTCGCCTCGGCGCTGAACCGCGGCTCGATGTAGGCAAGCGGCGCCGGGCCCAACGGCAGGTCGGCCGAGCGGAAGACCTCCGCGTAGCAGCTCCACACCACCTCGTCGGCTGCCCGCAGCACGTCTCCCACGATCGGCTCGTCGCGCTGGTCGAACTTCGAGCGGAACCACGACCAGTAGCGGCGCACGAATACGGCGCGCTCGTCGTCCGCCCTGCACCGCTCGTACACCTCGTCTGTCGGACGGCCAGGGTCGATCGCATCGACGTCGGCCTCGATCCGCGCGAGGGTGCGCACGACGACCTCTCGCAACGTAAGGCGCTGGGTCACATACTGCCCAGTGGGATCCCGCCCCTCGCGATGGCGGACCCACGCGTCCAACTCCGCGCGCAACCGGGCGATCTCGCCCTCGGTCGCCTCGATACGCACTTGGTTCCTCCACGCCCCCACCCACTCATAGTAAGGCCGAGATCTGCTCTATGGCTCCCCAGCAGCAGAAACACGAGCCGCGGTGGAAAGCTCGTCACGGAGCACAGCCCCTGCACCAACGTCATCGGGTCCACCTGAGCGCCGCGACCGACCAGATCGGCTACGCGGTCTCCGACGGCGACCCGGCGTTCTGCGGCTCCTTGTCACCTATCCGTGGACGGCTGATCCCCGCAGTGCGGGCAGCAGCCGCTCATCACCGTCATCCAGGCCCTGCCTCGCCGGAACGACCGGGACGATCGTGCGCAAAAACTGGACATAAACGGTTAAACACTGCGCACTCGCAGACGACAGGCGAGGTTGTGAGTCCTGACCGCCGGATCCGGCGGTTACCACTCACAACCTCGGCCTCGGCCGTGTCCCCACTGCCGCCACCGAGCTGCTCAGCCTCGACCATCGCCGCGCCGGTCGCCTCAGGCCAGGCAAGAAGGTCGTCGTCCTGTGGGATGCGCCGGTGCCCCTCAGCGGTCTGGCGGCCGATCGCGGCACGGCGGCAGCGATCAACGAACTCTTCCAGCGCGGCCCGGACCGCCTGCGACCGCCAGACCGCTGAGGGGCACCGGCGCATCCCACTTCCTCGATGAGCTGATCGCTCACCCTCGTCACCAGCTGCACCATGCGGACAGCTTAAGGAACGCGATCAGAAGCGGCAGCGTGCGGCGGGTGATGGCCCTGACCGGTCTGGGTGTCCATGGGGATGCGGACGCCGCGCTCGCGGGCCACCTGGCGGGCGCGGTCGTAGCCGGCGTCGGCGTGGCGGGCGACGCCGGTACCGGGGTCGTTGGTGAGCACGCGGTCCAGGCGGTCGGCGGCGCTGGCGGTGCCGTCGGCGACGACCTGCGCGCCGGCGTGCAGCGACTTGCCCATCCCGACCCCGCCGCCGTGGTGGACCGCCACCCATGCCGCGCCGGAGGCGACGTTGAGCAGGGCGTTGAGGATCGGCCAGTCGGCGATCGCGTCGCTGCCGTCGGCCATGGCCTCCGTCTCGCGGTACGGCGAGGCGACCGAGCCGCTGTCCAGGTGGTCACGCCCGATCACGATCGGAGCCTTGACCGCTCCAGAGGCGACGAGGTCGTTGAACCGCGCGCCGGCCTCCGCCCGCTCGCCGTAGCCGAGCCAGCAGATCCGCGCGGGCAGGCCCTGGAATGGGACGCGCTCCCGCGCCAGCCGCAGCCACCGCTGCAGCGCGTCGTCGTCGGGGAAGGCCGCGGCGACCGCCTGGTCAGTCGCGGCGATGTCCGCCGGGTCCCCGGACAGCGCCACCCAGCGAAACGGGCCCTTGCCCTCACAGAACAGCGGGCGCAGGTAGGCGGGCACGAAGCCGGGGTAGGCGAACGCATCGGCGAACCCGCCGGCCTTGGCCTCGCCGCGCAGGTTGTTGCCGTAGTCGAAGACCTCCGCGCCCGCTCGCAGGAACCCGACCATCGCCTCGCAGTGGCAGGCCATCGACGCGCGGGCACGCGCGACGTGCTCGGCGGGCTTCGCGGTCCGCAGCTCGGCGGCCTCCCGCGGCGACAGCCCCGCGGGGACGTAGCCGTGCAGCGGGTCGTGGGCGGAGGTCTGGTCGGTGACGACGTCGGGCTCGAAGCCCTGCGCCAGCAGGGCGGGCAGCGCGTCGGCGGCGTTGGCGATCACGCCGACGGACCGGGCCTCGCCCCTGGCGGCGTACGCGCGGGCGGCGCGCGCGGCCTCGTCCAGCGACGGCGCGATCTCGTCGAGGTAGCGCGTCTCGATCCGCCGGCGCGCCCTGGCCGGGTCGACCTCGACGCACAGCGCCACCCCGCCGCTCATCGTGACCGCGAGCGGCTGCGCGCCGCCCATGCCGCCCAGCCCCCCGGTCAGCACGACCCGGCCCCGCAGGCTGCCGCCGAACCGCTGCTCGGCGAGCGCCGCGAAGGTCTGAAACGTGCCCTGCAGGATCCCCTGCGTGCCGATGTAGATCCACGACCCCGCGGTCATCTGGCCGTACATCGTCAGGCCCTGCGCCTCCAGCTGCCAGAACTCCTCCCACGTCGCCCAGTCGGGCACCAGCAGCGAGTTCGCGATCAGCACGCGTGGGGCGTGGGAGAACGTGCGGAACACCCCGACCGGCTTGCCCGACTGCACCAGCAGGGTCTCGTCGCCGGCGAGATCACGCAGGCTCGCCTCGATCGCCGCCAGGCACGCGTGGTCCCGCGCAGCCTTCCCCGAGCCCCCGTACACGATCAGCCGCGCCGGATCCTCCGCCACCTCGGGATGCAGGTTGTTCCGCAGGCACCGCAGCGCCGCCTCCTGCAGCCATCCCCTGCACTCAAGCGCCATCCCCAGATTGTGCCCACTTCCGCAGAGCCACGGCGACTCATCGACGGGAGGACCGTGGCACGGAGTTGACCGCAGTTGTGTGCTGGATCTCGGCGGTATTCCGCCGCGATCCAGCACACAACAGTCGCCGACTCCGCGCGCTGCCGTGTGCACGGCGACGCGTCTCCTGACATGCCGGGGCCCGCGGCTATCTGAGTCCGGCGGCATCCGCCAGCGCTCCTGAGGCGACGAGGCGGCGGGTGGCCTCGAGGTCGGCGGCGAGGAAACGGTCCTCTGGCATCGGGTCGACGTCGGCGCGGATGCGGGCGAGGACGGCGGCGGTCCGGGGACCGGGCGGGACGCCCGCGAGCTCGGCCCGCAGCTCCAGGCCGGCGGCGGCGACCAGCGCCTCAGCCGCCAGGACGCCGCCGAGGTTGTCGAGCGCGCGGCGCAGCTTCAGCCCGGCTGACCAACCGAGCGAGACGTGGTCCTCCCGCATCCCCGACGTGGGGATCGAATCGGCCGTGGCCGGCACGGCGAGGCGGCGGTTCTCGGCGACCAGTGACGCCGCCGTGTACTGGACGAGCATGAACCCGGAGTGCAGGCCCGCCCTCGGAGCCAGGAAGGGCGGCAGCCCGTGGGAGCGGGCCGGGTCGAGCAGCCGGTCGGTGCGCCGCTCGCTGATCGCGCCCAGCTCGCACGCGGCCAGCGCCAGCAGGTCGAGCGCGAACCCGAGCGGCTCGCCGTGGAAGTTGCCGCAGCTGGCAACCCTCCCGTCACCCAGCACGACCGGGTTGTCGACCGCGGCGGCCAGCTCACGGTCACGCACCTGCCCCGCCCATTCCAGCGCGTCGCGGGCCGCGCCGTGCACCTGCGGGGCGCAGCGCAGCGAGTAGGCGTCCTGGACCGCGTGGCGACTGTGCCGGTGCGAGGCCAGGATTGGGCTGCCGTCGAGCAGGGCGCGCAGGTTCGCCGCCGACCTCGCCTGGCCGGGGTGAGGCCGCAAGGCCGCAAGGTCCGCGGCGAACGGCTGGTCCGTTCCGAGCAGCGCCTCAACCGCGAGCGCGCAGACGACATCGGCGGTGTCGGCGAGCAGCGCCAGATCGGTGGTCGCCAGGACGAGCAGCGCGAGCATCCCCTCGGTCGCGTTCAGCAGCGACAGCCCGTCCTTGGCCTCAAGCCTCAACGGCTCCAGACCGGCCGCGCGCAGCGCCGGCCCGACGGGCGCGGGCTCACCGTTTGCGCCGCGCACCCAGCCCTCACCGGTCAGCACACAGGCGACATGGGCCATCGGCGCGAGGTCGCCGCTGGCGCCCAGGGAGCCGTGCTCGGGCACCGCCACCCGCACGCCCGCGTTGAGCAGCGCGGCGAGCGCATCGACGACCTCTGCCCGGGCGCCGCTGAAGCCGCTGGCCAGCGCCCGCGCCCGCAGCAGCGTCATCGCGCGCACCACCTCGTCGGCGACGAGCGCGCCCATCCCCGCGGCGTGGCTGCGGACGAGCGCGTGCTGCAGCGCGGCGGCCTGCTCAGGCGGCACGGGCGTGTCCGCCAACGCCCCGAAGCCGGTCGTGACCCCGTAGATCACCGCCCCCGACGCCAGCGCGTCCTCGACGACCCGCCTCGCGGGGCGCATCGCGACCGCCACGCTGGGATCCACCACCACCCGCTCGCCGCGCCGAGCGACCGCGAGCACCTGAGCGGGCGTGAGCGGACGCGGCGTGAGCAGCATCCCCGCAGCCTACTCAGCGCTGGGGGAGGCAGACGCCACCCTGTGGCGCCGGACTGACTGCCAGCTTTCCGTCAGATCCGACGGAAAGCTGTAGTCGAACCGCCGCCTCGCCGAGTTGACCCGCGGGTTTCCGTCAGATACGACGGAAAGCTGCCGGTCGCTGCGGCGCTGCCGGAGCGCTGCTGCCACCATCCGGTCGGCCATACGCAGCCGCACGCCAACGAAAGGCCGGGCCATGCCGGAGTTCGCAACGGCGCAGGTGCCAGAACGGGTGGACGTCATCGCCCCCGACGGATCCGAGATCCGCGAGCTGCTCGCGCTGGGCGGTGGATCGATGGTCCACTGCATGCTCCCGCCCGGCGCCACGACCATTGCGGTGCGGCACAGGACCGTCGAGGAGATCTGGTACGTGGTGAGCGGTGAGGGCGAGGTCTGGCGCCGCCAAGGAGATCGGGAGGAGGTCACCGGCCTCGGACCGGGGGCCTGCCTCACGGTCCCGCTCGGCACGGCGTTCCAGTTCCGCGCAACCGGCCCAGACCCTCTCGCGCTCGTGCTCGTCACCATGCCGCCCTGGCCCGGCGCTGGGGAGGCGGTGCTGGTAACCGACGGCCGCTGGACCCCCTCGCCGCGCACGACTCAGTCCTAGGGGGGGCTGCGCCCCGGCCCGACGAGCCATGGACGGGTGGGACGGTCGCGCGCGGGTTGACGGCAGTTTTGTGGAGCATCCGCGACGTATATGTCGCCGATGCTCCACAAAAGCCAGCCCGACGTGACCCGCGACGCACGCAACCCGACCCCACCAGACTTGACTCACGCGCAACAGGTCTCGCGCCCGCAACAGGCTGTCTGGTTGGGCGAAGCCCCGCTAGATGCCTGTTGCGGGGGAAC
>JBOGEA010000083.1:0-18341 GCA_050743205.1 Egibacteraceae bacterium | reverse complement strand
GCCAGCACCCGGGCCACGCCGTCGACGTGGCCTTGGACGAGGTGGCCTCCCAGCCGGCCGCCGGCGCGCAGCGGCCGCTCGAGGTTCACGCGATCGCCTGGCCGCAGCGCTCCCAGGGCGGTGCGGTCGAGGGTCTCGCCCATCAGATCACCGTGGACGCGGACGCGATGCTGCGACGGGGGGCACATCAGGACGCGGGTGAGGACGGTGGGCTCGCCGTCGCTGGTACGGGGAGCGACGGGCGAACAACGCGTGATGGTCTTCAGGTCGATCCCGGCGTCTCGGGTCAGCCCACTGGGCGGCTCGAAGGCGTTCGTTCACCCTTTGGTTCTCGGAAGCGATCGTCCCGCCGTTGTTGGGTATGGCGGAGGGTACTGCCGGTTCTGCTGGTGGCTCCCTTAAGCTGAGGGATGACCGTTTCCTCACGCGGTGGAGGAGGTAGGGCGTGGTTGAGTTGCTCTTGGACCGGGCCGTGTACGGCATGGCCGAAGTTGACCGGCTGCTCAGGCTGCCGGCCGGTACCGCGCGACGGTGGATCGACGGCTACGAGCGCGGCGGGAGGGTGTATCCCCCCGTGATCCGTGGGGAGCCGACCGGGGACGAGTTGGTGACGTGGGGTGAGTTCGTTGAGACACGATTGCTTGCCGCCTATCGCGACAAGGGAGTGCCGCTCGTCCGCATGCGCCCTGCGATCCAGCGGTTGCGTGCAGAGCTGGGGGTCGAGCATCCGCTGGCGTGGGCGAAGCCCTATGTAGGCGGACGGGATCTCGTAGCCCGAGTTCAGGACGAGACCGGCTTGGAGCGGCGCTTCTTTCTCGTCGAGCTGCGGACAGGGCAGTTAGTGCTGGGAGCACAGGCCGAGCAGTTCGTCTCCTCCGTCGAGTTCACCGATCCCACTGACGGCTATGTTGAGCGCATCCGTCCTCTGGGCCGTCACTCCAGCGTTGTCATCGATCCCCTGCGATCGTTCGGCGACCCAGCCGTCCGGTCTGTCCCTACCTCCGTCATAGCCGAGGAGTTTCGGGCGGGTGACGCGCCGGAGTCGATTGCGGCCGGCTTCGAGCTGGAACTCCGTGATGTCTACGACGCGCTGCGGTTCGAGATGGGGACCGAAGCATTGGCGGCGTAGTAGGCGCTTGCCCGATGCCCTGCCGGCTTCGGTTTTTCGTTGACGAGAGCATTCTTGCTGTCGGCAAGGCGCTGGCTGCGGTCCGAGACGATGTCGTCCACCCCGGCCACCGGATGCTGCCTTCGGTGCCGTGCGGAACGCTTGATTCTGACTGGCTACAGAAAGTAGGGGCAAACGGACTGGACCTTGTCGTGCTCACCCGGGATCGTCATATCCGAACAAGGCCAGCGGAGAAGGCCCTTCTGGCGCGTGAGGGTGTTCGTGTCGTATGCCTAACAGGGAAGAGGGATATGGCGAAGTGGGAGAAGCTTGAGCTGATCGTCTCGTCGTGGCGCGGTATCCAAGAGGCTGTCGACTTGAGTGGTCCGGGTCCATGGTTCAAATCACTGACCAAAACCGGGATCCGAGACATCCCTCTGCGGTAGCGGACCAACTGCATCGTCCACAGGCTGCAAGGGGCTTGCCGCCCGGCCTGCCCGTGCCGGTCGCGCCTATTTGTTACTCGTCGAGTTCCTCTTGTGCCGCCTTGCGCTGGAGGACGCCGGCGAACCCCCGCTGGAGAAGATCCCTGGCAGGAAGACGCGGTGATCAATGAGCCTCTTTCGAGTCGGGTGGCCGGACAGGGTGCGGAGTGCGACCTCGACGCCGGCTGAGGCGTCAAGGACGACACTGCTCACGCTTCGCCTTCTGCGCGCACCCGTTCGAGCATGATCGCCGTAGGCTCTTCCAGCTCGACCGGCTCGTCATCTTCCAGGGGCCGCCAACCACTCGTTGGTCGGAAGGAGACACTCCTCGTCGGGGTCCGCGATGAGCACGATCACGGAGCCGCTGTGGAAGGCCTCGGGTCTCGTCGCCATGGCCCAACGTATTGAGTTAGCGCGTGTGCGGGGTGCTTGACCTGGCCTGTCGGGTCTGTGAGTGTTGTGGCTGGTGTGTGGTGTTGTTGCAGGTGAGGTCGCCGGTCTGCGCCGGGAGCTGGTCGGGGCGCAGGCGCTGCTGACGCTGTTCCGCCAGCAGGCGCTGCTGTCAGCCCAGCGCATCACCGAGCTGGAAGAAGACAACACCCGGTGCGCTCCAGGACAACACCCGGCTGCGCGACGGGCTGGAACAGGCCCGCCGGGCCGGCAAACGGCAGGCCGCGCCGTTCTCCCGAGGTGAGAAGAAACCTGATCCGGCCACACCGGGGGCGCAAACCCGGCGAGAGCTACGGGCAGAAGGCCAGACGGCTGCCGCCCGAACCGGAGCAGGTCAACGACCGGGTCGAGGTGCCGCTGCCCGATCACTGCCCGGACTGCGGCAGCGACGTCGTGCTCGACGAGGTCGTGGAGCAGTTCCAAGAAGAGGTCGTGCCCGCCCACACCCGCATCCGCCGCTACGACATCGCGCCTGGCCACTGCACAGGCTGCCGCCGCCGAGTCCGCAGCCGCCATCCCGACCAGACCTCTGACGCGACCGGCGCCGCGGGCGTGATGCTGGGCCCCCCTGGCGCAAGCGCAGCCCCGCCTGGCTGCGCGTCGGGCTGGGCGTGTCGATGGGCAAAGCCGCCAAGATCCTCGGGCAACCTGTGCGGGCTGTCGGTCACCCCCGGCGGGCTGCACTCGGCGCTGCACAAGACCGCCGGGGACGCCGAGAGCACCTACCAGGCGCTGCTGGCGGCGCTGCGCGACTCCGAGGCGGTGGCGGCGGATGAGACCGGCTGGCGCATCGACGCCGAACGGGTGTGGCTGTGGACCTTCGTCGGGGACCTGGTCACGGTCTATGACATCGCCGCCGCCGCTGACGCCGCCGCTGACGCCGCCGCTGACGCCGCCGCTGACGCTGACGCTGACGCTGACGCTGACGCTGACGCTGACGCTGACGCTGACGCTGACGCTGACGCTGACGCTGACGCTGACGCTGACGCTGACGCTGACGCCGATGCCGACACCGCTGACGCTGACGCCGATGCCGACACCGCTGACGCTGACGCCCATGCCGACAGCGCCGACACCGACAGCGCCGCTGACGGCGATGACGGGCGGGCCGAGGTCCCTGCCGAGCTGCGACGCATCCTGCTCAACGCGCTGGCCGTGCGCGACCAGGGCCTGAAAGACGAGGCGCTGGCCAAGGCCGTCGCAGCGCTGGAGGCCCGTGTGCAGACCTTCTGCGCGCGCACACCTGCCTATGACCCCGACCGCCGCCTGGTCAAGCACATCACAGGCGAGAAGGACCATCTGCTCACGTTCTTGACCACCCCGGGGGTGCAGGCCACCAACTGGGAGGCCGAACAGGCGCTGCGCGGGCTGATCGTGGCCCGCAAACAGTGGGGCGGCAACAAGACCCGCCAGGGCGCGGACACCGCCGCGGTGCTGGCCAGCGTGCCGCCCACCGCGGCCCAACAGGGCGCCGACCCGATCGCGGTGCTCGCTGAGATCCAACGCACCGGCGCGGTCGCCTCACAGCTGAGGTTTGACGGCGCGGGCCGCTCGCCGTGAGCCCCGCGCGTCGGTCCCGCCCAGCCGATGCGCGCTACCGGGTGGTCGTCACCCAGATCAGCGACCACGACGCTGAAGTGGTCTTCGCCTGCACCGCACAGGCCCACATCGCCGCCGTCGCCGACCTGTCCGACACCGGCAGGCGCATCACCCCCACCGTCGACCACGACGGGGACCTTTTCCTGCGCCAACGTCTGGTGGCCTACATCAGCGACGCCGTCCACCGACGCTGAACACCAGGCCAGCACGCTAACTCAATACGGCCCAACGTGCTCCTGATTTCGGGGCTTCTCTGTGCTGGGCGGTGAGGCTACATTTGTCTGCAGGTGAGGGAATGGCCGCAAACCGGGGGGTTGGCAGCGTCTGGGTAAGCGCAGACGCTGGTTGAGCGGGGGTGTGTACGGTGTGGACTCCTCGCAGGTTGCTCACGGCGCGTTGCCGCTCGTGGGTCGGGGTAGCTACGCCACAATCATGTACGAGAGTCGCAGTCGCAGGTCAGCCTGTCTTTCCTCTGACTCAAAGACACAGATTGAGCTTGCAATCAGTCCACACTTTGCGGGGTTCCCGGCCTGTCAGGAAGGCTGTGGACATGTCTGATTCCCACCCTGGGGCAGACCGTGTTGGACGCCGCCACAAGCGGTTCCTGACCCCGCCCACAAGGTGGTCGATGCGCTCTTTCCCTCGCCCACGCCATCATCACCCTGCGTAGACTGATCCGGCGCGCGTGGACCAGCTACCGCTGGGATACTTGACCCAAACGCCGCCCCTGAACGCCACCCCTATCCGCGCAGCTCTTAGTAATGCAGGAGGTGCGGGTTCGGATTGTTTTCGAGTTGGGGGCGCCTGGGGCTGAATCACCACCCATACCTCACACGCTCCTGCGTAACTCGTTGAGTACAGCCTGTTCCACGACGTAGCGGTGCTCTTTGCCTTCCGCATAGCGGTAGGAGGGACCGTACCATACGGTGCCGCGGCCAGTGTGGTCACGACCCTCGATCACATCCATCTCCACGAACACCGATGGGAACGGGCACGCCGCGATCTGTCCTTGATGGACGCGTGCCCGACCGCGAATGGCTAACACGCGCTTAGGCGAGAGGATCTCCAGCGCGACCCAGGAGGTATGCCGGAGATTACGCAAGGCGGTTCCTCGAGCATCAAGCGCTAGACAGACGGTGTGATCGTCATACGCCGTAACCCAACTCAGCAAGGTGGTGTAAGCCGCTCCCGTCGGATCAACTGTCGCCAGTACGCACGGCTGTCCCTCGCACAGTAGCTCCTTCAGCCCTAACGTTCGGGCAGTGCTCGGGTCCATCTGTATTCCTTTGTCTTCATGTTGGCCCAGCTAGGCGATTGCGCTCTGGAGAGCTGATAGTGTGCGCTCCACCTCGCCCCGATCCTCGGCGTCGGGGCAGAGCTGTAGGTAGAAGCGGAGATCCCGCGCGGCCTCGTCATTGCGGCCGAGGTCCCTCAACGCAACCGCCCGGTTTTTGTACAACTGCGGGGTCTGGTGGGCCAACGCCACGGCCTTATCTAAGTCGTCCAACGCTGCCCGTACACGCCCAGCCTGGTAGTGCAGGACTGCACGGTTTGAAAGGACCAGCGGCTGTGCCTGGTCGAGAGCCAAAGCCGTATCGTAGTCGGCCAGAGCCGCTCGCGGCTGACTCAGCGCGGTGTATGCCTCCGCTCGGCCGGCCAGTGCCAGGGTCATCGTCGGGTCGAGGTCGAGGGCGGTCGAGTAGACACGCACAGCATCGGCCATGCGGCCCATCGAGCGGTAGCATTGTCCAAGGTTCGTCCAGACCTCTGGATATGGCGGGCTCAATTCAATCGCCTTAAGGTAATCCTGTTCAGCCTCGTGCAGGCTGCCCATTTTGAACTGAACATTGCCGTATTCATTGTAATACTCTGAATAGTTTGGGTCCATGGCCATGGCCGCCTCAAAATACGTAAGAGCTTCCTCGTAGGGCCCAATTTGGGCGTGCACTTGGGCAATGTTGTACAGAAGGACTGACCGGTGCAGCCGATGTCGGTCTGGCCGCAGATGCGCGTTTAGCTGGGCTATGCCCGCACGGCAAAGATCCAGGGCCTCCTGGGGGCGCCCTTGTCGGACTCGCACGAATGCTAGCCCATTCCAGTTGAAGACGGTAAGGAAATGGCGCTCTTCGTCTGGCACATCAGCTTCCGGCAAAAGGTTGAGCGCGCCTTGCAGGTACTCCTCCGCCTCCGCTAGATCAGTTGTAGGCAGATAGCGTGCGTACTGCATGGCCATCAGGTAGTACAGCGGCGCGAGGCGCGCAGGATCTTTCGTCCGGACAATCCAATCCTCGAGTAAACGCTGGGCACGCTCGACCTCGCCCACCAATAAACAGGAGTAATACAGCGCATCAACGGCAAGGTAGTACTGCGCTCTATCTTCTGCATAGAGGCGGTCTAGATCAGCCTCAACCGACGCGCTGTACACCGCCGCAGCCTCGTACAACCCTCGATAGTTATAGATCTGCATGGCTTTGATCTGCCACCGCATCGCGTTCTGCGGGAGCTCGCTTTGCTGCCAATAGCGGATGAGTCGCGGGAGATGCATCTCTTGTGCGACAGCATCCTGTTTCACTTTCTGCTCAAGCTCGCGCGCCAACTCTGTCATGTGGTTCTTGTCGGCAGGGGCGTGTCTCGTGGAGGGGAGCTCTAGGCGTACAGCCTGGGCCACGGCGCTGGGGTCAAAGCGGCGCATCACGGCGTCACCGGTTCCGGGAGCAGTGACGACAAGGAGGCTGAGGTGCAGGTGCCGCCCCCGACGTCGCATCAGCTCGGCAAAGAAGCGGTGGATCAAGCTGTTCGCCCGGTCGTACTGGTCGCAGGCAATCGTCCAAGGCGAGCCGTCACCAAGTCGATGCCAGGCGTCCAGGAGATTGATCAGCCCGTGAAGGCTGCGATAGGCTCGGTCAGCGGGGAAGTTGCGCGTCTTTTCGTGCCCGCTCGCGATGTCGGTGAGCGTTGGATTCCTCACCACCAGGTCCTGGCGCAAGGTTGGCAGGACTAAGCACAACTCATAGCTGTGCTTCGCAAGGAGCTGTGGCGCGCGCTGACGGATCTGGGGCACGAGATCCTGCAGCAGGTCTGCCAACCCCGCCCACATGCCGCCCCAATCGTAGGCACATCGCAGCAGCCAGGTGACAGCGCCGTTCTCCCGGCTCTTGGCAAGCCATTGCTGCACGACCGCGTCGCGGGCCTGCCCGGGTTCGGCCTCTAGGACGATTGCGTGTCCGACCAACTCCGGCGAGAACCGCAGACTAGTGTGTTCCCATTGCATCAGATCCTCCCTTGAATGCGCTAAGAAGGCCACGAATCCACAGCACCATGCCAGCGATAAGGAGCGTGCCTTCCGTCATCATGAATGCCAACGCGTCGGCAACCTCGTAGAGACTGCGGCGATCTGCCAAAAATGCGCCGGCGATTCTGACTCCATAGCCCCAAAATATAGGTAAAGTGATGAAGAACAAACCACCGAAGGCCGTGGCGCGGCCCACCAGCCAGATCAAGCTGTACCAGCGAATGGCACGCATCTCATGCAAAGGTATGACGGATTGATCGACCTTGGCAATAGATGGCAGGATGCGAGCCAGTTGGTTGCGCATAAAAGCTTCGGTGTCAGCCAGCAAATTCTTACAGTTGAAAGCGTTGGCGATGACATAATAGAAGTCGGTGCGCACAAAGAACAGACACTGCCACAGTAGTCGTATCAGATAGGTGAACACACAGGCCCTGATCACCAGAGCGACGGTGAAGGGCAAGCTCACCCAGCCTTGACGGTCAGTCCAGAGAAGCGTAATGAGAATGGCTGTCGAGACGGCATCCACGAGCGGGCCTGCCAGGAACGCGAGGTAGCGGTGCCGCTTGGACGCCATCCAGATGCCGGTCATCTCCGTCTCGGCCACCAAAGCCCATAACCGATGGCCGAGGCCGAGGCGAGAGGGCACCCCGGCGGCACGCGCCACCACCAGATGACCAAGCTCGTGGAGGAATATGCTGCAGAAGACGTAGACGGTCACCACTAGGGTCAACAGCGTGAGATGATTTGGAAAAACCAAGATGGTCCTCGACGGGAGGAGAGAGGGGTCCGAAGCGATGAGCGCCAGCCCCAGCACAATGACGAGGCCGCAGCTCGCAAGGACCGCAGGGCTGCAGATCCGGCGAGCGGTCTCGGGAGTGATCTTGGTGAAATGCCCGCGTCGCCAACTCGCGCTCGTAGGCAGGGCCGGTGTTGCCACCGCGAGCGCGGACCGGGCGGGCTCGCCATCGCCATCGGTGCTGGTCGTCACGAACCCCTCGCGCTCCATCACCTCGAGGAATGCTTCAATGTCAGGCTTCTCATCGTGTAGCCGCTCATAGAGTGCCCGGGTCTCACCAACCGTCTTGCCTCCGGCAAGGCTGTTCAAGATGTCCAGCGCGCCAGCGGGTACCGAAAGGACAACCGAATTCGCGGCGTTGGCGATCGCAACGTCTGCGCCATCCGGCTGCTGTGTGAAGGGGTACACAGTAACCAGGCTGTCCGCAAGATATTTTCCCATCAATTGAACTCCGATACTCTTTGAGCTGACTGCCCCTGCAGCGTGCATTTGTTCTGGGACAGGAGCCAGCAACAGACGCTACCGAGACCCCTCTGATGCATGCTGTTCTGACCCCTGCCCCGTCGATGGCTAGATCACCGCGTGTCTCAGTTGCCAGAGCAGGAGCAGCTGCAGTAACAGGCAGCGGTGGTCTTGACGGTCTCGAACTTGCGAATTGAGATCTGCTTCACATTGATCACCTCCCTTCATCAGTAGGGGGAGTTGCCGACGGGAGCGCCTGACGCAGCTAGCGTGTCTTCTCGGGACGAGCTTGCTTTGGAGCGGGTGCCTGCTGGTACTAGGTCGGGGTCGGCTCGAGTCCTGTTTCTTGGTCCTCTTGTCGGTATCTGTAAAGGTGTGGTTCAGGCTCTTCAGTCGGTCGAGCACATGGTGTGCGGCATGGCTCAACGTTCGAGTGGTGAAGCGCTCAACGTGCGCTCAACGTGTGTGTTCGAGGATGGCTGCAGCGGTTCCCGGGACGCCAGGCCAGGTGTATCTGAACGGGTGGGGTGGGGCCTCTTGAGGTCAGAGGGTCGTGGACACTGGGTGGCAAAGGGGCGTCCTGATGGCGCTGGAGTTTCGGGTGCTGGGGCCGGTCGAAGTCGTCTGCGACGGTCGGCTGCTCGACCTCGGCCCACCAAGGCAGCGGGCGTTGCTGGCCATGCTCGTGGTGCACGCCAACACGGTGGTCTCTGTGGACCGGCTGCTCGACGAGCTGTGGGCCGGTGAGCCGCCCGCCAGCGCTCCCCACGCCCTGCACGTGTACGTGTCGAACCTGCGCAAGGCGCTCGAGCCGTGCCGCTGGCCGGTCGACGGCGGCCACGTGCTGGTCACCCGACGGCCCGGCTACCTGCTGCGGGCTGCGCCCGAGCGGCTCGACGCCGCCGGCTTCGAGCGCCTGGTTGCCAGCGGGCGCCAGGCGCTGGAGGCCGGTGACCCTGACCTTGCGGAGGCCAGGCTGCGCGCGGCGCTGGCCATGTGGTATGGCCAGGCGTTGGCCGATTTCGCGGACCTGCCGTTCGCTCGGGGTGAGATCGCTCGTCTTGAGGAGCTGCGGCTGGTCGCGACAGAGACCATGATCGCGGCGGATTTGGGGTTGGGGCGGCATGCCGGGCTGGTCGGTGAGTTGGAGGCGCTGGTCGTGGCGCACCCGCTGCGGGAGGGTCTGCGCGGCCAGCTGATGCTGGCGCTGTACCGGGCGGGCCGGCAGGCCGGCGCGCTGGACGTCTACCATGATGTGCGGGCGCTGCTGGCCGACACGTTGGGTATCGACCCGAGTGCGGAGCTGCAGCGTCTGCATGAGGCGATCCTGGTCCAAAAGTCGGAGCTTGACTGGGTTCCACCCGACCCTGGCAGGGCTTCACGACCTGCCAGAGCCCCTACGGCGGGCCGGATGCCGGCGTCCGGCCCGTCACCATTTCGTGGTGTGTTCGTGGGCCGTGATGTCGAGGTTGCGCGGCTGTGGGGTGCGCTGGCCGACGCGCGCAGTGGTCGGGGGCGGCTGGTGTTGGTGGGTGGTGAGCCCGGCATCGGCAAGACCAGCATCGCCCGGAATCTGGCCGACCAGGCCCAGGCCGCGGGTATGGCGGTGCTGTGGGGCCGGGTGTGGGAGGCTGACGGCGCCCCGCCGTTCTGGCCGTGGGTGCAGATCCTGCGCTCGTGGATGCAGGCCTGCGAGCAGGGGCGGCTGGGTGATGCGTTGGGGTCGGACGCGGCGGTGATCGCCCAGTTGGTGCCGCGGGTGGCTGAGCGTCTGCCCGGGCTGGCCGACCCGCCGGACCTGCCGGCGGCGCAGGCGCGTTTCCGTCTGTTCGACGCGGTGACCGGGGTCCTCAAGCGGGTGGCGGGCGCCCGTCCGTTGGTGGTGGTCCTTGATGATCTTCATCGGGCTGATGTGCCCTCGCTGCGGCTGCTGCAGTTCCTTGTCCGTGAGCTGGCCGACGCGCGTCTGCTGGTGGTCGGGACGTTCCGGGACGCCAAGGCTGATCTGGACGAGGTCGTTGTCGGTGTGCTGGCCGACCTGGGCCGCGAGCCGGTGACGTGCCGGATGAGGCTTGAGGGGCTGAGCGGAAAGCACGTGGGGCACTTCGTCGAGCGCGTGACCGGCCTGGACGTCTCGTCGGCGCTGGTGGCCAAGCTGTGGGAGCGGACCGGTGGCAATCCGCTGTTTGAGCCAGCTCGTGCAGCCGCTGGCGGAGCGGGGTGACCTGGTCCGCTTTGAGGAGGAGTTCGACGAGGGTGTTCCCCAGCAGGCGCTGGAGGTGGTGGGGGGGTGGCTGGAGCGGCTGCCGGCGCAGGCCCGCGCGGTGTTGGCGGCGGCCTCGGTCATCGGGCCGGTGTTCGACCTGGCTGTGCTCCACGCGGTGAGCGGGCTTGAGGTGGGGCCGCTCGTCGAGTTGGTCGAGCAGGCGGTCGGGCTCGGCGTCGTCGCTGAGGTGCCCAGGGCGGTCGGCCGCTACCGCTTCTGTCACGTGCTGGTCCGCGACGCGCTGTACCGTCAGCTGGGCGCCCGACGCGCGCTGCTGCACCACCAGGTCGGCGAGGCCTTGGAGGGGCTGTACGCGGGCGATCTGGAGCCGCGCCTGGCCGAGCTCGCCTCCCATTTCGTCCAGGCCGCCGACGCCGCGAAGGCGCTTGCGTACCTGACCCGGGCCGGGCAGCGGGCGTTGGCCCTGCTGGCCTATGAGGAGGCTGCCCGCCTGTTTGCGCTCGCGCTCGGCCAACACCCGGATGAGGCCCGCCGCTGTGGGCTGCTGCTGGCCTTGGCCGATGCCCAGATGAGGGCGGGCGACATGGCCAGCGCCCAAGAGACCCTCCTGGGTGCGGCTGGCGGCGCCAGAGCGCTCGGCGACCCGCGACGGCTGGCTCGCGCCGCGCTCGGCGTCACAGAGATCTTCTTCGGCTTCGCGCTCCCCCTGCCAGGCGCTGTCGAGCCTGTGGTCGGGCTGTTGGAGGAGGCGTTGGCGTTGCTGGCCGCCGGCGACTCGCCGCTGTGCGCCCAGGTGCTGGGCCACCTCGCGATGACGCTGGTGTTGACGCAGTACTGGCAGCCCGACGCCGAGGCCCGGCGCGCGCTGCGGGAGCGTGGGCTGGTGTTGAGCCGGCAGGCGGTGGCGATGGCCCGGCGTCTGGGCGACACCGAGGTGCTCGCGTCGGTCCTGGGCAGCAGGTGTCTCGCCCTCCTCGGCCCCGACACGCTCCAGGAGCGGCTGGATCTGGCGGGCGAGATCCTCGCCTTGGCCGAGGCGGCCGCGAACAGGGAGATGGCGCAGCGGGCCCGCGGGTGGCGCATCGTCGGCTTCCTGCAGCTGGGCGATGTCCCGGCCACCGACGCCGAGCTCGGCGCCTACATCCGGGTCGCTGAGGAGCTGCGCCAACCGGTCCACCTGTATTGGGCGCACATCTGGCGGAGCACCCGGGCGCTGATGGCCGGCCGCTTCGACGTGGCCGAGCGGCACAACCTCCAAGCGCTCGGCTTCGGCCGCCGCTTACAGCGGCTGGACGCCACCCAGTCGCAGGTCGAGGCCGCCGCCCAGCTTCTGCTGCTGCGCAAGGAGCAGGGCCGCCTGGCCGAGCTGGACGAGACCGTCAGCGGATTGGTCCGCGATTTCTCCCACCTCCTCGCCTGGCGGGCCGCTCTGGCCCTGATCCATGTGGCGGCCGGCGATGAGGAGGCCGCCCGCGGGGAGTTCGAGCGGCTGGCCGCCAAGGACTTCACGCTCATCCCGCGCCATGTGGCGTGGCTGTTCACCGTCGCCCTCGCCGCCGAGGTCTGCGCGTCGCTCGGCGACGCGCGGCGGGCGGTGATGCTGTACGAGCTGCTGCTGCCCTTTGCGCACCACTGTGTCGTGGTCATCCGCGGCGTCGGCTGTCTGGGCTCGGTCGCCCACTGCTTGGGACAGCTCGCGGCCACAATGGGCGACGTGGACGCGGCATGCCGGCACTTCGAGGTCGCGCTGGAGGTCAACGCGCGGATCGGCGCCGCCCCTCACCTCGCCCACACCCAGTGCCACTACGCCCACGCCCTGCTGGCACGGGGCCTGCCGGGCGACCGCCAGACAGCGGACTCGCTGCGAGCCCAGGCGCTGCGGACGGCCCGCGCGCTCGGCATGCCACCCCTGATCCAACAGGCCTCCTCCCAGCCGCCTCCTGATCCGTAAGCACCCCAACCACCGCGGACAGCACGCGCTCACGCCCCACGACAACACCGACATCATGACGGTGACGCCGGACCCCAAGACCTGAAAGGCTGGCTTCTCCAGGTTCTCTGCACGGATCAGCGAGCGCGCCCTGCCGGTACCGGTGGCGGCGGTCCCGCTCTGTATCCCTGCGGAGGCTCGGGACCCGGCCAGCAGACGCCCTGCCGGGTATCGTTCGCCAGGCCCCGCCCGCTCGTCAGCGGAGCGTCCCGTCCTGTTGCTGTGCGGCGCTTGATCCTCAGACGAACCGTCGCCTTCGGCGGGCCGCTGGCGCGTCACGACCACCGATGTTCAATGCTGTCCAGAGCAGCGGAGGACGAGATCGGGTCGTCGGGCGTGTGGGTCGCGATCATGGGTGCATCTGCTGGGTGATCCTTACATCTTGCTTTCCGCACTTCTCGTTCGGATTTCCTCGCCTTTTCCCCTTCGCAGCCCATCGACGGCAGTGTTGTGGAGACTTTGCCCCACCAGGTGGGGCAAAGTCTCCACAACACCTCGGGCCAGTTACACGTATGTAAGCATTGATCATTGGTGGATGGCCCTGGGCGGGCATGCATGGTCATCATGGGCAGCGGACAGTGTGGCTGAGAACTTGACGTCCGGCGTGCCGGGGCGCCAAGTCTCTCATGTGCGTCATATTTTGTTGATTCGCCCGTGGGTACAGCCGCACCTTGTCAGTCGACTGCAATCTGAATCTTAGGCAGCTGAGTCTTATTGTCGAGGTCGAAGCGGACGAACTGGACGTCGAACTGCATGCGCTGCTGCCCTGGCGATTTCCGCACTGAAACAATATTGGAGCGTAGAAAGCCGACCCCCTGGCGCGTTTGAAAAGGCGGCCCATTCGGGATCTGGAAACTCCCAGCAGATCGCCTTAGCGATCTGTCTGAGGAGCGACGTGGCCCAATGCGACGGCGCGGCGTTCCTCTTCTCCCAATCGGTCACTAAGGATCCCAAGGTCTGATTTGGTTCGAACCTGCGAATCCCGAACAGTTCCACCGCGTAGTCGTCGTTGTCCCCGATGACGCATCCGGACCGGATAGCGGTATAAGCGTCATCCGATCGGCCGGTATGAAACATGCTCCGTATCTCGAGAGCGCGCTCCAGGGGAACCTCAAAGCGCAGCCAGGGCCATGCCGGCCAGTGCTCTTCAGATTCGCCCAACGCCACCGGCTTCAAGAGGGCGATCAATTCTCTCGCAGCGTCCTCGACTTCATGGCTGTCAGCCCCGAAGCGGGTGATGGGTGTCTGCCGGCGGGGAAAGAAGTCGACGTCGGTCATGAGCTTCTTAACAAACCTGCGAATGCTCTCCTCTCGGTCCAGCCTGACCCGCACGCGATCGTTCAGCGGGGCAGGAATGGCTTGTCCGCATTGGAGCACCACGATCCTCGTGTCGTTCGTGCGTGGGTCGAAGGCGACACCGCATTCCCACATACAATAGGACCAATTCTCATCAGCGATAGTGTAGATCAGCAAAATGAGTTCGGCCTCAGCTAACTCTCTGCCCAGCTCCTGGCTGAGAATTTTGCCGATCTCAGGTCCGCCTCCCTCATACGATGACTGAAAGACCTCCACGGCTCCCGCCGTCACCCTTCGAAGGAACTGGCGCAGGACATGAGCGATCCGCGCATCGTCATGTCGATGGCTGATGAAAACACGTGTAGGCCGCTCCGGTCCAGACATCTGTGGTTCAGAAGAATTCATGCTGTGGTCACCCTCAAGCTCTTTGGCGCTTGTGTCCAATATTGTCGGTATTTTACGCTGTTCTGTCCTCTTCTGCGTCACTCAGAACTGAGGCTCCAGCCGTATGCTAGCCCACTTCCTCCGCTAACAGAACAGAGCAACTGTTTCGTCCCTGAAGGAACGGGCCGTGTCCAGACCTCCTGACACGGCGCGATAATCGGTGCGGTGTCGGCAGTCGCCAGATGGCGTTCCTCTCACGCCCAGCACCACCCGCGAACCGCAACGGCTCCGACCTCCTCTGCCCGCATAACGGCTGAGGCGGTCGCCGCTCGTTCTGCGCGTGGCGGGGCCGCTGCAGCCCGCTTCGTGCGTGCGAGCTTTCCCTGATCCGCAGGCCGAGCCGGCCCGCCGCCGACGTCCCTGCGCCATCTACCGTTTCGACTGAGGCTGGCGACACGGCGGTGGGCGTACACTGCGCGGCATGGGGCGAGGGTGGTTGTTTACGTCGGAGTCGGTGACTGAGGGTCATCCGGACAAGGTTGCGGATCAGATCTCGGACTCGGTGTTGGACGAGGTGCTGGCGAACGATCCGCGGCCGGAGCGGTGCCGGGTGGCGTGTGAGACGTTGGTCACGCATGGGGTGGTGGTGGTGACGGGGGAGATCTCGACCGAGACGTATGTGGACATCGCGCAGGTGGCGCGGGACACGCTGATCGGGGTGGGCTACGACCGTGCGTCGTCGGGGTTCGACGGGAACACGTGCGGGGTGTTCGTGGCGGTGCATGAGCAGTCGGCCGACATCGCCTCGGGGGTGAACACGTCGCTGGAGCACCGGACCGGCAACGACGTCGATGAGTTGGACCTGCTCGGCGCGGGTGACCAGGGGATGATGTTCGGGTTCGCGTGCCGGGACACCGAGGTGCTGATGCCGTTGCCGATCCATCTCGCGCACCGGCTGGCCGAGCGGCTGGCGGCGGTGCGCAAGTCCGGGGTGGTGCCCTACCTGCGTCCGGACGGCAAGACGCAGGTCACCGTCGAGTACGACGGCTTTCGCCCCGTCAGGGTGACGCGGGTGCTGATCTCGGCGCAGCACCAGCCCGACATCGATGTGGCGACGCTGCTGCGGCCCGACCTCGTGGAGCATGTGATCGAGCCGGTGATCCCGCCGACTATTGCCTGGGATCCGGCTGATGTGCTGGTGAACCCGACCGGCCGGTTCGAGGTGGGCGGCCCGCAGGCCGACACGGGGCTGACCGGGCGCAAGATCATCGTTGATACGTACGGGGGGATGGCCCGTCACGGCGGCGGCGCGTTCAGCGGCAAAGACCCGACGAAGGTCGATCGGTCGGCGGCGTACGCGGCGCGGTGGGTGGCCAAGACGATCGTGGCCGCGGGGCTGGCCGATCGGGCGGAGCTGCAGGTCGCCTACGCGATCGGTGTCGCGCATCCGGTCGCGGTCACGCTGGAGACGTTCGGTACCGAGACCGTGGACCCTGAGAAGATCCTGGCGGGCGTCGGCGAGGTGTTCGACCTGCGGCCGGCCGCGATCATCCGCGACCTCGACCTGCGGCGCCCGATCTACCGGGCGACGGCCTGCTACGGCCACTTCGGCCGTGACGGGTTCGCCTGGGAGCGCACCGACCGCGCCGACGACCTGCGCAGCGCCGCTGGCGCGTAGCCGGCGTGTTCTCCAGCCTGGATGCCAGCTTTCCTCCGGATCCGGAGGAAAGCTGCGGGTCCGGCCAGCTTTGCCGCGTATTGACCGCAGGTTTCCTCCGGATCCGGAGGAAAGCTGCAGTTGCAGTTGGCGAGCCGGCGCACTCGGGGGCCCCGGGGGCGCGAGGCCAGACCCCGGCCGATCGCCATGGGTGAGCGGTACGCGCGGGTGGTCGTCGAGGTGGCGCCGGCGCATCTGGACCGTCCGTTCGACTACCTTGTGCCTGAGGGCGTTGAGGTGCAGACCGGGCGGCGGGTGCGGGTGTCGTTCTCGGGGCGGCGGCTGACCGGCTGGGTCGTGGAGGTCAGCGACCAGCCGGCGACCGATCCGGCAAAGATCCGCCCGCTGCTCCGCGTCGACGGCGCAACCGCCTGGTTCGACGAGGACGGTCTGCGGCTGTTCCGCTGGGTCGCGGACCGGTACGCGGGCAGCCTGGCCGACGTGCTGCGCCATGCCCTGCCCGCCCGCGTCGCCAGGGTGGAGGCGGAGGCAGCGGCGTGGCCGGCGCCCCGCCAGGCACGGCGGACAGCAGCCCGCCCCCCATGCCCCGGGCAGGCGTGGCGGCCGTATCGCGCCTCGCGCATGCTTCAGGCGGCCAGCAGCCCGGCAGGCCAGGCGTTCTTCTGGCGCTCGCTGCCCGGGGACGACGCCGCCGCGATGGCCGCCGACCTGGTGGCCCGGGCGCTGGCGGCGGGCCGCTCGGCGCTCCTCATCGTCCCTGACCCCTCCTCGGCGCTGCCCCAGGACGCGCTCAACGCCGCCGGCCCGGACGGCGTCGACCTGCGTGCCCACCCCTGCGCCGCCGACCGCTACCGCATCTTCCTGCGCGCTCAGGCGGGGCACCTGCGGCTGGTGGTAGGGGAGCGGTCTGCGGTGTTCACGCCGCTCCAACACCTCGGCCTCGTGATCATCGACGACGAGGCCAACCCTGCGTATAAGGAGCGGCGCAGCCCCCGCCATCACGTGCGAGAGGTGGCGCTGGCCCGGGCGCGCTTGACCAACGCGACCTGTGTCCTCATAGGCGACCTGCCCAGCGCGGCGGCGTGGCGGCACCGGACCGAGGGGCTGCTCCAACTCGTGGAGGCGGACCGCGCGACCCAGCGCGCCCACCTGCCGCATATCGAGGTCGTCGACCGTGCCGACGCGCAGCCCGGGGCTCACAGAGGCCGGTTCTCGGACCGCACCGCGCGGGCGCTGACCGAGGTGGTCGAGGCCGGGGGCGCGGCGGTCGTGCTCGCCGCCCGGCGGGGTCAAGGCGCCGTGCTGGCCTGCTGCGGGTGCGGGCGGCGGCTGGCCTGCCCCGTCTGCGCCGGATCGCTGGGGATGGATGCGCAACAGAGCCAGCACTGCGGCGCCTGCGGCTGGACCGGTCCGGCCAAGCCCTGCGCGGTCTGCGGCGACGAGCGCACCACGCCGCTGGCCGCTGGCGTGGGTCGCCTGGCGCAGGAGCTGGCGCGCAGCTATCCCCAGGCCGAGGTCACCAAGATGGAGGGCTTCGACGCCCCCGGCCCCGCGAACAGGCCGGCCATCGCGGTGATGACCCGGGGCAGCGTGGTGATGCGCCCGGGATGGCTGCGGGACGCGCCGGCTGACCTCGCGGTCATCGTGGACGCGGACGCGATGCTGCGGCGGGGGGCTCTGGACGCGGGTGAGGACGCGCTGCGCCTGTGGCTCGCCGTCGCGCGTTGGTCCCGCCGCGTCGTCGTGCAGACGCGTGAGCGCGGCCATCCGGCGATCCAGGCGCTGGTCAGGCGGGACCCGGACGGGTTTTGGGAGCGCGAGGCCGAGCGGCGCGCCGAGTTGCGGTACCCTCCGGCCGGGTGGCTCATCCGGGTCGCCGGCCCTGCCGACGACGGCGATCGGGTCGCCTCCGAACTCCGCGACTGCCTGCCCGCATCGGACGAGGTGCTGGGGCCGTCCACAGACGGAGCCGTGCTCGTGAAGTCCGCAGCGCTGCGTGGCACCCTAGCCGCGCTCACCCCATTGCGGCACGCGTGGGGTTCCCACGGCCGCAGGGTCCGCGTCGATGTCGACCCTGCCACGAACGAATGAGACAACGCGCATGCCCCCACTGCGAATCCGGATCTTCGGGGACCCGATCCTGCGCGAGCGAGCGCTGGAGGTCACCGAGTTCGACGACGCCCTGCGACGGCTCGCGGCGGACATGCGGCTCACGATGCTCGCGGCTGAGGGCGCCGCCATCGCGGCCAACCAGGTCGGGGTGCTCAAACGTCTGTTCGTGTGGGCGAACAGCATCCTTCCCGCGGGTGATCTCGTCAACCCCGAGATCATCGAGGTCTCCGAGGAGTTCGAGACCGGTGAGGAGGGCTGCCTGTCGTTCCCGGGCCTCTTCTACCCGACCAAACGCCCGCTGCGCGCGCACGTGCAGGGCTATGACATCCACGGCGAGCCGATCAACGTGAAGGGTGAGGGGATCGACGCCAGGATGCTCCTGCACGAGCTGGACCACCTCAACGGGATCCTCTTCATCGACCACCTCGCCCGCCACGACCGCAAAGAGGCGATGCGGCGGAT
>JBOGEA010000082.1:0-18671 GCA_050743205.1 Egibacteraceae bacterium | reverse complement strand
CCGCCTGAACCGCTCCGCTTCATAAAACACACGACGGTAGGTGGGCGCAGGGTCGCGCCTCGTCGGGTGCAGCGACCTAAAAGGGGGTTCGCGAGCGGAACCCGACGAGGCGCGACCCTTCACGACAATTCTCAAAGACGCTCTGACGTGGCCTGGAGGGCGGTGGACCTGACATGATTCTGCTGGTGAACGGGCCGAACCTGGGGCAGCTCGGGACGAGGGACCCGGCGGTGTACGGGACGGCGACGCTGGACGACGTCGTCGCGTTGGCCCGCCAGGAGCACCCGGATCTCGAGGCGTTCCAGTCCGACTGTGAGGGTGAGCTGGTCCGCCGCCTCCACGCCGCCCGGCGCGACGGCACCGAGGCGGTCGTCATCAATCCGGGGGCGCTGACGCACTACAGCTACGCGCTGCGCGACGCGTTGGAGCTGCTCGCCGTGCCGAAGGTCGAGGTGCACCTGTCCCAGACCCACGCGCGTGAGTCCTTCCGCCGCCACAGCGTCGTCAGCCCGGTCGTGCACGTCACGATCACCGGCGCCGGCGCCTTCGGCTACCGCCTGGCGGTGCGGGCGGCGCTGGAGCTGATGCGGCCGTGACGGGTGTGCCGCGGCGCCAGCGGCTGGCGGAGCTGCTCGGCAAGGCCGAGGTTGACGTGCTGCTCGTCACGCGTGAGGTGAACGTGCGCTGGCTGACCGGGTTCACCGGCGATGGCACCTGCCTCGTGCGGGCGGACGGCGGCTGCGTGCTGGTGACCGACGGGCGCTACGCCGAGCAGGCCGCGGCGCAGGCGCCCGACGTCGAGCTGGTGACCGACCGCACCCGTGGCTGGCTGCCCGCGCGGCTCGGGCTGGGGGAGCGGCTGGGCGTCGAGAGCCATGAGCTGTCCTGGGACGAGGCGCGCGCTCTGGCCGAGGAGTTGGGTCAGGCGCGGGTCGTGCCGGCCCCCGGCCAGGTCGAGGCGCTGCGCCAGGTGAAGGACGAGCCTGAGCTGGCGCTGATCCGCCAGGCCTGCGCGGTCACGTCGGCGGCGTTTGCGGCGCTGCTCGGCTGGCTCGCGCCGGGGATGACCGAGATCGAGGCCGCGCGGCGCCTGCGCGATGAGATCGAGGGGCTGGGCGGGGACAGTCTCGCCTTCGACACGATCATGGCCGCCGGCCCCCACAGCGCCCGGCCCCACCACCGCCCCACCGGACGGCGGCTGGCGCGCGGCGACCTGGTCAAGATCGATTTCGGCGCGATGGTCGGGGGGTACTGCTCCGACATGACCCGCGTCGTGGCGCTGGGCCCGGTGGATCCCCAGCTGCGGCGGGTCTACGGCATCGTGCGCGAGGCCCAGGCGGCCGGCGTCGCCGCGGTGGGGGACGGGGTCAGCGCCAGCGCGGTCGACGCCGCCTGCCGGGACCCGATCACCGCGGCCGGCTACGGCGAGCAGTTCGTCCACGGCACCGGCCACGGCCTGGGCCTGGAGATCCACGAGCAGCCGATCCTGCGCGCGAAGGCCACTGCTACACTGACCACCCACATGACGGTGACCGTCGAGCCCGGCATCTACCTGCCGGGGATCGGCGGGGTGCGGATCGAGGACACTGTGGCGGTCCTGCCCTCCGGTCCCGAGCCGCTGACCACCGCCACCCACGAGTTGGTCACTCTTTAGATCCCCGAGATCCCCGCCCGGAAGGCCCCCTGCGCCATGGTGTCCACGAACAACCTCAAGAACGGCATGACCCTGAAGCTCGACGGCGAGCTGTGGCGGGTCGATTTCTTCCAGCACGTCAAGCCGGGCAAGGGCGGCGCGTTCGTCCGCACCACACTGAAGGGCGTCCAGAACAGCAAGACCGTCGACCGCACGTTCCGGGCTGGTGAGGACGTCGAGCAGGCGATCCTGAGCAAGCGCCCGCTGCAGTACCTCTACCGCGACGGCGACAACCTCGTGTTCATGGACACTGAGACGTTCGAGCAGGCCTACGTCCCCGACGCCGCGCTCGGCGAGCGTACGCGCTGGGTCAAAGAGGGCGACACGATCGACCTGGTCTTCCACCAGAGCAGCGTCGTCGACGTGAACCTGCCGGCCAGCGTCGAGCTGGAGGTCGCTCAGACCGAGCCCGGCCTCCAAGGCGACCGCGTCTCGGGCGCCACGAAGCCAGCGACGCTGGAGACCGGCGCCGTCGTATCGGTCCCGCTGTTCATCAGCACCGGCGAGCGCATCAAGGTCGACACCCGCTCCGGCGAGTACATCTCCCGGGCCTGATGGCACCGGGTGAGGGCCCCCCCGCGGGGACCACCGGGGGGCGGGGATCGAAGCCGCTCTCGCGGCGGGCGGCGCGCCGGCGGGCGCTGGAGATCCTGTACGAGGCGGACCTGCGGGAGCGGGGGTTCCGTGAGGTGCTCGACGTCCACGTGCGCGGGGACGACCCGCCGTCGGAGTTCACCGTCGAGCTGGTCAGCGGCGTGGACGACCACCGCGCCGAGCTGGACGAGGTCATCCGCGCCCACGCCCACGACTGGCGGCTGGAGCGTATGCCGGTGATCGACCGCAACCTCCTGCGCATGGGCCTGCACCAGATCCTCCACCGCCCCGACATCCCCACCGCCGTCGCCATCGACGAAGCCGTCGAGCTGGCCAAAGAGTTCTCCACCGACGACTCCGCCCGTTTCGTCAACGGCCTCCTCTCCCGCGCCGCCCCCCAAGCGTAGGTGTCGACCGCATGTGACTAACCTCACTGTTGCTTACATGAGTGATAGTCTCTCGACATGGACGGTCTGGCATTCGTCGGGCGCCGCGCGGATCTGGAGCGCCTGAAACGCCATCTCGACGCCGTTCTGGCCGCTGGCCGCGGTCGCCTTCTCAGCGTGAGGGGTCGGCGTCAGGCGGGGAAATCGCGGCTGGTCACGGAGTTCGTGCGCCGCAGCGGGCTGCCCCAGCTCTTCTTCACCGCGTCGCGGCAGCCGTCGCCTCGAGCTGACCTGGACCGTTTCACCGCAGACGTCGCCCGCGAGTCGACGCTTCCCGGAGCGGCGCTGTTCTCGGGGGTGACGTTCGAGTCGTGGGAGCCCGCGCTGCGGCTGGTGGCCGGCGCGCTGCCGGAGGGACCCGCCATCGTGGTGATCGACGAGTTCCCGTGGCTGATCGCGAACGATCCCGGCATCGAGGGGACCCTGCAGAAGCTGTGGGACACCGTCCTGGAGGCGCGGCCGGTCCTCTTCGTCCTGATCGGCTCGGACCTTTCCATGATGGAGGGGCTCACCGGCTACGGGCGGCCGCTCTACGGGCGAGCGAAAGAGCTTGTCGTCCAGCCGTTCACCGTCACCGACACCGCCGCGATGCTCGGCCTCGACGAGGCCGCGACGGCGGTCGACGCGTACCTCATCACGGGCGGGTACCCGCGGTTGGTGCGCGAATGGCCCGCAAGCCAGGGAATGTGGGCGTTCCTCGACGGTCAGCTGGCAGACGACAACAGCGATCTCGTCGTCGTAGGCCAGCGTGTGCTGAGCTCTGAGTTCCCAGTGCGGTTGCAGGCTCGCCAGGTGCTGAGTGCGATCGGCGCCGGTGAGCGGACCCACAAGGCCATTGCGGACAAGGCGGGGATCGGCGCGGCGCCCCTCAGCCGAGCCATGCGGCTGTTGGTCGAGGACAAGCGCCTGGTGGCGCTCGACCGCCCGTTCTCGACGAGGCCGTCCCGTGAGTCCCGTTACCGTGTGGCGGACCCGTACCTGCGTTTCTGGTTGCGCTTCGTCGCCCCAGGGATCGCCGATGTCGCCCGTGGGCGGGGCGACCTGGCCCTCGCCCGCGTTCGTGAATCCTGGAGCGCGTACCGCGGTCGGGCGGTCGAGCCCCTGGTCCGCGAGGCGCTCGACCGGCTCGCGGCCTCGGACGAGCGGTTGCGGGGAGCGGGCCAGGTCGGTGGCTACTGGACACGCACGAACGATCCCGAGGTGGATCTCGTAGGCGTCGACCGCCATCCCGACACGGGCCGCGTGTGCTTCGTCGGGTCGATCAAGTGGAAGGATCGCAGAGGGTTCACGACCGACGACCTGGCTCGGCTGGCCAGGCATCGCAGCCAGGTGCCCGGAGCCGAACAGGCCGCCCTGGTGGCGGTGACCCGGACGGGTGATGCCGCGGTTGGTCTCGACGCGCTGTTCACCGCCCGTGAGATCGTCGATGCCTGGGCCGGCTGACGGCCTCAGAGCGTGTTGAGGAAGCGCGGCCTTGACTTGCGGGCGAAGCGGAGCGGAGCGCGGTTCAGGCGGCCAGGGGGTCCGGGGGAGTCCCCCGGATGCAAGTCCGCCTGAACCGCGACCGCACCAACCTCCCCACCCACCCTAAAGGAATACGACGTTTAGCGGACACAGGGGTCGCGCCTCGTCGGGTGCAGCGACCGACCGCACCAACCTCCCCCACCCACCCACCCCGGAGGAAGAGCGGAACCCGACGAGACGCGACCCCCTTACGACAGTTCTCAAACACGCTCTAAGGTGAGCATCGGGATCCCGTCATAGGGGAACCACCAGGTCCAAATCCTCAGAGTGACCCCGGTGTTCGAGCACACCGTCCGGAATCGCATCGATGGCAACCCCGAGCGCATCCTCGACCGCAGCGTCGAACTCTGCTATATCGACGTAGGTCCGATCCTCAGCCACCGAGACCAGCAGCCTCCCGGTCTTGGTGACACGAAGGTCAGACAACCCATGTCGCTCGGCAAGCCGGGACACGACACTCCGGTTGCGCCGCAGCAGGTCGACACGTGAACTCGAAATCGGCGCTGGACTGATCATGCCTCGATTGTAGTCCGACCCAACGGATCCCCCGTGGACCGAATCGAGCTGACACCGACGCGCACATCTACGGCGGCTCCGACACCGGCAACGGCGGCTCCGTAACCGCCACGGACACCCCGGCCACGGCCTCCCCGCCTCCGCCGAACTCACCCTCCCCCCTTTGCCACCATCTGGTTCATCCCCCGCCGCTGACCGTCTGGCTCGGTATGGCGAGTACGATCACCCCATGGCACAGCGCATGGAACGGTACACAGGTATGTTCAATCCCGGCCTCCTCGCAGGCATCCGAAAGGAGGCCGGGCCCTGCGGCGTCTCCGCGTTCCTCACCGAGGCCGCGAAAGCGTGGCGGCGGCGGCGGATCCTCCGCCTGATCGACGAATTGAACGAGAAGTACGGTGCCCCCAGTCCGGAATTGATGGCCGAGATCGCCGCCGACGCTGAGCAGATCTTCGGCCACCGATGAGTCGGAGAAAGCCTCGGGTTGGCGAGTTCACAACCGCCGTTGTACTGGACAGTGGAGGCTTGAGCGCGCTGACCGGACCCTCGGCTCGGTCGCGGACCTGGCTTGAATGGGTCGTCCGGCATACCGGCGCGGTGGTCGTGCCTGCCCTGGTGCTCGTCGAGACGGTGACTGGCGATCCACGGCGGGACGCAGAGATGAACTGGGTGCTGCACGTCCTGAGCAGCAAGGGCAGGACCAGCGGTGTCGATGAGCCGCTCGCTCGTCTCGCCGGAACGCTGCGCTACCGCGCGGGCACCGACGACGGGATCGACGCCCTCGTCGCCGCAGAGGCCGCCCACACCACACAGCCCTGCGTGGTCCTGACCTCAGACCCCGACGACCTCAACACGCTCCTCGCCGATCACCCACACGTCACAATCCGCCCAGTCTGAACGACCGCTGTCAGCCGTCCGTGGGGTTGGCCGCGGTTTTCCTTCTGATATGGAGGAAACCTGTTGCCGAGCGTAGAGGCCGCGTTCTTGAGCCGCGGCTTTCCTTCAAGTGGGAGGAAAACTGCACCTTTGGCTCGGGCGCCGTCCTGTGCACAGGACGGCGCCCACTGCCGTTCGGGGAGCGCCTCACCGCGCTGCCCGTCTCCACCCTGTGGGCGGCATGACGAGATCGCAGGGAGGTCCACAACAGCGCCATACTGGCGGCACGCAAAGCCTGAGAGCGCCTCGCGTATGGTTCAGGAGGCAGAGACGGTGAAGGTCGTGGAGGACCTGCCCAGGCTGCCGTTCGAGCAGCCTGACCTCCTCGACATCGCCCCGATGCTCCGCACGCTGCAGGCCGAGCGGCCCGTGACGCGGGTCAGGACGCCAGCGGGGGACGTCGCGTGGTTGGTCACCGGTTACGAGGACGTGAAGGCGCTGCTCGCCGACGTACGGCTGGGCCGTTCGCATCCTGACCCCGAGCGCGCGCCGCGGATCTCGAACGCGGCGTTCCTGGGCGGCCCCATGGGCGACTACCAGACCGAGCAGGCGGACCACGCCCGCATGCGCCGGCTGCTGGCCCCCGCATTCTCCGGCAGGCGAATGAACGCGCTGCGGACGCACGTGCAGGATCTCGTCGAGGGGCGACTCGACCGGCTCGCGAGCATGACACCCCCCGCCGACCTTCACGAAGAGCTGTCGTTCCCGCTGCCAGTGCTGGTGATCTGCGAGCTGCTGGGTGTCCCCTATGAGGACCGGGAGCAGTTTCGAGTCTGGTCCGACGGGATCGCCGACATGCAGGACCGTGCCCGGTCCATGGCTGCGCTGGGCGACCTGCTCGCCTACATGCACCAGCTCCTGCAGCGCAAGCGCCGGGCTCCGGGCGAAGACGTCATCTCCGACCTCATCGCGGCAGCGCACGAGGACGACGGGCTCACCGACAGCAATGTTGCGGAACTGGCGGCCGGTCTGCTGTTCGCCGGGCACGAGACCACGGTCGCGCGTATCGATTACGGCACCGTGCTGCTGGTGGCCTACCCCGAGCAGCGCGAGGCCCTCCAGGATGACCCCTCGCTGGCATCGCGCGCGGTCGAGGAGATCCTGCGGTTCGCCGCTGTCGACGGCAGCGGCGGGCTCCCGCGCTACGCGCACGCCGACATCTCCATTCGCGACGTCACGATCGAGCAGGGCGATGCCGTCCTGCTCGCCCTTTCGGCGGCCAACAGGGACCCCGCGGCGTTCGCCGACCCCGACCGGTTCGACCTCACCAGGCATCCCAACCCGCACCTGGCCCTCGGGCACGGCAGCCGTTTCTGTCTCGGCGCCAGCCTCGCCCGCATCGAGCTGCAGACCGTCTTCGGCACGCTGTTCCACCGCTTGCCCACGCTGCGGCTGGCGGTGCCCGCCGAGAGGCTGCGAGTGCGCGGCGAGCGGATCACCGGCGGCCTCACCGAGCTGCCCGTGACCTGGTGACCTTCACGGAAGACATGTCCCGACAGTGTTGTGGGGACGCGATGGTCCCGCCGCGCGCTCGGGCGCCTTCGACGACTGCGTAGCAGTCGGTGACGGCGAAAGAGGACAGCCAGTACGCCAGCGCATCGGTCCCGTGATCCGGCGACCGCGTGCTCAAGGTCCCGGTAGGCAACCGTATAGGGGGACCCGCCGATGTCCTGGGCACGTCCTCGGCCTCCCAGCCGAACAGCCCGTGCAGAAGGCCGTCGCGAACTTCGGGTCTGGCGTGCCGAGATCGACCCAGCAGGGTGTCCCCGGCTCGTACTCCCGCATCTCTGCCATTTGCCTGCTCCTTCGGGGTCCGCTGCCTGCAGCGGCGTAACCGCGCTATACGCCTGCGAGGGAGCGGACGGGGCGGTGGAAGCCTTGGGAGGCGGCCCACAGGTCCAAGGCGAGGCTGGCGATGTCGTCGACCAGCGGGATCACGTCGCGGGCGCCGTCCTGGCGCAGGTCGAAGGTCTTGGTGTACCCGTGGCAGGTCCCGCAGGCGTCGACGCGCACCCACGGCATGCCCGCGGCCTCGAACGGCGACAGGCGGGTGGGGTCGCCCTCGCCGCAGGCCGAGCAGGTGGCCCGGGGATAGCCCCACCACGTCGCGCAGCGACCGCAGACGAGCCAGCGGGGATCACCGCCCAGGAACTCGCCGGACCGCTCGGCGATCACCGACACCTGCGGCGGGCCGCCGCACGCCGGGCACGCCGAGCCGTGCCAGCGGTCCGGGCCGGGCACAGGGATCGCCGCAGCGGCCAGCTCGAGCATCGGGCCAGCCCCCACCTGCACCCAGAAGCCCACCCGGGGATCGATCACCGTGACGTCGTCCGCCCATGCCCGCACCAGCTCACACTGTGCCGCGGCAGGCGATGTGGCGAGCCGCCGCCCCGCCTCCGCGAGGGGCGCCGGCGCCTGGCCGGACAGCACGAGCACGCCATGCTCGATCTCAGCTGTGAGGGGGTCGAGCACAGCCTCGACGTCCAGCAGCGGGAACCGGCCAGCGGCGGCGTTCGCCTCAGCCTCAGCCGCCAGCAGCGCGGCGGCGGCAACCACGGTCGGCGCGCTCGACCGGGCACGCTGGTGCGCAAGCATCGCGCAGGCCAGCCTCAGCGGCTCCCCCACCGTCGGTGACCCCGACAGCGCTTGGGCGCGGGCCAGCCGCTGAGCGAACTGGCCGGGCTGTCCCCGACGGCGATTCAGCATCTGACCGCCTGGAGCAGTGCGCCCATGGCGGCGGGCGTCAGCAGCCTCTGCGGATCCGGGCCCTGACCGCGCGGCATCACGTCGCGCGGCGTCTCAACCCCGTACGTCACCGGCCGAAGCCGCGCCACAGTGGGAAGCGGCGGGGCGAAGCGGTCGAGAACCTCCTCCTCAGCACCGGGTCGATCCCTGCCGTCGGCTCGTCCAGAAACAGCAGCTCGGGATCGTGAACCAGCGCCGCGGCGAGGGCGAGCCGGCGCTGCATCCCGCCCGAGGTCTCACACAGCCGCTTCCGCCGGTGTTTCGTCAGCTCGACGAAGTCAAGCACCTGCCCGCATCCTTGACCGGCGGCTTGCGAGCGGCAGCCCGCAGATCGAGGCGACAAAGCGCAGGTTCTGCGCGAGCGCTTGAGGACTTCGGGTCCGCGAATCCGTTGCGCGTGAGTCAAGTTCTGCCGGATCGGGTTGCACGCGTCGCGGGCGCGCGCCGCCGCCAGCAGTCGAGGGCCGCCCTTCGTCAGTGGGGTCCTTCCTCATGGTCCCGATGCTTCTGAGCGGTCGCGCTTGCCCGGCAAGGTCCCCACTGGGTTGTGGTCGCGGAACCAGCGGGGGTGATGCCAGGCGGCCCAGCCGCGCGTGACCCTGCCGCTGGTCATCGCCGGCAGCGTGCCCGGGAAGGCGGCGGTCGACAGGTACACGTGGATGATGAACCCGGCCAGGGCCAGCAGGAAGAACAGGTGGTGCGCGATGCGCATGACCTGAAGGAGCCCGAGGCCCAGGCGCAGGGGGAACCACAGCGGGACGCCCGTGGCCAGCAACGCGAGGCTGGTGACCAGCGCCCACCAGAAATAGCCCTTCTGCCCGGCGTTGTACTTGCCGGTGTCCAGGCCGGTGTGCCCCTCGGTCACATACCGGCCCAGCCGGCGCAGCCACTCCCGATCGGCCTTCGAGAACAGGCAGTCCTTGGTCCACAGCATCGCCATCGCCAGCACGCCGGCCGAGAAGCCCGCGCCGATGACCGGGTGCAGCCAGCGCATCGACTGGCCGCCGCCGAACATGCCCGCCAGCCACGCCATGCGGGGGTAGGCCAGCGCGAGTCCCGACGCCAGCAGCGCGGCGAACGTCAACGCGACGAACCAGTGAACAGCGCGCTCGAAGAGGCTGTAGCGGGTGATCTCGGCGCTCACGAGTCACCGCCCGGGACGTCGTAGGGGTTCACCCGCTCCGTTTCGCGCCCGAGCCGGTAGGCCTCGGCGACCGCCTCGTCCTCGGGCGTTGGCCGTCGCCTCCCCGTCCGCAGGAAGAACAGCGCGGTGCCGAGGATCCCCGCCCACGTGGCGGCCGACCCGAGCCTGCGCAGCCCGCCCAGAACCCCGAAGTACACCCCGGGGACCCGCGGGTTCTCGGGCAGGTGGTAGCCCTCCAGCAGGTCGCCGTGCGGCACCACGTACATCATGTGGACCCCGCCGACGCCCTGGGGGTTGTAGAGCAGCGCGTCGGTGAACCCGCGGTCCCGCAGTTTGCCCACCTTGGCCTCGCCGTAGGCGATCATGTCCTGGCGGGTCCCGAACCTGATCGCCCCCGTCGGGCAGGACTTCACGCACGCCGGCTCCAGCCCGTTCGACACCCGGTCGATGCACAGCGTGCACTTGTAGACCTTGTTGCTCACCGCGTCGTAGCGCGGGATGTCGAACGGGCAGCCGGCGATGCAGTACTTGCACCCGATGCAGTTGGCCTGGTCGAAGTCGACGATCCCGTTCTCGTACTGCACGATCGCGCCGGGGGCGGGGCAGGCCAGTAGGCAGCCCGGCTCCTCGCAGTGCAGGCAGCTGTCCTTGCGGATCAGCCACGCCAGCCCGTCCGCGCCGACCTCGCGCTCCTCGAACCGCATGAGATCCCAGGTGGTCGCGGTCAGGTCCGGGTGGCTCTGATAGCTGCCGGTGTTGACGGTCGGCTCGGCGGGCAGGTCGTTCCACTCTTTGCACGCGACCTCGCAGGCCTTGCAGCCGATGCACAGGTCGATGTCGACGATCTTCGAGACCACCGCGGCGGGCTCGGCGGTGTCCCGGCGGATGTTGACCGCCGACGCCGGCGTCGCGGAGCGCCGCCTGACTGCGAGTCCGAGCTCGGCGGGCATTGGCGGGCTCCTTCTTTATGCGCTCGGTCGCGGTCTTGGGACGAGGCAGACGCTGATCACGCTCATCAGGCCGCTGGCGCACTGAGCCGTTCGAGGACCTCGAGGGTCATGGCGTCTCCGCCGAATTCGGCGGCGGGATGTCGACGCCGACCTCTCGCGGTCCGGCTGCGGCAGTGGCCCGTCACGCTGGCTCGGCCCGTAGACGTCGAGGTCTTCGATGAGATCAGCGTCGTCGAGGACGATCCTGATGGTCTCGTCTGTGCGCGGGCGGCGGCTGGTGGTTGCGGTCACGTCGATCCCCTGCCTTGCGGGGCGGTTCGCATCTCAGCGAAGGCGATCCAACCCGTGGCGTCAATCCCCTATTCCTTATTCAGCCGGCGGGTCGCGGGGTGACGCGCGGGGCCCCGGCTGGGGCCCCGGCGTCAGGGGCGGGGCGGCTCTCCGCCCGGGGAGCGGAGTGCGGGGCGCCGCCGCCGCCAGGTCGAGTGTGTCTGTTCGCGGCGTCGTGGAGGCGTTGTCGGCGCAGCCAGCGCACGGCTGCGCCGGCCAGTCTCCGACCGACCCGCGGTCGCCGGGGAGGCGGCGGTCATGGCCCCGGCGCGGTCTGCTGCTGCGTCCAACAAGCGCGCAGACCGTAGCGACGCTCGGCCAGGAACCTGACCGTCCAGCGTCGCTGGCAGGCGCGGCAGACGATCTGATGGTCGACGAGCGGACCGACGTCGAGGCCGGCGCGGGGCAGCGCGACCACCTGGCCATCGCAGCATGGAACGGTCAGGATCAGCCGCCGGTCGGTGACCCGGACGTCGCCGGCGCCTCTGGTCATGACCGGCGCTGGTGGCCGTGCTGGCCGGCCCAGCGGGCCCACAGCCCGTCGTTGGGGCCGCCGAGCGGCGCCACATCCCAGCGCCGGGCGCAGACCGGGCGGGCCAGGCGTTGGATGGCGCGCACGTCGGTGACGCGGCGGGCCGGCTCGATCGGGCCGCATGCGCGGGGCGGGCGCGGCTGGCGGCGGCTGGCGCTGACCTGTACACGGATCGACTCTGGGTCGGGGAGGTCGGCGGGGGTGAGCGATGGGGCTGTCGCGGTCAGCAGGACGTCGGCGGCCTCGCGGATCGTCTCGGCGGCCTCGGCGAGGTCGGCTGGGGGCGCGGGCTGCCCGTCTGGGCGGCGCATCTGGCCCAGCGCGGCGGTGATGTGGCCGGCGAGCCCGCGCAGGTGGATGCGGTCGGGCCTGCCGGGGTCGGGGGGCAGCGCGGCGAGTCGGGCGGCCAGCGCGGTGAGGTGGTCGGCGGCGATCGTGAACCGGCTGAGGGCCAGTGTCGCGGCGAGAGGGTCACAGCCGGCGCTGGTCCGCCAGTCGGCTGCGCTGATTTCGGCGCGGTCGGCGAGGATCCCTGCGTGCATGGCCAGCGTGCGGGCGGGCCGCGGGTCTGTCAGCCCGGTCATCGCCGCCCGCCTCGGCGGACGGCCACGCGCGTGCATGGCCAGCATGCGGGCGGGCCGCCAGGGTCTGTCAGCCCGGTCATCGCCGGTTGCCTCGGCGGACGGCCACGCGCGTGCATGGCCAGCGTGCGGGCGGGCCGCCAGGGTCTGTCAGCCCGGTCATCGCCGGTTGCCTCGGCGGACGGCCACGCGCGTGCATGGCCAGCGTGCGGGCGGGACAGGTCCAAGGGTCTGTCAGCCCGGTCATCGCCGGTTGCCTCGGCGGACGGCCACGCGCGTGCATGGCCAGCGTGCGGGCCGGACAGGTCCAAGGGTCTGTCAGCCCAGTCATCGCCGACCGCCTCGGCGGACGGCCACGCGCGTGCATGGCCAGCATGCGGGCGGGCAGCCACGGTCTGTCAGCCCAGTCATCGCCGGTTGCCTCGGCGAGCGGTCGGTCCCCCGCCGCAGGTCGGCGCGCTCCGCTTCGGTGAACCCGCCGCGGATGCCACAGCCCTGGCCGGTGGTCAGCGCCCATTGCAAGCATTCAACGACGACATGGCCGCCGGCGCACCCCCGCGTCGCCCGTTCCATCTGATCCAGCGCTCGCCCAGTGGCGCCGAGCGGGAAGGACGATGTCGTGTCCTCGCCCGGACAGGCGGCCCGGGCACGCCAGCCGTGAGGCTCGGCCTGGCGGGCGTGCCGCGCCGCCCGCGAGCTGCCGTCCATGCAGACAAGGTGCGTGTGGCTCATCTCGTCACCTCGGAGAGAGTCGGGAAGTGGCGGCCCGCGACCGGCGGCTCCAGCGCGCCGGTGCGAGCCTTCGTCTGTCAGCATCGGCCGCTCATCGAACACGGTCCATGACCACGCCGGTGCGGGATGGCGTACGTTGCCTGGCCTCGGCAGACGACGAGTGAGGGGGCAGGCGATGGCGAACAACGGCGTCGAGATCGACGGCGAGATGCTGCGGACGCTGCGCTCAGACCGCATGTGGTCCCTGCAGCGGCTGGCCAGGCAGGGGCGGGACTTCGCGGCGTCGATCGGGGAGAACACCGGACTGGTGGGGCCGACCCTGTGCAGAGCCGAGCACGGCGAGCACAACCCGTCCCGGGACACCCTGCGCTGCGCCCCACGCTGGCCCAGCTGCGCGCCCTGCTCAAAGGCGCCGAGCCGCCCAAGGCCCTTGTAGAGTTGTGCAGCGACGCGCCGCTGGCGGCGCCGGACAATCCGACGCCGCCCACGGCGGGTGAGGATGACGACATGGACCGGCGGCATGTTTTATGCGGCAGCGCGGCGGCGGGGCTGCTCGCCGCTCTCGCGTCGCTGGAGAAACTGTTGGGGGCGGCGCTGCCCGCCCAGGCGCTGGGACGCCTGGCCGACGATCGCCACCCGGTGGACGGCGGGCTCGTCGCCCTCTACGAGTCCACGGCCGACGCCGCCTTCCGCGCCTTTGCCGACCCTACCGTGCACCGTGACGGGCTCCTCGCTGTGGTTGCCCATCAGGCCGCCGCCGCGCGCGCCGCGCTGCGCGGCCCCATGACCCCTGACCTGCGGGCGCGGCTGTATGCGGTCGCGGTCGGGCTGCACACCGAGGGCGGCATGCTGGCGTTCTACCAGCGTGAGCTGGGCGTCGCGGACGAGCTGTTCACCCTCGCCCGCGGCCTGGCCGCCGATTCGGGCGACGACGCGCTGCAGGCGCAGGCGCTGTGGGCTGCGGCGATCACATTCAACTCCACGCAGTTCGGCGGTCAGCGCCGGGACCTCGACGCGCTCGCGCGCATCCGCGCCGAGAACGCCGCCGTGCACGCGGTCAACGCCGACCCGCACACGCGCGGGGAGGTCCTGCGCGTGCTGTCCACGGCCCGCGCCCGGGCCAGGGACGGACATGGGTTCCAGGTGGCGCTGGAGGGGGCGCGAGTGGCGGCCGAGCGTGTCGACGGCTCCGAGGCCGGGTTCCTGGCGCTGTCGGGCCATCTTCGTCCCGCGTTGTTGCACGCCAGCGCCGGTTGGGGCCACCTGCTGGCACAGCGGACCGACGAGGCGCGCGGGGAGTTCCGCACGGTCCTGGCCCACCCCGGGTGCCACGAGTGCCCCCAGATGCGCGCCGACATGGCCCGCACCTGGGCGCTGGACGGCCAGCCCGAGCCGGCCTGCGCCGACCTGGCCGGCGCGCTCGACTCCGCCACCGCCCCGAGTGATCGGATGGGCGTCCAGCGGATCCGCGGCGTGCGCGGCGGGTTCCCCCCCGAGTGGAGCCTGCTGGCCTGTGTCCGTGACCTCGACGAACGCCTCACCTTGACCCGCATCTGAGGACGTGGCTTGGAGTCCTGGCGCGATGGTGTCAGCATCAGGCACCCAGCACGCTCCAAGCGCAGGAACGGGCGGTCTGTGCCTGGCGAGCATCGGCGGTCAACGGGGCAGCGTGCCGCCGATGCGCTCGAGAACCGCCAGATGCGGTGCATCGAAGGACCGGGCTCTGTCAGCTCCGCAAGTTTCAACGGCCGATCGCGGGCCGACCTTTGACCTGACGAAGCGACGCCAGTCACCGCTCAGGCTGTCTACGGGCGCGGCCATACCGCGATCCTCGTCGATCCAGGCGCGCAGCTTCGGCCAGCCGCGGATGAGCGCCGCGTGGGCGACGTCGACGTCGCTTGAGACCAGCAACCTGGCGTCGGCCAATGCCTTGACGACCACTTCGAGGTCGGCTTCGTTCTCGGCCTGGGACAGCTCGCGCATCTCGGCGCGGCGGGAGGCTGTTGCAAAATTTCCGGGCGGGGCTGTTCTGCGTCCGATGTCATGCATGGGCAAGGCGGCCAGCGACGGTGTGTCGGGTACGGTTCCTTCGGATGCGCCAGGAAAACCGCAGGCGAGCGAGCCAAGACACCGGTTCGGGTGCGGTTTTCCTTCGGATGCGGAGGAAAACCGTACCCGACACACCTCGACTCGGTCCTTGACCGCGCCACCGGCCTCGTCGATGCCGCCATCAGCGCCCTGCACTCCGGCACCTCCGCAGGCCTGTGAGCATCGAGACCTGGCCGGAGCCGTCATCTGCGCAGTCCCAGCCCCCGTGACGCCGGTGGTGGGGAACCCGCGCGTCGAGTGCTCGGCTTGTACCATGATGTCTTAATGCCACGGTTCGAGGCTCTCCTTCTCGACTACGGAAACACCGTCGTGCAGTTCGACCGGCCACAGATCGAGTGGATTCATGTCCGGCTCGCCGAGGCTCTTTCGCGGATCGTGGCCCCGATCGAGCCGCGAGTGCTCGGGAAGACCATGGACAGGGTCTGCGTCATGCCCATCCTGTCCACTGATCTGCGGGAGTTCACCCCCTTCGAGCAGATGGAGCAGGTGCTCCGCGAGGCCTACGAAGGAACCTCTTTCATCACAGAGGACATGGTCATCAACGCGAACCGTGAGTTTCAGAATCTCTTCGTGATGTCCATCGCAATCGAGGACGACGTGGCGAGAACTCTCGAACGAATGAGCAGTTTTATTCGCGTTGGCCTCGTCTCGAACTACCCGTGCGGGGATTCCCTTCGGCGATCGCTTCAGTCCACGGGGATCTCGCGTCTGCTCGATCCCGTCGTGATCTCAGGTGAGGTCGGCTACGTCAAGCCGCATCCAAATCTGTTCGCGACAGCCCTCGACAGCCTCGCCGTTCCACCGGAGCGCGTCCTCTTCGTCGGCGACAACTGGAATGCCGACATGGTCGGCGGCCACAGAGCTGGCATGATGACCTGCCATCACCTGGGTTACACGTCCGAGCGCGACTACGAAGAGCGCTACAAGTCCTATCGACCCGACTTCTCGATCCGCCGCTTCGAGGAGCTGGAGGACATCATCGCCTCCAGCTGACCGCATGTCAGGCTCAGGCTCAAGACCCGAGTCATCCAGACCGCTCAGGAGCTGGCTGCGCATTTCGACGGCCTCGCTCCGCGGTATCACAACGCCCACGGCCCGCCGAACGCCTGCTCGCGCGTACCGTCTCGGGATCTCCACCGGCTCTTGGCGGATGCGCGGCGTGGGGACGCTGCTCGAGATCGGGTGGAGGATAGCCATCCATCTGCTCCCCCTCGCGGGGGAGTTCGCCCGCCCTCGTCGATGTCGAGGAGGAAGCCGTGCCAGTCAAGGCTCGTCCCCTCGTACCGCGCGTCGACCCGACAGCGGTGCGAGCTCAGCTCGTTCTCCCGGCCCCAGTCGCCCCCGACGAGGGAGTGCTGGGCGATGAAACGCTCGCCTCACGGGGACGCTGTACAGGGGGACGGTCCGTCATCATCGCATCGCATCGCGCGGTCGTCATTGCGGGCGACGAGGAGCCGGTAGCGGACCTCCCCCGAGCCGTGGAGCCGTTCGAGCGCGATCCCGCCGAGATGCAGGGAGCATGCCCTCTCCAGCCGGTCGAGGACCGCTTCGTCACGGCAGTGCATGAGTGGGCTGAGGTCCTCCTCGTGGATCACCGTCAACCCGGCGCGGTCAAGGGCAGCTCGGTAGTCCTCGTACGTCGGATAGCGGGCGCAGCCCCAATGGAACCGCAGGAGGGCTGCCTCGGCCGGGCGCTCGCGGTCGAGGTCGCCCGTCGCCTGTGGTTGAGCAGGACCAGCGACGGGTGATTCAGCTCGTCCCGCAGCAGGACGTCGAAGCGCGCCCTCCTGAGCCGGCGGATCAGCGACGGCGAGACGTTGTCTGTGAGGTGGCGTGGGTAGCTCCGCCAGGGCAGCGAGACCACCTCGGCCTGATCGCCTCGCGACGCCAGGTGATCGAGCAGCCTGCGGTCGCAGAGGTACCCGCCGGTGAGGGTCTCCAGGCTGCCGTAGATCACGAGGCCGGCCCGCATCACGCATCGTAGGTCAGGAGCACCGCAACGGCCTCCTCAGGCCGGCGATCGAGCAGGTCGTAGGCCTCGGCCGCCCGCGAGACGGGAAAGCGATGGGTGATGAGGCGGGCGGGATCGACCGCCGCGAGCATCCGCCAGGCGACCTCCAGACGGCGGGCCCTGCTCCAGCGGCCGGCCCACCGGGGCGCGATCGTGCTCACCTGGCTGCTGATCAGCCGCATGCGGCTGCGGTGGAAGGCTCCGCCCAAACTCAGGTCGGCGCGCCGGTCGCCGTACCAGGATCCGATCACCACCCGGCCGTCGAAGCCGGTGACACAGATCGCCTGGTCCAGGGCGGCCGGGCTGCCGGACAGCTCGTAGGCCAGGTCGAAGGAGGAGCGCAGAGGGTCCAGCTCGCCAGGCACGGCTGGGTCCACGGCGCGGTGCGCGCCCAGATCGAGCGACCATCCCCGCCGCAGGGGATGACGGTCGAACGTGACGAGGCCCGATAGGGGGATGCGCGCCAGCAGGGCCGTCGTGAGCAGGCCCACCACGCCCTGCCCGAACACCGCCACGTGCTCGCCGACGATCGGCTGGCCGTCCATCAGGAAGGTGACCGCCGTTTCGACATTGGGCAGGAAGGCCGCGGCCTCAGGCGACACGCCCGGGGGAGCGGGAATCAGCTCGCTGGGCGAAGCCCAAAAGTGGCTCTCATGCGGATGGAGACCGACCACCAGCCGCCCCCGCCACTCGCGGCTCACCTCCGCTCCCAGCCGCGCGACCCTGCCCACTGCGGCGTAGCCGTACTTGACGGGGAAGGCCGCCGCCTCAGCGAGGGCGGAGATGGACGAGTCCAGGGGCAAGCCGGCCGGCACCTGGCCGCGATAGACCAGCATCTCGGTGCCCGGGCTGATGGCGGACACCAGGGTCTCGACCAGCACCTGCCCAGCGGCGGGCGGCGGCAGCGGCTCCTCCCGCACCGCGACGCGGTGGGGCGCCACAAAGTAGAGGGACCGCCTACAGCCGCTCATGGATGAACTGGCGCACGACAGCGCGGATCTCGCGCAGCGAATACTTTCGCGCCCATTCGGAGCCATCGATCCGAACGTTGTCGCGCAGCGCTTGGGCGACGAGATCGATGACCGAGCCTCGCTTGGCGGTGACCTTGCCGTAGACGTTCGGCCGCAGGTCCGCCTCGGCGAAGCCCCGGTCGTCACCGTTGACGACGCAGGTGGCGCCGCAGGCGATCAGCCCGTACTCCTCGAAGATCGCCTCCCGGTAGTGGGAGGCCAGCTCGAGCTGGTTCTTGTATGGACAGATCCTCCCCACGGTGAGCACCAGCTCTTCGCTTTTTCGATCCGAGCAGAACACCTCATCGTCGTAGGAGCCGCCGACGAGGAGCAGGTCCCGGTGCGGGTCACTGATGCGATGGGACAGGATGCCGCGGAACAGTCCGTCGGGCACATCGGGGTGAGGATGGGTGTCAGTGAAACAGAAGGATCGGCGCGTCTGATAGTCGCTGACCAGCCGTTGGCAGCCATCGGTGACGACCGGATAGGGACTGGCGGCCGAGACCAGCAGGACCCGCTTGGCCACGATGCCACCCTGCACGATCATTCCCCGAGGGGTTCGAGCAGGTGTCCCAGACGCAACCGCTTGGCCGTCAGATACCTGCGGTTGTGGTCGGTCACCGGCACCACCAGCGGCACCCGGGCGTCCACCCGGATCGACGACTGCTCGAACGCTGCGACCTTGGCGGGGTTGTTGGTGAGCAGCCGGATGGTTTTGACCCCGAGGTCTTCCAGAATGAAGATGGCGGCCGAGTAGTCGCGCTGATCCGCGCCGAATCCGAGGTGCAGGTTCGCCTCAACAGTATCGAGCCCATCAT